>NZ_CP019420.1:5492451-5797587 GCF_001984215.1 Mycobacterium sp. MS1601
GCCGGTGGACTGGACACCGCGTTCCACGCCACCGCCGGCACCGGACCGGTACACGTCGCCTTCGTCGCCGAATACGACGCGCTGCCGGGCCTGGGCCACGCCTGTGGACACAACCTGATCGCGGCGTCGGCCATCGGCGCCGCGCTGAGCACCCGCGCCGCCGACCTCGACGACACGTTGACCGTGCACGTCCTCGGCACACCCGCCGAGGAGGGCGGCGGAGGCAAGATCCTGATGCTGGAGGCCGGCCAGTTCGACGGGCTCGACGCCGCGTTGATGATGCATCCCGGGCCGGTCGACGCGCCACGGGCGGTGCCCATGGCGGTGGCGCACTGGCGCGTCACCTACCGCGGCGTCAGCGCCCACGCCGGGGCCTACCCGCATCTGGGGGTCAACGCCGCGGACGCCTTCACCGTCGCCCAGGTGGCCATCGGACTACTGCGCCAGCAGCTGCCGTCGACCGTGCGTGTGCACGGGGTGGTCACCTCGGCGGGCTCGGCGCCCAACGCCATCCCGGACATGGCGTCGGGACGCTGGTATGTGCGGGCCGAGACGCTGGCGCAGCTCACCGGCATCGAAGCCCGCATCCGAGCCTGTTTCCAGGCCGGAGCCACCGCCAGCGGCTGCGACCTGGAGATCGAACTGGAATCCCCGCCTTACTCGGAATTCCGCACCGACGACGAGATCCTGGACGACTTCGTCACCAATGCGGCGCTGCTGGGCCGCGACATGACCGCCGCGCCGCCGTCCGGTGCTGCGGCCATGGCGTCGGCGTCCACCGACATGGGCAATGTGTCGCAACTGGTCCGGGCCATCCACCCCTACCTGGGCATCGGCTCCCTGCCCGCGGTCAACCACCAACGCGAGTTCGCCGACGCCGCGGTGGGCGACGGCGCCGAGGCGGCCCTGCGCGACGGCGCGACCGCGCTGGCCTGGACGGCACTGGACCTGGCAGCGCGCTAAACTGACAGGCGCATCGCCCTCGCGCGGGAGAGCTCTGTGGCCGCCAGTCACAGGCGCCGAAGGAGCAACACCTCTCCGTCAACCTCTCAGGCCCCAGGACCGCGACAGGCCACGATGCCTCTGGAAAGCGGTGCATGCACCCGCCCATGGGGAAAGGCCCGGACCGGGCCGAATCTCTCAGGCAACCCGTTGCGGGTCGACGACAGAGGGGGAGGACGCACCGGCTCGTCCTGCCTAGGAGTACACCATGGTCCTCTACTCGTCTGGAATCGGCGAACGTGTGCCGCTATTCGCCGACCGGCACATCGGCCCCGGTTCCGCCGACATCGACACCATGCTCGGGGTCATCGGGGTGCAGTCCCTCGACGAGCTCGCCGCCAAGGCCCTGCCCGCGGGCATCCTCGACGCGCTGAACTCCGACGGGCTGGCACCCGGGCTCGACGTGTTGCCGCCCGCGGTCTCCGAACACCAGGCGCTGGCCCAACTGCGTGCCATGGCGGACAGCAACACCGTCGCCGTCTCGATGATCGGGCAGGGTTACTACGACACCCTGACCCCGCCGGTGCTGCTGCGCAACATCATGGAGAACCCCGCCTGGTACACCGCCTACACGCCGTATCAGCCCGAGATCAGCCAGGGCCGGCTCGAGGCGCTGCTGAACTTCCAGACCATGGTGGCCGACCTGACCGGCCTCGACATCGCCAACGCCTCGATGCTGGACGAGGCCACCGCCGCCGCCGAGGCCATGACCCTGATGCAGCGCGCGGTGCGGGGCAAGGCCACCCGGCTGGTGGTCGACGCCGACGTTTTCACTCAGACCGCCGCGGTGCTGGCCACCCGCGCCCAGCCACTGGGCATCGAGATCGTCACCACCGACCTGCGCGACGGGCTGCCCGAGGGCGACTTCTTCGGCGTCATCACCCAGCTGCCGGGAGCCAGCGGCCGCATCACCGACTGGACCGCGGTGATCGAGGCGGCCCATGAGCGCGGCGCGCTGGTGGCCGTCGGCGCCGACCTGCTGGCCATGACCCTGCTGACCCCGCCCGGAGACCTGGGCGCCGATGTCGCCTTCGGCAGTGCGCAGCGCTTCGGCGTGCCGATGGGCTTCGGCGGCCCGCACGCCGGTTACCTGGCCGTCGCCTCCAAGCACGCCCGGCAGCTGCCCGGCCGTCTGGTCGGGGTGTCGGTGGACTCAGACGGGGCCCCGGCCTACCGCCTGAGTTTGCAGACCCGTGAGCAGCACATTCGCCGCGACAAGGCCACCAGCAACATCTGCACCGCTCAGGTGCTGCTGGCCGTGATGGCCGCCATGTACGCCAGCTACCACGGTGCCGAGGGCCTGGCCGGTATCGCGCGGCGGGTGCACTCGCACGCCGAGCGGATCGCCGCCGGCCTCGGTGACGCCGTGGTCCACAGCATCTTCTTCGACACCGTGCTGGCGTCGGTCCCGGGCCGCGCCGACGAGGTGGTGGCCGCAGCCAAGAACCTCGGTATCAACCTGTGGCGCGTGGACGCCGACCACGTGTCGGTGGCGTGTGACGAGGCCACCACCGACGCCCACGTGGACAGCGTGCTGCAGGCCTTCGGCGTCACCGCCGCGGATGCTGCACCTGTCGAGATCGCCACGCGGACAAGCGAATTCCTGACCCACCCGGCGTTCACCACCTACCGCACCGAGACGGCGATGATGCGCTATCTGCGCTCGTTGGCCGACAAGGACCTGGCGCTGGATCGCACCATGATCCCGCTGGGCTCGTGCACCATGAAGCTCAATGCCGCTGCCGAGATGGAGTCCATCACCTGGCCGGAGTTCTCCCGTCAGCACCCGTTCGGACCCGCGGGGGACACCGCCGGGCTGCGGGCGCTGATCGCCGACGTGGAGAACTGGCTGGTGGCGATCACCGGTTACGACGCGGTGTCTCTGCAGCCCAACGCCGGCTCGCAGGGTGAGTATGCGGGCCTGCTGGCCATTCACGACTACCACGCCAGCCGCGGGGAGAGCCACCGCAACATCTGCCTGATCCCATCCAGCGCCCACGGCACCAACGCCGCCTCGGCCGCGCTGGCCGGGATGAAGGTAGTGGTGGTGGCCTGCCGCACCAACGGCGACGTCGACCTGGATGACCTGCGGGTCAAGGTGGCCGAGCACGCCGACAACCTGGCCGCGCTGATGATCACCTACCCGTCCACCCACGGCGTCTACGAACACGACGTCGAGGACATCTGCGCAGCCGTGCACGACGCCGGCGGGCAGGTCTACGTCGACGGCGCCAACCTCAATGCCCTGGTGGGCCTGGCCCGCCCCGGCAGGTTCGGCGGCGACGTCAGCCACCTCAACCTGCACAAGACGTTCTGCATCCCGCACGGCGGCGGCGGCCCCGGCGTCGGCCCGGTGGCGGTGCGCGCGCATCTCGCCGAGTTCCTGCCCGGGCACCCGCTGGCCGACGAGCTGCCCGCCGGGCACGTGGTGTCCGCCGCGCCCTACGGCTCGGCGTCGATCCTGCCGATCACCTGGGCCTACATCGCGATGATGGGCGCCGAGGGCCTGCGGGCGGCGACACTGACGGCCATCGCGTCGGCCAACTACATCGCCCGCCGCCTGGACGAGTACTACCCGGTGCTCTACACCGGTGAGAACGGCATGGTGGCCCACGAGTGCATCCTGGACCTGCGCGGCATCACCAAGGCCACCGGCGTCACCGTCGACGATGTGGCAAAGCGCCTGGCGGACTTCGGCTTCCACGCGCCCACCATGAGCTTCCCGGTGGCCGGCACGCTGATGGTGGAGCCCACCGAAAGTGAATCGCTGGCCGAGGTGGACGCGTTCTGCGAGGCGATGATCGCCATCAAGGCCGAGATCGACAAGGTGGCCTCGGGTCAGTGGAACGTCGAGGACAACCCGCTGCGCAACGCTCCGCACACCGCCGAGTGCCTGCTGGTGGACAAGTGGGAACACCCGTACACCCGCGAAGAGGCGGCCTACCCGCTGGGCAAGAACTACCGACCGAAGGTATGGCCGCCGGTGCGCCGCATCGACGGCGCCTACGGCGACCGCAACCTGGTGTGCTCATGCCCGCCGGTGGAGGCCTTCGCCTGACGACGAGGCGCCGTGCGGGCACCCCCAGCTTGCGAGGGGGCGGACGAGGCGGGGAGGAGCTCACGCGAGCAACCCCGCCTAGGCCCTTGCCGGTCAGTTGAGCAGCGTGTCGACCGCCGCCCCGAATTCCGGCGACGACGTGCTGGACACGTTCTCGTAAGTGCCGCCGCTGAGCTGCGCCACCGCTTCCCAGGTAGCCCGGTCGGGGTCGTCACCGACGTTGATGACGTTGACGGCCACCGGACGTGCGGGGTTACCGGCCCGGATCAGGTCCTGCAGTCCGTCCGAGCCCAACGACTGGTCGGTGTGGGGACCGGCGGTGATCACCAGGACGGAGTTCGGCTGGTCCGGTCGGAAATTGGCCCTGGCGTCGCCCAGCACGTTGCGCAGCGTGGTGAACGACACCGCACCGGAGGCGCCGGGGGTGAGGCCGTCCAATGCCGCGGTGAGCGTCTGCGCGTCCTCGCTCAGCGGCCCCGGCTCCGCGGCGGTGCTGCTGGCGGCGCCGTCGAACGTCGTCAACCCCACCACGGCGTTCGGAGCCAGGGCGGCGATCCGTTGGGACAGCGCGTCCCGCAGGGGTCCGAGGTCCAGCGAGCGGTCCAGCATGATCGACACCACGGGTGCCGTGGCCGGCGCCGTCAACGCGTCGGCCAGGTCGACACGTTGCTGATCGTCGACGGACAGCGGCTCGGAGAGCTCGGCGAACGGAGTCACGTCGGTGGCCGGCGGGGTGCCCTCGGTGGTCCGGAAGCCGGCGGCGCGCAATTCCTGCTGCTGCTCAGGGTCGCGCAGGAACCGCTCGAATTGACTTGCCGCACTCACCTGTTCGTTGGACAACCAGTCACCGCCCAACAGAACGGCGGGGAAGTCCGCGACGGGAACCGGACCGGACGGCAGCCAGGCTGCGACGGCTTCGGCCGCGTCGGGCAGCTCAGTGCTGCGGGTGAACAGCTGCTGTTCGGTGATCGCCACGGCGTGCACGTCGGCGGTGGCCGGGTTGGCCGCATCCAGCAGGGCCGACATCGCGGTGTCGGCCGAATTGTCGGCGAGCTCGGGCTGTCCGGACCGCAGCGTGCGTACCGCGGCGGCGCCATCGGGAGCGCCGGCAGCGGCAGCTTCGGCCGCCAAGTAACCGGCATCGCTGTCGCCGGCGGTGGGCAGGGCCAGGCGCAGCGACCCCCAACCCGGGAGGTCGATGCCGTCCGGATTGGTCTGCAGCCCGGGCAGGTCGTCCCAACCTCGGCCGTCGACTGCGGGTTTGAGCTCGGGGCGCACCGCCAGTACCACCGGTGAGGTGACCAGCGATGTGCTGGCGGTGATGGTCCGCGGGTCGACGGCGGCGGACAGGCGCGCCTGCGACACCGAACTGCCGGGGATCCACAGGGCGGGCTTCTCACCGAGGTCACCCGGCCACTGTCTGGACAGACCGTCGATGACGGCGTCGGAGTCCGCGGGCTGAACGGCGACCTTGACACAGTGATCGCCCACCGGGCTGGCCGAGCCGTTGAACTTCTCGACCAGCGGGCCCAGCGGGGTGGCGATCGCCGGGTCGGCCACCACCGACACCGTCATCTCGCCCTCCAGGCAGCTGGCTGCTGCCGCATCACGGCGGCTGTCGAGGGCATCACCGAAGAAACGCCACAGGATCACTGCCCCGACCACCACCACCACGGTCACGAGGGCGGCGATCACACCGACGCTGACACCCCGCCTGCCCTGCGTGACGGTGCGGTGGCTGCCCGTCCACTCACCCTCGTTGCGGTGCCCGCCCGAGGTCTGCCCGGTGGTCCTGATGACAGCGGTGGTCTCGTTGTCTGCCGCAGGCTCGTACGACGGGGTGCGGAAATCGGTTGTGCTCGAAGTGGGTTCGGCACGATAAAGATCATCCCGGTCTGCAGGATCGCCTCGGTCTTCTTCGGAGTCGTCGTGATCCGAGTACTCCGGCGGGACGTAGACGTCATCGTCGTCGTCGGGCCCGGGCTTGCTGTGTCTACCCATGCCCTGACTCCACCGCACCTCTCCTTAAACCAGTCTCAACGCCGGGCTGTTACGAGCCCGGCGCTGAGTCTAGTCATTGACCGGCGGCTGCCTTGAACTCGCGGCGGCGGCGGTGCAGGATCGGTTCGGTGTAGCCGTTGGGCTGGGCACCGCCTTCGAGGATCAGTTCCTGGGCGGCGGCGAAGGCGATGCTCTGGTCGAAGTTCGGCGCCATCGGCCGGTAAGCCGCGTCACCTTCGTTCTGCCGGTCCACCACCGGAGCCATGCGTTCCAAGCTGGCCCGCACATCGGCGGCGGTGATCACGCCGTGGCGAAGCCAGTTGGCCAGCAACTGACTCGAGATGCGCAGCGTGGCACGGTCTTCCATCAAGGCGATGTCGTGGATGTCGGGCACCTTGGAGCAGCCGACACCCTGGTCGATCCAGCGGACCACGTAGCCGAGGATGGACTGGCAGTTGTTGTCGACCTCCTGGTGGATCTCATCCGGGGACCAGGTGAGCGAGGAGTCGGCCAGGGGGATGGTCAGCAACTCGTCGAGGGTGCTGCGGGTCTTGCCTTCCAACTCCTTCTGCACCGCGAAGACGTCGACCTGGTGGTAGTGCAGGGCATGCAGTGTGGCCGCCGTCGGCGAGGGCACCCAGGCGGTGGTGGCACCGGCCTTGGGCTGGCCGATCTTCTGCTCGATCATGTCGGCCATCAGATCCGGCATGGCCCACATACCCTTGCCGATCTGGGCTTTGCCGGACAAGCCGGCGGCCAGGCCGATGTCGACATTCTGGTTCTCGTAGGCGGTGATCCACGGCTGGGCCTTCATGGTGCCCTTGCGCACCATGGGGCCGGCTTCCATCGACGTGTGGATCTCGTCGCCGGTGCGGTCCAGGAAGCCGGTGTTGATGAACACCACACGGTCGGCGGCGGCCTTGATGCAGGCCTTGAGGTTGGCGCTGGTGCGGCGTTCCTCGTCCATGATGCCGACCTTGAGGGTGCCCTGCGGCAGTCCGAGGACGTCTTCGACGCGGGAGAACAGCTCGCAGGTGAACGCCACTTCGTCGGGACCGTGCATCTTGGGTTTGACGATGTAGATGGAGCCGGTGCGGCTGTTGAGCAGCGGACCGTTCTCCTCGGATTCCTTGAGGCCGTGGATGCCGATCAAACTGGTGAACAGAGCGTCGAGGATGCCCTCGGGAACCTCGGATTCTTCGTCGGAACCGACGCTGAAGGTGATCGCGTCGTTGGTCATCAGGTGACCGACATTGCGGACGAACAGCAGGCTGCGCCCGGGCAGCGTGAGCTCGCTACCGTCCGGTGCGGTGTAGACGCGGTCTGCGTTGAGCACACGGGTGAAGGTCTTGCCGCCCTTGCTGACCTCTTCGGCCAGGTCGCCGCGGTTGAGGCCCAGCCAGTTGCGGTAGCCGAGCACCTTGTCGTCGGCGTCGACGGCCGCCACCGAATCCTCGAAGTCCATGATCGTGGTGATGGCGGACTCCAGCACGACGTCCTTGATGCCCGCGGAGTCGGTGGACCCGATGGGGGAGTCGGCGTCGACGAGGATCTCGATGTGCAGGCCGTGGTTGGCCAGCAACACCGAAGTGGGCGCTTCGGGTTCGCCGAGGTAGCCGGCGAACTGATCCGCGGTGGCCAAACCGGTGGTGGTGTCCTCGCCTAGGGCGACCACCAGAGTGCCGTCAGTGACGGTCAGCTTCGTGGCATCGGTCCAGGATCCGGACTCCAGCGGGGTGGTGTCGTCGAGGAACTTGCGGGCGTAGGCGATGACCTTGTCCCGCGGACAGGGTTGTATTTTCCGCCGGACCCGGCCCCTTGTTCGGCGCCGTCGTCCTCGGGGATGACATCGGTGCCGTACAACGCGTCGTACAGCGAGCCCCAACGTGCGTTGGACGCGTTGAGGGCGAAGCGCGCATTGAGAACCGGCACCACCAGCTGAGGTCCGGCGGTGGAGGTGATCTCCGGGTCGACGCCCGAGGTGGTGATGGTGAAATCCTCGGGTTCCGGTAGTAGGTAACCGATTTCGGTGAGGAACGCCTTGTACGCCTCGGGATCATGCGGCTCGATGACACGGTGGCGATGCCACTTGTCGATCTGGGCCTGCAGTTCGTCACGACGATCGAGCAGGTCAGCGTTCTGTGGTGCCAGATCGGTGATGACCTTGTCCACGCCCGCCCAGAAGCTGTCCGGGTCAAGATCGGTGCCCGGCAACGCCTCGTTGTTGACGAAGTCGTGCAGCACCTTGGCGACCCGCAAATTGCCCACGGTCACGCGCTCAGTCATTGGTCCTCCTCGGCCGGCAATCCATCCATCCTACCCGTCAGTAATCGCCCGTTCTCGCAGCGGCGCTATCAAGGAGCAGGTCACAGCGTTCTTGCAGTGAATATCGAAGCAAGGCGGCGCGTTGCGACAACTCGCGCTGGCAACGCACGTACTCGGCCCGCCCCACCGGATCCTCGATCCGGATCGGTGTGAAACCGTACCCGGCGAGGTCGTAGGGGCTGGCCCGCATATCCAGTTCCCGCGCGGCCGCCGCCAGTTCCAGGCAATCCAGGAGCAGATCACCGTTCACCAGCGGGCCCAGCTTTGCGCACCATTTGTACAGATCCATCGCGGCATGAATGCATCCGGGTTGTTCTTGATCGATTTGGGAACTCCGGCTCAGCGCGACGGCATTACGCGGTGCGGCGTCCTGGGTGAAGAAGCGGAACGCGTCGAAGTGTGTGCAGCGCAACGGCATCGACTCCACCACGGCATCGGTGTCCGCAGCACCCAGGCGTAGCGGCACCGCACCATGGCGGATCTCGGTGCTGCGGTAGACCATCGCCCATTCATGCAGGCCGAAACAGTTCAGTTGCGGTGTCCGTTGGGCGGTGGCGGACAGGAGTTCGGCGATGAACGTCACGGTGTCGCGTCGCCCGGCCAGGTACTCGGCGCTCACGGTCACCCCGTCGGGATGCGCGACGTAGCCGGCCCGGCCCAGGAACTCTGCGCCGCCGGCGAGCACCACGCCGAAGCCCGGGTTCCAGCGCGCCACCTGCCGGGGTTTGAGGCTGTAGTAGGTGAACAGGAAGTCCCACACCGGGTGTGGCACTCCGGCGGCGGCCCGCTGTCGGTGCGGTGCGAGGAAGGCCTCGGCGCGGGTGCGGTGCCGATCGGCGCTGACCCGCCAGTGCGCTTCCGGCAGAACCCGGGTCACACCGTGGCACACGGCGCCATCAGACACGGTGGGTTCCGTCGCGCACGGTGCCCACCAGGTCCTCCACCAGGTCTTCGAGGGCCACCATGGCCACCACCGGTACGTTCGGTCCGCCTTCGCCCTGGGTGACCAGCGCCAGGTGGCTGTTGCTGCGGCGCAACCGCGACAGCGCGTCGGGCAGCGGTAGCCGTTCGGGGACGTGCGGCAGCGGCCGGATCACCGACAGGTCCACCACGATGTCGGGGTCGTCGCCCAGCGCAAGCACGTCCTTGATGTGCAGGTAGCCGATGTAGATGCCGTCGACTCCGGTCACCGGGAACCGGGAGTACCCGGTCTCCACCAGGGCCTGCTCCACCGCGGCGATGGTGGGTCCGCAACCCTCGGCCGCCACGGGCACGGCCCGGATCTCCGGCAGCCGCACCGCCACGTCGGAGACCACACGATTGCGGATCTGCAATGCCCTGGTCAGCCGGGTGTGCTCTTCGGGATCGAGCAGCCCCTCGGACACCGATTCGGCGATCATCTCGGACAGCTCGACGGTGGACACCGTGATGTCCAGCTCGTCCTTGGGCTCAACCCGTACAGCGCGCAGCGTGATGTTGGCGCACCAGTTGTAGAACGCGATGAGCGGTTTCACCGCACGCACGTACACCAGGTAGACGGGGATCAGCAGCATGGCGGTGGATTCGGGCCCGGCGATCGCGATGTTCTTGGGCACCATCTCGCCCAGCAGCACGTGCAGCGTCACCACGATGGCCAGCGCGATGATGAACGACACGGTGTGCAGCACCGCATCCGGAATGCCGACCAGCCCGAACGGGCCCTCCAACAGGTGCGCCACCGCGGGCTCTCCGACACGGCCCAGCAGGATCGAACAGATGGTGATGCCGAGCTGTGCGCCGGCCAGCATCAGTGACAGGTGCTCGCCGGCGCGGATCACCGTGACGGCCCGCTTCTTGCCCTGTTCGGCCAGCGCCTCCAGGCGGTCCCGGCGCGCGGAGATCAGCGCGAACTCCGATCCGACGAAGAATGCGTTGGCGGCCAGCAGGAAAACGGTCAGCAGCACGCCGAAGATGTCGCCACCCATCAGCGCTCATCTCCGCCGTCGGAGCTCGACCCCAGGTCGGTGAGCTCGAGTTGATCGATGCGCCTGCCGTCCATCGCCATCACCGTGGCGCGCCAGCGGGCAGGCTCGTCGAGCGGGCGGTCGGAGTCGAAGGCCCGCAGGTTCACCGATTCGCCGACCTCGGGAATGTGGCCCAGCTCCTGCAGCACCAGACCACCGATGGTGTCGTACTCGCCGTCGGGCGCGCGGTAGCCGGTGGCCGCGGCCACCTCGTCGATACGCAGCAGGCCGGAGACCTGCCAGCCGCCTGGGGCCTCCACGACGTCGGGGGTGGCGTCGTCGTGCTCGTCGCGGACGTCGCCCACGATCTCCTCGATCAGATCCTCGACGGTCACCATGCCCGCCGTACCTCCGTACTCGTCGACCACCAGTGCGGTCTGCAGGCCGTTACCGCGGATCTGGGAGAACACCGCATCGCCATCGAGCGTCGAGGGCACCACGGCAACCGGCTGGGCCAGCGTGGACAGTTTGGTCGATCCCCGCTGTGGGCGCGGGATCTCGAAGACCTGCTTGATGTGCACGATGCCGATCGTCTCGTCGAGGTCGCCGTCGATGATCGGGAACCGGGAGTAACCGCTCTCGGCGGCGGCGCTCACCAGATCGGCAACGGTCTCCTCGGCGTCCAGGGCGACGATCTTGGATCGCGGAGTCATGAGCTCCTCGGCGGTCAGTTCACCGAACCGCAGCGACCGGTCCACCAGGGTGGCGGTCACGGCGTCCAGAGAACCGTGGCGAGCCGAGTTCCGAACCAGGGCCACCAGTTCCTGCGGAGACCGCGCCGACGCCAGTTCGTCGGCTGGTTCGATACCGAGCCGTCGCAGGATCCAGTTGGCGGTGCCGTTGGTGGCGATGATGGCCGGTTTCAGCAGGAGCGAGAACATCAGCTGCGGGCCCGCCGCGATTCGGGCGGTGGGCAGCGGACGGGCGACGGCCAGGTTCTTGGGCACCAATTCGCCGAACACCATGGACAGCGACGTGGCGATCAGCAGCGACAACACCAGCGCCACACCGCCGACACTGCCCTCGGGGAGACCGACCGCGCGCAGTCCCGGGGCGATCAGCCTGGCCACCACGGGCTCTGCCAGATAGCCGGTGGCCAGTGTGGTGATGGAGATGCCCAGCTGGGCGCCGGAGAGCTGGAACGACAGCGTGCGGTGTGCGCGCTGGACGAACTGGTCGCGCCGGTTGCCCGAACGCGCGTTGGCTTCGACAGTGCTGCGTTCCAGCGCGGTCAAGGAGAACTCGGCGGCGACGAACAGTGCCGTGCCCGCGGTGAGGACCAGGATCGCAAGAACAGACAAGACGGTGAACCACACACTCACGGTTGTGTCACCACCGCGTGGGCGCCGGGCCGAAGGCCCGGCTGTCTAGAGGATGGCTCGGCGTCCTGGGCTTCGGACGCGGGGTCTTGTACGACAACCACCGTGCCGGCGTCACTGGGTGCCTGAGGCACTCGTTCCCTTTCGTTCAGTTGGCGGACAATCCGCATAGATTCCACATATTAACTGCCGTTCGATCACCAGCCAGCCGGCAGTGGATGTCCCTCGGCGAACCCGGCGGCGGACTGCACTCCGAGCACCGCCTTGTCGTAGAGCTCGGCCAGCGTGGCCGCGCCGACGTAGGTGCAGGTGCTGCGCACCCCGGAGGTGATGTGGTCCAGCAGGTCCTCCACGCCGCCGCGCTCGGGATCGACGGCCATCCGCGACGTCGAAATGCCTTCCTCGAACAGGGCTTTGCGGGCCCGGTCGAAGGCGCCGTCGGCGGCGGTGCGGGCGGCGACCGCCCGTTTGGACGCCATCCCATAGCTCTCTTTGTACAGCCGGTCGTCCCGATCACGCATCAGGTCGCCGGGGGATTCGTAAGTGCCGGCGAACCATGAGCCGATCATCACGTTCGACGCGCCTGCCGCCAAGGCCAGCGCCACGTCACGCGGGTGCCGCACACCCCCGTCTGCCCATACATGAGCACCCAGTTCCCTTGCCGCCGTCGAGCATTCGTAGACCGCGGAGAACTGGGGCCGGCCGACGCCGGTCATCATCCTGGTGGTGCACATGGCGCCGGGGCCCACGCCCACCTTGACGATGGAGGCACCGGCATCGATGAGGTCACGAGTGCCGTTGGCGGAGACCACGTTGCCCGCAGCCAGCGGCAGGCCGAGATCCAGGGCGGCGACTGCGGAGATGGCGTCCAGCATTTTCTGCTGGTGTCCGTGGGCGGTGTCGACCACCAGGACGTCGGCGCCGGCTTCGGCCAGTGCGGTGGCCTTGGCGGCCACGTCGCCGTTGATGCCCACGGCGGCGGCGATGCGCAAGCGTCCCTTGGCGTCGACCGCGGGGGTGTAGATGCCGGCGCGGACGGCGCCGGTGCGGGTCAGGACACCGGCCAAGCTACCGTCGGCTTCGGTGAGCACCGCCACGCCGATGGGTGCGTGTTCGAGTAGGTCGAAGATCTTGCGGGGATCCGTACCCACCGGCGCGGTGACAAAATCGGCCGCCGCGACGTCGCGTACGCGGGCGAAGCGGTCGACGCCGACGCACGCCGACTCGGTCACCAGCCCGACCGGGCGGCCGTTTTCCACCACCACGGCCGCGCCATGGGCACGTTTGTGGATGAGCGCGACGGCATCGGAGACGGAATCCTCGGGTGCCAGCATCACCGGGGTGTCGGCCACCAGGTCGCGGGTCTTGACGAAGTCGACGGTTGCCCGCACCGCCGAGATCGGAAGATCCTGGGGTAGGACGACGATGCCGCCGCGGCGGGCGACGGTCTCCGCCATCCGCCGTCCGGCGACCGCGGTCATGTTGGCGACCACCACCGGGATGGTGGTTCCGGTGCCGTCGGCGGTGGACAGGTCCACGTCGAAGCGGGACGCCACGTCACTGCGGTTGGGCACGACGAAGACGTCGTCGTAGGTCAGGTCATACGGGGGCTTGTGGCCTTCGAGAAACTGCACGTACCCCACCCTACGTCGACCAGCAGACGCGAACTCGGGTGAATCCGCGTGGAATCACCCGAGTTGACGTCTGCTCGCGATCGAAACCAGGTCCGTTCAACCTGGCCCGGTCTCCCCGGGCTCGTCGACCAGGCTAGGCCTCGACCTCGGTGCGGTCACCGCTCCACAGGGTGTGGAACCGCTTGCTGTGGTCGGTGTCGATGCGACCGTAGGTGTGGGCGCCGAAGAAATCGCGCAGCCCCTGCGTCAACGCGGCAGGCAGCCGCTCGGTGCGCAGCCCGTCGTAGTACGACAAAGCCGAGCTGAATCCGGGGATCGGGATGCCCAACTCGGTGGCCTTCACCACGACGCGACGCCAGCTGTCGATGGCCGCCTCGATGGCGTCGCGGAAGTACGGGTCGACGATCAGCGTGGGCAGGTCGGGATCGTTGTCGAAGGCGTCGGTGATCCGGTTCAGGAACTTGGCTCGGATGATGCAGCCGCCCCGCCAGATCCTGGCCATGTCGCCGGGCTTGATTCCCCAGTTGTACTCGTTGGAGCCGGCCTGGATCTGGTTGAAACCCTGCGCGTACGCGATGATCTTCGAGGCATACAGTGCCTGGCGGATGTCTTCGGTGAATTGCGCTGCATCGCCGGGTTTTTCACCCAGATCGCCGGACGCCAGCCCAGTGGTGGCCTTGCGCTGGGCCACCGATCCCGACAGGGCACGGGCGAACACCGCCTCGGCGATACCGGTGACGGGTACACCCAGATCGAGTGCGGACTTCACGGTCCAGCGGCCGGTGCCCTTCTGCTCGGCCTCGTCGAGGATCACGTCCACCAACGGCTTGCCGGTCTTGGCGTCGTTCTGGCGCAGCACCTCGGCGGTGATCTCGATCAGGAAGCTGTCCAGATCGCCTTTGTTCCACTCGGCGAACACATCGGCGATCTCGGGTGCCGACTTGCCCAGCCCATCGCGCAGCAGTTGGTAGGCCTCGCCGATGAGCTGCATGTCGGAGTACTCGATGCCGTTGTGCACCATCTTCACGAAATGGCCCGCACCATCGGGACCGATGTGGGTGCAGCAGGGCACGCCGTCGACGTGGGCGGAGATCTCCTCGAGCAGCGGGCCCAGGCTCTCGTAGGACTCGGCCGGGCCACCCGGCATGATCGAGGGACCGTTGAGGGCGCCCTCTTCGCCGCCGGAGATTCCGGCGCCGACGAAGTGCAGGCCGCGCTCGCGGATGGCCTTCTCACGGCGGATGGTGTCGGTGTAGAGGGCGTTGCCGCCATCGATGATGATGTCGCCGGGTTCCATGGCGTCCGCGAGCTCGTTGATGACGGCGTCGGTGGGGTCGCCAGCCTTGACCATGATGATCACGCGGCGTGGCTTCTCAAGTGCGGCAAGGAATTCCGGGATGGTTTCGCTGCGGACGAAGTTGCCGTCCGAGCCGTGCTCGGCCAGCAGTGCGTCGGTCTTGGCGATGGATCGGTTGTGCAGGGCGACGGTGTAGCCGTGCCTGGCGAAATTGCGCGCGAGATTGGAACCCATCACAGCCAGACCGGTCACGCCGATCTGCGCGGTGCCTTCGGTGGAAGGTTCGGACATGAGGCGCCTCCGTTGTTCAGTTCTTAGACGACCAAGAGCCTAGCTCGGTCGCCGATGCGGGTGAGGGACGAGGCCGGGGAGGGCGGGCCGAGCTACAAGTATCTAGCTCGGTCGCCGATGCGGGTGAGGGACGAGGCCGGGGAGGGCGGGCCGAGCTACAAGTATCTAGCTCGGTCGCTGATACGGGGGAGGGACGAGGCCGGGGAGGGCGGGCCGGGCTAGCTGGAGAACAACCGCTCCAGCTCATGCAGCCACGGCACCGCGACGGCGATGGTGGGCACCACCAGAATCGCCACCGCGCTCAGGTAGGCCGCGACGGCCAACGGGGTGCTGTTGGGGCGACCGGCAAGCCGGCGCACCCGGATGACGGTGGTGGGACCTCCGGCGGCCAGCGCTCCCTTCGGAGCTTGGCCCGCCGCGCACGCCACCAGCGCACGGGCCAGGGGAGTGGGGCCGGCGGCGCGCACGGCGGCATCGTCGGCCAGCAGCTCGATCAGCAGCCGCACCGCATCCAGGGCGTTGCGGCTGCGGACCAAGCGGGGAAAGGCGACGTAGACGGCGATGAACGCTTCCAGCACCAGGTCGTGGCGGGCCCGCAGATGGGCGCGCTCATGGGTGAGGATGGCCGTCACCTCGTCGTCGGCCAGAGTGCTCAGGGCGCCTTCACTGACGACGACGCGTCCGCGAACGCCGGGAAGGCAGTAGGCCAGCGGCTGTTGGACGTCGAGGATGCGCAGCTCGCTGGCCCTGGTGCAGGCCTGCGCGGCCGCACGCTCGTGGTTGACGCCGAGGATGTCGACCAGGGTGCGGTGGTGGGCTCGACGGCGGCGCGTCGAGATGAACACCTGGGCGCCGGCGACAATCAGACGCGCCCCGATCAACAGCGTCAGGCCGAAGACGGTGATGTAGGCCAGCCACAGCGGCCAGCCCAGCTGATCGATCTCACCGACCAGCGTGGTGGGCCTGCCGTCGGGGCCCGGCACAAAAAGCCTGCTGGCGATGGCGATTCCGGCCGAGAACGCCGAGAGTACGGCGGCCACCGCAATGGACTGCCACAGCACCACCGCTGCCCGCGGAGCTCGTAGTGGCCACGTCGATCGCGCCAGCATGGCAGGCACAGGGCCTACCAGAAGCAGCGCGAGAACGGAGAAGGCCAGCGCGGACACGCTGACAGTATCCGTCAGGCAGTTGTGGCGTCGCCAGCCGAGGTGGTCAGACCGTGTTTTGCTTCCAGTTCGGCGAGGGCGCGACGCAGGGCGTCGGCCTCGTCGGCTCCCACCCGTTCCACGAAGTGCACCAACGCCGCCTGTCTGCTTCCGGTGTCCGACGCCTGGTCCAGCGCGTCGACCATCAGGCCGGCGACCAGCTCGTCGCGGCCGTGCGTCGGTGCATACCTGTGGGCCCGGTCATCGCGATGCTGAACCACCAGGTGCTTCTTGGCGAGGCGCTGCAGCACCGTCATCACCGTCGTGTACGCCAGATCGCGGCGTTCCGACAGCGCCTCATGCACCTGCCGCACGGTCTGCGGTTCGCCCGCTGACCACAGACGGTCCATGACCGCCTGTTCCAATTCCCCTAAACGAGCCACCTTGGCCATGTTCCGTTCATCTCCGAAAACGATGTCGTCAGACTACTCGCGTTTACTACCGGTCGTCGTATCCATCCTCGCGGCCTGTAACCAAGGCCACGTGCCGATGCTTCCTGTCCGTCGCGATTGCAGTCTGTGAGTGCGGTCACCTGGATCGCCAGGCCCCCTCGTGCTTTTATGGTTAGGCTTACCTAAGCATACGAGGAGGTGCCATGACTGTTGTGATCGACGACCCGCTCATCGCGGGGATGACGATTCGCCGGGTATTGCCCCTGCATGAGTCGAGCAGGCGGTTGCGGGCGCTCTATCCCGAGTGTCCGCGCGTGTACGGCGTGGCGGTCATGGGGGACCTGTCGAAACGTCGGTGGTGGCCGCTGGCCGCTGCCGTGACCGGTGATCGTCTCGAGACGATGTTCACCGCCGCCGCCGAAGAGATGGACAGCCGCACCGCCGCCGCCCAGCAGCTGGCCGCGACGTTGGCGCACGCGGTGATCGGCCGTGTTGTTGCCCTGGTGGTCCTGGAGGGACGCGCCTGGGACACCGGGCTGGAGAATCTCTGGGTGCATGTCGACTCCGAAGGGGCCATCGACTGGCTCGGCGTGGTCGATCCGACGGTGCGTGTGCTGCCCGACGATCCGTGCGCCCGCAACGGCAGGCCCGCCGAAGGAGTGGTGGAACTGCCCAGTGAGGCGGCCCTGGCGACCTGGATCGCGCACCGGTGCCACCGTTCGTTGTCGCCGCTGTTCGCCAAGCTGCATCAGGTCAGTGGTGGCGCGGTGAGTGTCGAGTCCATGTGGCACACGGTCGGCACGGCGATCGTGGTGGCGGCCACGCAGGTGCCGATGCTCGCCGGGTACAGCGAAGCGGTGGGGATGCGCCGCGGGCAGGCTGTGCTGGACGCGTTGGTGGGTTTCGGGCTGCCGGTGCGCGGTCAGTCGCGGCTGCGTCGGCCCGGAAGCTCCTTTCTTCGGCCGAACCGCAACGAAGGTCTTGCAAAATTAGGACAGCCTTGCCTATATTGAACAGGTCGAGCTAACGGACCGAGCCGGAGTCCTGAGGGCTGCAGAGACCCCCGGTCCACTCGAAAAGGCGAGCCCCGCGCATCACGCGCGGGGCTCGCCGACTTTTTTCCCCAACCTTCAGGTGGCGCGAAAGCGCCGGCGCGCCGGGTGTAAACAGAACGTGTGCAAGAAACTCCGTCGGCCGTGTCCGACTTCTCCGCGCCGTTCGACACCACGATCGGGCTTGTCTACACCGAGCTCACCCCGGACGGCGCCAAGGCCGAGCTCGAGGTGAAGCCGTCACTGCTGCAACCGATGGGCATCGTCCACGGCGGTGTGTACTCCTCGATCATCGAGAGCATGGCCAGCGTCTCGGCCTACACATGGCTGGCAGCCCACGGCGGCGGCAACGTCGTTGGCGTCAACAACAACACCGACTTTCTGCGCGCCATCTCCTCGGGCAAGGTCTACGGCCTGTCCGAGCCGCTGCACCGCGGGCGCCGTCAGCAGCTGTGGCTGGTGACGGTCAAAGACGAAAAGGATCGGGTGATCGCGCGGGGCCAGGTTCGGCTGCAGAACCTGGAAGCCGAACCAGCTTGAGCGATAACGCTCATAGCGCGGCGTCGCCCCGGAGATGGCAGGATCGATCCTCATGCGTTTGAGCCCGCATGAACAGGACCGGCTACTTCTCTCCTACGCGGCTGAGCTCGCCCGGCGCCGTCAGGCGCGGGGTTTGAAGCTCAACCACCCGGAGGCGGTGGCGCTGATCACCGATCACCTCCTCGAAGGGGCCAGGGATGGTCGCACCGTCGCCGAGCTGATGAGTTCAGGCCGCGAGGTGTTGACCCGAGAGGACGTGATGGAGGGAGTCCCCGAGATGCTCTACGACGTCCAGGTGGAAGCGACATTCCCCGACGGCACCAAGCTCGTCACCGTCCACCACCCGATTTCATGATTCCCGGCGAATACCTCTTCGGCGACGGCGGCATCGAACTCAACGCGGGCGCCGCACGTCTGGAACTCGAGATCGTCAACACCGGTGACCGGCCGGTCCAGGTGGGCAGCCATGTGCACCTACCCCAGGCCAACGCGGCACTGTCGTTCGACCGCGCCGCCGCCCACGGTTACCGATTCGACATTCCGGCCGGTACCGCGGTGCGTTTCGAACCGGGTGTGGCGCAGACCGTCAGCCTGGTCCCGCTCGGCGGCACCCGCGAAGTCCATGGTCTGTCGCTCACCCCTCCCGGAAAGTTGGATGCCTGATGGCAGAGTTGTCCAGGTCCCGGTACGCCGCGCTGTTCGGGCCCACCGCCGGTGACCGGATCCGGCTGGCGGACACCGATCTGCTGATCGAGATCACCGAGGACCGCAGTGGCGGACCCGGACTCGCCGGCGACGAAGCGGTGTTCGGCGGTGGCAAGGTGCTGCGCGAATCGATGGGTCAGTCGCGGGCCACCCGCGCCGACGGCGCCCCCGATACCGTCATCACCGGTGCGGTGATCGTCGATTACTGGGGGATCATCAAAGCCGACATCGGTATTCGTGACGGCCGCATCGTCGCCATCGGCAAGGCGGGCAATCCCGACGTCATGTCGGGAGTGCATCCCGATCTGGTGGTCGGACCGTCCACCGAGATCATCGCCGGCAACGGGCGCATCGTCACCGCGGGTGCCATCGACTGCCACGTCCATCTGATCTGTCCGCAGATCATGGAGGAGGCGCTCGGCGGCGGCATCACCACCATCGTGGCGGGCGGCACCGGTCCTGCTGAGGGCAGCAAGGCCACCACCGTCACACCCGGCTCCTGGCATCTGGCCCGCATGCTCGAGGCGCTGGATCACTGGCCGCTGAACATCGCGCTGCTGGGCAAGGGCAACACCGTCAGCCATGAGGCCATGTGGGAGCAACTGCGGGGTGGCGCAGCCGGATTCAAGCTGCACGAGGACTGGGGCACCACCCCGGCCGCCATCGATGCCTGCCTCACCGTCTCCGATGCAGCCGGGGTGCAGGCCAACATCCACACCGACACCCTCAACGAGATGGCGTTCGTCGAGGACACCCTGGCCGCCATCAAGGGTCGATCCATCCACGCGTACCACACCGAAGGCGCGGGCGGCGGCCACGCGCCCGACATCATCACCGTGGCCTCGCACCCCAACGTGCTGCCCAGCTCCACCAACCCCACCCGGCCGCACACCGTCAACACCCTCGACGAACACCTCGACATGCTGATGGTGTGCCATCACCTCAACCCCAGCGTGCCCGAGGACCTGGCCTTCGCGGAGAGCCGGATCCGGCCGTCCACCATTGCCGCCGAAGACCTTCTGCACGACATCGGGGCCATCTCGATGATCGGCTCCGATGCTCAGGCGATGGGCCGCATCGGCGAAGTGGTGATGCGCACCTGGCAGACCGCGCACGTGATGAAGAAACGCCGCGGTGCGCTCGAGGGGGACACCAAGGCGGACAACAACCGCGTCCAGCGCTATGTCGCCAAGTACACGATCTGCCCGGCCGTCGCCCATGGCATGGGTTCCGAGATCGGTTCTGTCGAGGTGGGCAAGCTCGCCGACCTCGTGCTGTGGGAGCCGGCGTTCTTCGGTGTTCGCCCCCACGCCGTCATCAAGGGCGGCATGATCGCCTGGGCGGCCATGGGTGACGCCAACGCTTCCATCCCGACACCGCAGCCGGTGTTGCCCCGGCCGATGTTCGGTGCCGCTCCGACTGCCGCCGCGGCCACCTCCGTGCACTTCGTGGCCCCGCAGGCCATCGAAGATCGGCTGGCCGACCGGCTCAACATCGGGCGCAAGCTGGTGGCCGTGGAGAACGTCCGCAAGATCGGCAAGGCCGACATGCCGCTCAACGACGCGATGCCGTCCATCGAGGTCGATCCCGACACCTTCACGGTGCGCATCGACGGTCAGGTGTGGGAAGAGCAGCCGGCGGTGGAACTGCCGATGGCACAACGGTATTTCCTCTTCTAGACCATCATGCCCACCCTGACCACCCTGCTCAATTTCGCCGACTCCCGGTTGCCCACCGGTGGGCACGTGCACTCCGGCGGGATGGAGGAAGCCGTCGTCAGCGGCCTGGTCACCGATGTGGCGACCCTCGACGCATTCCTGCGGCGACGGATCCGCACCTCCGGTCTGGTCACCGCGTCGGTGGCGGTAGCCGTCCACACTGGAGCTGTCACACCAGAATTGGGCGATCTGGAGACCGACGCCCGCACCCCGGCGCCGTCGGCGCGGGCGGCGTCTCGTGCCCAGGGGCGTGGCCTGCTGCGACTGGCCAAGAGGGTGTGGCCCGGTGACTGGTCGGGACTGGGCCGGGCTCCGCACTTGGGTGTCGTGGCCGGCGTCGTCGGCCGGGTGAGTGAGCTGAATCCTGAGCACACCGCGTTGTCGCTGGTGTACACCACGATGACGGGGTCGGCCACCGCCGCGCAGCGCCTGCTGGCCCTTGACCCCGCCGACGTGGCCGCGGTGACGTTCAGATGTGCGGACCTGTGTGACCACACCGCCCTGGAGGCAACCGCGGGCCTCGCCGATCTGTCCGATCCGCTGCTCGACGTGCTGGCTCAGCGCCACGCCGCACGCGACCGGCCGCTTTTTGTTTCGTGAGTCGAAAGGTCAACCATGCCACCACATTTCATCGACGGACAGCCGCACGGTCACAATGACCGACCCAAGCGGGTGCGGCAGCCCGGCGAGCCGCTGCGCATCGGGGTCGGGGGACCGGTGGGGTCCGGCAAGACCGCGCTGGTGGCTGCGCTGTGCAGGCAGCTGCGCGACGAACTCTCACTGGCGGTGCTGACCAACGACATCTACACCACCGAGGATGCCGACTTCCTGCGCCGCCACGCAGTGTTGCCCGATGACCGCATCGCTGCGGTGCAGACCGGTGGATGCCCGCACACCGCCATCCGCGACGACATCACCGCCAACCTCGACGCCATCGACGACCTGATCGCCGGGCATGAGCACCTTGATCTGATCCTGGTGGAATCCGGCGGTGACAATCTCACGGCGACGTTCTCCTCGGGCCTGATCGACGTGCAGATCTTCGTGATCGACGTCGCCGGTGGTGACAAGGTGCCGCGCAAGGGTGGCCCCGGCGTGACGTTCTCGGATCTGTTGGTGATCAACAAGACCGACCTGGCGCCGATGGTGGGTGCCGACCTGGACGTGATGCGACGCGACGCCGGGGCGGTCCGGGACGGCAGGCCGTTTGTGCTCATCAGCCTCACCGACGACCCGGCGGCCACCGATGTGCTGGCCTGGGTACGCGACCAGCTCAAGGTGACCCAAGCCGTCTGATGCATTCGCAGGTCGTGATCGTGGCGCAGGCCGGACGGATGCCACGGATGGAATGCCTCGGCGGGATCGCGGCGCGGTCGACCATGGCCGAGACGGTGCACCTGGTGTCGTCCGTGGCGACCCCGCTGGGTGGGGACACGATCTCGATCCGAGTGGTCGTGGAACCCGGCGCCCGACTGGCGCTGCGCAGTGTCGCGGCGATGGTGGCATTGCCGGGGCGGGCGGACACCACATCCAGGTCGACGATGCACCTCGAGGTGGCCGGCCACCTCGATCTCGACATGGAGCCGACGGTGGTGGCCGCCGACGCCCGCCATCTCGCCTCGATCACCGCGGATATCGACGCGGCGGGAGCGCTGCGGCTGCGGGAACGGGTGCAGATCGGTAGAACCAATGAGCGCCAAGGATTTTGGAGCGGAAGTCTGCGGGCGGACGTGAAAGGTCAACCGTTGCTGCGCCACCGAGTCGAGTTGGGTGCCGGGGCGGTGGCCGATGACGCACTGTCGGCGCCGCGGGCGTGTGTCAGCGAGTTGACCTATCCGGGCTCAGACAGCACCGCCGGCGAGCTGCAGGGAAGTGTCTCCCTGAATCTCGCCGGCGGCGGAGTCCTGACAACGTGGCAGGGCGAAAAGCTCTGACCGAGCAGTGCACCGCGTACTGCGTCAGCTCGCCTGTTTTTCGTCGTCGATACTTGCCGCGAGCTCCTCGAGCTGCTCGATGCGTGTTCGGGCGTAGGCCTGCTGCTCGGTGATGGTCAGCTGGCCGCGCTGACGGCCGAAGAACGTCACCGCCCACGACAACAGCGTGGCGATCTTGGTCTTGAAGCCCACCAGGTAAATCAGGTGCAGGCCCAGCCACGCCAGCCAGGCGAAGAAGCCGCCGAACTCGAGCTTGCGGGAACCGATCGGGATCTGCGCGACGGCGTTGTACTTCGACACCGTTGCCATCGAGCCCTTGTCGAAGTAGCTGAACGGTTCGCGCGGCTTGGGGATGGTGCCGTGCTCGCGGGCCTTCTGCTCGTTGTGCACTATCTTGGCCACGTATTTGCCGCCCTGGATCGCGCCCTGTGCCATACCGGGAACACCGGGCACAAACGCCATGTCACCCACGACGAACACGTTGGGGTGACCCGGGATCGACAGATCCGGGTTGACGATGACACGACCGGCACGGTCGATCTCGGTCTCGGACTGATTGGCCAGGTCCCGGCCGAGCGGACTGGCCTGGACGCCGGCCGACCACACCTTGCAGGCGGCTTCGATCCGACGGGTGCTGCCGTCCTTTTCCTTGACCGTGATGCCGTTGCGGTCGACGTCGGTGACCATGGCGTTGAGCTGAATCTCGACGCCCATCTTCTCCAGCCGTTCCTTGGCCTTGAGGCCCAGCTTCTCGCCCATCGGCGGAAGAACTGCCGGAGCGGCGTCGAGCAGGATGACGTGTGCCTCGGTGGGATCGATGTGCCGGAAGCTGCCCTTGAGCGTCTGGTCGGCGAGTTCCTGGATCTGGCCGGCCATCTCCACACCCGTCGGGCCGGCGCCCACCACGACGAACGTCAGCAGCTTGCGGCGGCGTTCCGGGTCGCTGGAGCGTTCGGCCTGCTCGAATGCGCCCAGGATCCGGCCGCGCAGTTCCAGTGCGTCGTCAATGGTCTTCATGCCCGGGGCGAACTCGGCGAAGTGGTCGTTACCGAAGTAGCCCTGGCCGGCGCCGGCGGCGATGATCAGCGTGTCATAGGGGGTGCGGTAGGTGTGCCCCAGCAGGACCGAGTCGACCATCTTGTGCTCGAGGTCGACGTGGGTGACCTCACCGAGCAGCACCTGCGCATTGCGCTGTTTGCGCAGGATCAGCCGGGTGGGTGGCGCGATCTCACCTTCGGAGATGATGCCGGTGGCCACCTGATAGAGCAGCGGCTGGAACAAGTGATGCGTGGTGCGCGCGATCAACTTGATGTCGACATCGGTGCGCTTGAGCGTCTGGGCGGCGTTCAGTGCACCGAAGCCCGAACCGATGATGACAACCTTGTGCCTATCCGACGCCGTAGCTCCGGGGTGGCTCATTTGTGCTCCTTGACGGATGACCGCTTCCTACAACAGGTACAACGGACAGGTTAGTCGGCGGCCTTCCGCTGAGCGAAGTGAGATGCCTCGCCCGCCCGAGGTTCACCCGGCGAGCATGGGTTTAAGAGCGTCGGCGACAGCTGTGATGGTGCCGGGGGTGTAGCTGGGCATGTTGAAGATGACGCCGTCGATGCCCTTGTCGAGCACCTTGGTCTTGATCTGCTCGGCCACGGCCTCGGCGCTGCCGACGGCGGCGCGCACCCGGCGCACTTCGGGCACATCGTCGATCGAGGCGGAGTCATCGACCACGACCGTGAGCAGCATGCTGGTCTCCAGCGTGGCGGGATCGCGGCCGATGTCCTCGCAGCGGGCCTTGATCACGTCGAGTTTGCCGGTGAGGTCGTCAAAACCCGCGATGACGTTGAGGTGGTCGAAGTGCTTGACCGCCAGCGGGATGGTCTTCTTCTCGCCGCTGCCGCCGATCATCAGCGGGATGTGGCCGCGGAAGCGGGGATTGGCGAATGCCTCCTTGGCCCGGTAGTAGGTGCCCTCGAGGGTCACCTGTTCGCCTTCGAGCATGGGCAGGATGATTTGCAGTGCTTCGTCGAGTTTGTTGAAGCGGTCGGTGAAGGTCCCGAACTCGTAGCCCAGTGAGTCGTGTTCGAGTTCGTACCAGCCCGCACCGATGCCGAGGATGGCGCGGCCCTGGCTGATCACATCGAGGGTGGTGATGGCTTTGGCCAGCAGGGTGGGGTTGCGGTAGGTGTTGCCGGTGACCAAGGTGCCGAGTTGGACCTTCTGGGTGGCTGTGGCCACTGCGCCGAGCGCGGTGTACGCCTCCAACATCGGCTCCTCGGGCGCTCCGAGGCCGGGCAGCTGATAGAAGTGGTCCATCACGAAAACGGAGTCGAAGCCGGCTGCCTCCGCCTCCTGGGCCTGCGCAATGACGGTGGGGAACAGCTGCTCCACACCGGTGCCGTAGGAGAAGTTCGGGATCTGGTAGCCGAGCTTGATCGTCATGACCGACTTTCGTTGAGAATGGGCAGCAGCTTCTCGGCGACCGCGGTGATGCCGCCGGGTTGGTAGCCGTTGATGGTGGTGACCGGCGACAGGATCACGCCGTCGACGCCGGCGTCGAGCACCTTGGTTTTGAGCTGGTCGACGATCTGCTCCGGCGAACCGAACACGGCCTGCTGACGGAATTCCTCGGGAATGAAGTCCGCGGTGATGTTCTCGTCGATGACGGCGAGGGCGAGGATGCTGGTCTCCAGTGTGGCCGGATCGCGGTTGATCTTCTCGCAGTTCTCCTTGACCACCGCGACCTTGCGTGGCAACTCGTCGAAGCCGGCAATGATGTTGAGGTGGTCGAAGTGCTTGACCGCCAGCGGGATGGTCTTCTTCTCGCCGCTGCCGCCGATCATCAGCGGGATGTGGCCGCGGAAGCGGGGATTGGCGAATGCCTCCTTGGCCCGGTAGTAGGTGCCCTCGAGGGTCACCTGTTCGCCGGCGAGCATGGGCAGGATGATCTGCAGTGCTTCGTCGAGTTTGTTGAAGCGGTCGGTGAAGGTCCCGAACTCGTAGCCCAGTGAGTCGTGTTCGAGTTCGTACCAGCCGGTGCCGATGCCGAGGATGGCGCGGCCCTGGCTGATGACGTCGAGGGTGGTGATGGCTTTGGCCAGCAGGGTGGGGTTGCGGTAGGTGTTGCCGGTGACCAGGGTGCCCAGCTGCACTTTTTCGGTGGCCGAGGCAAGCCCGCCGAGGGCGGTGTAGGCCTCCAGCATCGGCTCCTCGGGCGCTCCGAGGCCGGGCAGCTGATAGAAGTGGTCCATCACGAAAACGGAGTCGAAGCCGGCTGCCTCCGCCTCCTGGGCCTGCGCAATGACGGTGGGGAACAGCTGCTCCACACCGGTGCCGTAGGAGAAGTTCGGGATCTGCAAACCGAGTTTGATCGTCACGAATTCGACCCTAGCCACGCCTAAGCGGGGCGGGAACCCCGTTTCGCTCGGCGCGAACGGGGGAATATTCGCGGGCGCAGCCGCCCGCGGTTCACTCAGCCGAAGGCGGCCAACGCTCCGGTGCTGACGTGCAGGGTCTGGCCAGTGACGTGGCGGGCCCCCGCGGTCGAGAGAAACAGAGCCAGTCGGGTGATCTCGGCGGCGGTCGACGGAGCGGTGCTGGACAGCCCGTCGTAGCCGGGCTGCGAGCCGCGGCCGGCGGCGACGACGTTGATGGTGATTCCGCGGGTGCCGTATACGGCGGCCTGGTCGGCCGTCCATGCCGACAGCGCGGCCTTCACGGCGGCCTCGGCACTGCCGTCACGGGGGCTCTCGGGAACGACGTTGACAACCGAACCGCCCGCGCGCAGATGGTCACCGATGGTCTGCAGGGTCAACGCTGCCGACAGCACCGTGGTGTCGAGTGCGTTGTGCCACGCGGCTGCCTGCTGGGACAGGCTGAAGGTGCGGGGATCACCCTCCTGCCAGCGTGGCGCAGGCACGTGCACGATGGCGTCCAGGTGCTGCGGGAAGGCAGAGCGCGCCTCGGCGAGACTGGCCGGCGCCGTGGTGTCGCAGACGATGGCGTCGATATCGAGCTCTTTGGCTGCGACTTCCAGTTCGTCGCGCCGGGCACCCGAGATGACCACGCGGTGGCCCTCGTCGCGGAAACCCTCCGCGATTGTGCGTCCGAGCTCGGTATCGCCGCCGGTGACGAGCACCTCCATGGCTTGACCTCCTAGTCGTTCAGCGTTGAACCACGCGTGAAGTCGCGTCGGTCGAGAGCTTATGTTACTGGACAGTAGCTATGTCGGGAAACTCGACGCGGGAACGACATGGAAACAATTTCGGCGCCGCGCGCGACACATTGACAGTGGCGCCCAGCCGGGCGTTGACACGACCCACCAGTGACCAGGCCACGCTTGCGTCACCCGAGTAACACGGTAGGTTCTTCGCCATGGATGAGCCGGAGCAGAAACTGAAACGGCGCAAGGGTAAGTGGGCTTCTCTGGGTATCGCCGCGGCAGCCGGTGCCAGTGCCATCACCCTGGTTCTCCCCACCGCCGTCGGCCACGCCGAGCCAGTGCCGGCACCCGCGCCGGCGCCCACCACGGCGGCACCGCCGCCGGCTGACCCGAACGCGCCGCCGCCTCCGGCCGATGCGAACGCCCCGGCTCCGCCACCGGCGGATCCCAATGCGCCGCCACCGCCGGTCGACCCCAACGCGCCTCCTCCGGCGGATCCCAACGCTCCTCCTGCGCCGGAGCCGGGTCGTGTCGACAACCCGGTGGGCGGGTTCAGCTTCGTGCTGCCCCCGGCTGGGAGCAGGGTGACGCAGCGCGGCTGAACTACGGTTCGGCGCTGCTGGTCAAGTCGGACCCATCGGCTACCCCCGGCCAACCCGCGGCAGTGGCCACGGACACCAGCATCCTGTTGGGCCGGCTGGACCTGAAGCTGTTCGCCGGCGCCGAACCCGACAACGCGAAGGCTGCCAACCGGCTGGCCTCCGACATGGGCGAATTCTTCATGCCGTTTGCCGGCACTCGCATCAACCAGCAGACCGCGGCCCTGGACGCCAACGGCATGCCGGGTGCGGCCTCCTACTACGAGGTGAAGTTCACCGACACTTCCAAGCCCGACGGCCAGATCTGGGCCGGCGTGGTGGGCACCCAGAGTGTCAATGCCCCGCGCGGACAGCGCAACGAGCGGTGGTTCGTGGTGTGGTTGGGTACCGCCAACGATCCGGTCGACACCGGTGCCGCCATCGCGTTGGCCAACTCGATCCGGCCGTGGAGCCCACCGCCTCCGCCGCCGCCCCCGCCGCCGCCGGACCCCAACGCACCGCAGCCTGCGGCGGATCCGAATGCTCCGCCACCGGATCCCAACGCGCCGCCGCCACCGCCGCCGCGCGCGCAGGTGGGTGTGCCCGTCCCGGTCACCACTCCGGTGCCCGAGATGCAGCCACCGCCTGCCTGATCAACTCGGCATTACAGAACAGCCCCGACCACGCAGGTCGGGGCTGTTCGCGTTGTGATGACAAACCGTTGCCGAATTGAAGGCGCAAAAGTGGTCAGATGTGGTTATACCGAAAGCATGGATACAACTCTTGTTGCGGAATCGGTGGACATCCTGGCCCGCTCCACCACGACCACCAGCGTCGGGTTGATCGGCTACATCATCATCGGCGGCCTCGCCGGGTGGGTGGCCAGCAAGATCATGAAAGGCGGCGGGTCCGGCATCCTGATGAACATCGTCATCGGTGTCATCGGCGCACTGCTGGGTGGCTTTCTGCTCAGCTTCGCCTTCGACACTGCCGAGGGAGGCTGGTTCTTCACCTTCCTGACCGCACTGCTGGGCTCGGTCATCCTGCTGTGGATCGTCGGCAAGGTCCGAAAAGCCTGACTAGACAGCGGTAGCGCCTTCGAGCCGCTGCAGTACCTCCGCCAGTGGACGGCGTGGGGTGGCAGGCAGCGGGTCAGCGTTCAACGGCGCCCATCCGACACGCAACAACATCTGCGGGAAGCCGTCGCCGCCCAGCACCAGCGACCGCACGGCCTCGCGGGTGCTGTCGATTTCCAGTGGTTCGGTCAAGGGGCAGCTCGACAGGCCCAGCGCGGTGGCGGTCAACAAGACCGCACCCGTCGCCTCGCCGGCGCGCAGAACCGCCAAGTGGTCGTCGGTGGCGGTGCCCAGTGCTAGTAGCACCCCCGCGTCATCAGTGGAATGCGCTCCGCGGGGTTGCGGCAGAACCGGGTTGGCGAACACCCTGGCCGAAAGATCGCCCTGGCTCGGCGCGGGGGTGTTGCGGGCGGGCACTCCGGCTACCGAGCCGTATCTGCCACTCCACCGCGACAATTCGCTGAGGTAGCCCTCGTCCACGGCGTGGTGGTGCACCGCATTGGCGATGACTCCACTGAGCTGTCCTGGGAAGGCGACGCGGCGCACCGACACCCCGCAGCGGGCCGCGCGTGAGGTCATCAGGGCAATGTCGCCACCCGGCACCGGCCAGGAGCTGTACCAGCGGCGGTCGGTCCGGCGGCGGGGGATCGCGGCGGCCAGGGCGATCTGCTGCTCGCTGCCACCGTGCCCACAGATCTCGATGCTGGCCAGGTGGTCGGGTTCGGAGGCGTTCGGCAGGCGGTGCACGTGGGTTTGCCACCCCAGTGCCGCCAGCGCCACGGTGAAGTGCTGCAACGCGATGCCGCAGCTCAGCAAAAGGTCGCGACGAGCAGGGTCGGTATGGGGCAGATGCCGCGACGGGTCCGCATACAGGTGCACCGACTGGTCGCCGACCCGCCACAACCAGGGCTGCGAATTATGGATCGAGGGAGCTCGCACCGCCAAGGCGACGGCCGCACGGAGGGTTTCCTCGTCAGGGTGGGTGTCCATGCCGTCCACTGTGGCACCGGCCACCAGTGGTGGGGCCGGAGAAAGGACCCCGATCGCGTGCCATTGGTCCCTACTTGACGTCCGGGCTGGACGCCGCAGGCGCTGATCAGGTGCTGGCGTGCCACACCAGGGCCGCGGCCAGCGCGCCCAAGCCGTTGAGTGACCAGTGCAGTGCGATGGGCGCGATCAGGCTGCCGCTGCGCCGGCGCAGCCAGGTGAAGACGAAGCCGGCCATCCCGGTGGCCACCACGGCCAACACCACTCCGGCGATCATGCCTGCGACACCACCACCGAAGATTCGCGTGAAGCCAACATTGCTGCTGGTCAGGCCCAGCGATGTGGAGATGTGCCAGAGGCCGAACAGCAGTGAGCCTGCGGCGGCGACACCACGGAATCCCCAGGCTCGGTTCAACGCGCCGTGCAGCACCCCGCGAAACACCAGCTCCTCGGGATGACGGTCTGCAACGGGATGATGATCATCGACGCCAGCAGGGCGCCCGATACGGTGGCGTAGTTGTCGTTCATGAACATGGGCCGCGTCCACGGCAAAACCGCGCCGATCGCGATGACGGTCAACACCAGTCCCACCGACGCCGCGGCATACCCGGCACCTGACCGCCACTGCTCGCGTCCCAGCCCGAGTTCGGACCAGCACAACCCGCGGGACCGCACCAGCACCAGCAGTACCGCTGCCGCGGCGGGCACGGTCGCGATGCTGGCCCACGGAGTGGTGAAGTGCGCGATCAGGTTGGTCAGGGCCAGCACCACCACGACGATCGCGATGTCGGCGTAGATCCGGAAATGGTGGATCGCCGACAGCTGCGCCAGCAGCGGGTGGGGACGCGCGTCCACCGCGCTGACATCTGACATAACTCGCGCAGTCTACCCGCGTCGGCTGGGTGTCTCTCGAGATGAACATCGTGTGCAGACCTGCGCGCCGAGCGGGGTACGGGCAAGGATGGAAGCGAACAAACCAGTCGGGAGGAGAGTTCGAACATGACAACCGCGTGGCGTACCGCCGAGGTGACAGCGCTCGATGACCAGACCGTGGCTCAGCTGGACGGGTGGTGGCGCGCCGCCAACTACCTGTCGGTGGGTCAGATCTACCTGTTGGACAACCCGTTACTGCGCACCCCGTTGACGCGCGACGATGTCAAACCGCGCCTGCTCGGACACTGGGGCACCACACCTGGCCTCAATTTTCTCTACGCCCACCTCAACCGCGTCATCAAGGAGCGCGCGCAGTCCACCATCTACGTCACCGGCCCTGGGCACGGCGGCCCGGGCCTGGTGGCCAACGCGTATCTCGACGGCACCTATTCAGAGGTGTACTCCGACATCACCCAGGACACCGAGGGACTGCGCCGATTGTTCCGGCAGTTCTCCTTCCCCGGTGGCATCCCCTCACATGTGGCGCCCGAGACGCCGGGGTCGATCCACGAAGGCGGTGAGCTCGGGTACGCGCTGTCACATGCCTATGGAGCGGCGTTCGACAATCCCGATCTGCTGGTGGCCGCGGTGGTGGGTGACGGTGAAGCCGAGACCGGTGCGCTGGCCACCAGCTGGCACTCCAACAAGTTCGTCAACCCGGTCCATGACGGCGTGGTATTGCCGATCCTGCACCTCAACGGTTACAAGATCGCCAATCCGACTGTGCTGGCCCGCATTCCGGAAGGCGAACTGCGTTCGCTGATGGTGGGCTACGGGCACAATCCGTACTTCTTCGAATATCGTGACGACGACGGTAGGAGCGATGAGGCCCACGACGACGCCCATCGACGGTTCGCCGAGCTGCTGGATACCGTGCTCAACGAGATCGCCGACATCAAGGCCCGCGCCGCCGACGGTGACGAAAGTCGCCCGTGCTGGCCGATGATCGTGTTTCGGACGCCGAAGGGATGGACGGGTCCGGACTATATCGACGGCAAGAAGACCACCGGCTCCTGGCGGGCCCACCAGGTGCCGCTGGCCAGTGCCCGGGACACCCCTGAGCACCTGCAGGTGCTCGGAGACTGGCTGGCGTCCTATCGCGCCGAGGACCTGTTCGACGAGGCCGGACGCCTCGATGCCTCCGTTGCCGCACTGGCGCCGGCGGGTTCGCTGCGGATGAGCGACAATCCGCACGCCAATGGTGGTGTGCTGCTGAAGGATCTACGGCTGCCGGACTTCCGCACGTACGGCGTCGACGTCCCGGTGCCGGGCGCTACGGTGGCCGAGGCCACGAAAGTGCTGGGCCAGTGGCTCACCGACGTGGTGCGCCTGAACCCGGACAACTTCCGGATCTTCGGACCGGACGAGACGGCCTCCAACCGTTTGCAGGCGGTGTACGCCGCCACCGACAAGCAGTGGAACGCAGGCTTTTTCGGGCCGGAGGTGGACGAGCACCTGGCGCGGGCCGGGCGGGTGCTGGAGATGCTGTCCGAACACCAGTGCCAGGGCTGGCTGGAGGGCTACCTGCTGACCGGCCGCCACGGCCTGTTCAACTGCTACGAGGCGTTCATCCACATCATCGACTCGATGATGAACCAGCACGCCAAGTGGCTCAAGGTCACCAACCACATCCCGTGGCGCCGGCCTATCGCCAGCTTGAATTATCTGCTGTCCAGCCATGTCTGGCGGCAGGACCACAACGGCTTCAGTCATCAGGATCCGGGCTTCATCGACCATGTGGTGAACAAGAAAGCCTCGGTGGTGCGGGTGTACCTGCCACCGGATGCCAACACGCTGCTGTCCACCTATGACCACTGTCTGCGCTCGCGTCAGTACGTGAACGTGGTGGTGGCGGGTAAGCAGCCGCATCCGAACTTCCTGACCATGGATCAGGCCATCGCACACTGCACCCGCGGTCTCGGTATCTGGGAGTGGGCAGGTAATGAGCAACTGGGCACCGATCCTGACGTGGTGATCGCCACCGCCGGTGACGTGCCCACGTTGGAGGGTCTGGCCGCCGTGGACCTGCTGCGCCAACACCTGCCGGAGTTGAAGGTGCGGTTCGTCAACGTCGTGGACCTGATGCGCCTGCAGGATGACACCGAGCATCCGCACGGGTTGTCCAGCCGTCAGTTCGACATGATCTTCACCACCGACAAGCCGGTGATCTTCGCTTACCACGGCTATCCGTGGTTGATCCACCGCCTCACCTACCGCCGTACCGGGCACAACAACATCCACGTACGCGGCTACAAGGAGGAGGGCACCACCACCACGCCGTTCGACATGGTGATGCTCAACGACCTGGACCGCTACCACCTGGTCATCGATGTCATCGACCGGGTGCCGTTCCTGGGGTCGTCGTGTGCGACGTTGCGACAGACCATGGTGGACAAACGAATCACGGCCCGCGAATACACCAGGGAGTTCGGCGATGACCTCCCCGAGGTCAAGGACTGGGTGTGGCCTGCGGCGCGCAGCCTGGGCACAGCTGTCGGCGGGGTGTCGGACACCGGGGGCGACAACGAGTAGCTGACCCACGGTTGGCACCGTGGTGGCAACCCGAACGGCATAGTGGATACTGTGACGATGCCCACGGTGGACACCTGTCAACTTTTGCAGGCGGTGCGGGTGCTGGACCTCGCTGCCGGCGGCGTGGACATCGTGTCGCGCCTGCTGGCCGACCTCGGCGCCGACGTGTTGAAGGTGGAACCCCCCGGCGGATCTCCCGAGCGCACGGCGCCTCCCAGCCTGGGTGGCACCGGAATCGCGTTCGCCCTGCACAACGCGAACAAGCGCAGCGTCGTCCTCGATCCGGCTGAGGCGGCTGACCGCAAACGCCTGGTGGAACTGGCCGCCGGCGCCGACATCGTCGTCGACTCGGGTCTGCCCGGCCAGGCCGCGGCATACGGCATCGACGCCGCCGAGTTGGCCGACCGGTTTCCCCAGCTGGTGGTCATCGCCGTCACCGATTTCGGTGTGGCCGGCCCCCGGGCGTCGTGGCAGGCCAGCGACGCGGTGCTGTACGCGTTGTCGTCGGCGCTGTCGCGTTCCGGTCCGCCGGTCGGGGCGCCGGTGCTGCCGCCGGACGGGATCGCCACCGCCACCGCCGCCGTGCAGGCAGCCTGGGCCGTGCTGGTTGCCTACTACCACCGGTTACGTTGTGGCCAAGGCGATTTCATCGACTTTTCTCGACTGGAAGCGGTGGTGTCGGCCCTGGACCCACCGTTCGGTTCGCACGGTCAGGCGGCTGCCGGGATGCGCCGGGGCGAGCGCTGGCGGGGCCGGCCCCAGAACCAGGACGCCTACCCGATCATCGCCTGTAGGGACGGCTACGTCCGCCTGGTGGTGATGGCACCACGCCAGTGGCGCGGGTTGCGCGCGTGGATGGGGGAGCCCGAGGAGTTCCAGGACCCCCGCTTCGACGTGATCGCCGAACGTTTCGCCGAGTGGGACCGCATCGGAGCCGTGCTGGCAGAGCAGTTCGCCGGGCAGTCGATGGCCGAGTTGGTGGCGGCGGGGCAGTCGCACGGAGTGCCGATCGCGGAGGTGCTCGATCCCACGGAGGCACTGGACTCCGAACACTTCCGCGCCGTCGGCGCATCCACGGTGGCGGAGTTGACGCCGGGGGTGCAGGCCACTGTGCCGCTCGGTTACTACACCGTCGACGGCGCGCGGGCGGGTCTGCGTACACCGGCCCCGAGTGCCGGTGCCGACGAGCCGCGCTGGTTGCATCCGCCCACCGCCACCTCTGCGCGCAGCGATGCGGGGCTGCCGTTCGAGGGGCTGCGCATCGTCGATCTCGGCATCATCGTCGCCGGCGGCGAGCTGAGTCGCCTGTTCGCCGACCTCGGTGCCGAGGTGATCAAGGTCGAGAGCCGGGCCTACCCGGACGGTCTGCGTCAGGCGCGGGCCGGGGACCTGATGAGTGAGTCGTTCGCCTGGACGCACCGCAACAAGCTGGGCCTCGGGCTGGAACTGCGCAGCGAGGCCGGGGCCGACGTGTTCACCCGCCTGGTGGCTGACGCCGATGCCGTGTTCGCCAACTTCAAGCCGGGAACGCTTGCCGCGCTCGGCTTTTCCTATCACCGGCTGCAACAGATCAATCCCGACCTCGTGCTCGCCGAGAGCAGCGCATACGGGGACACCGGCCCCTGGAGCACCCGGATGGGCTACGGACCGCTGGTGCGATCGGGCACCGGTGTCACCCGGCTGTGGACCGCCCCACCCGGGCACGGCGAGCCCGTTTCGCAGCGGCACCGTTTCTTCGATGCCACCACGGTGTTCCCCGACCATGTGGTGGGCCGGATCACCGCGATCGGCGCGCTCGCCGCGCTGATCCACCGCGATCGCACCGGAACCGGTGCACGACTGCATGTTTCCCAGGCCGAGGCTTGCGTCAGCCAGCTCGACGCCGTCTTTGTCGCGCAGGCAGCCGGCGCTCCCGTCGTCCCCGATCCCGTGCACCACGGCGTCTACCCGTGCGCCGGGGACGACGAGTGGTGTGTCATCTCCCTGCGCGACGCGGATCGAGACACGCTGGCCGGCCTCACCAGTGGAGCAGAGCTGTCGCAGTGGACCGCCGCCCGTTCGCCGGTGGAGGTGGCCGAAGCGCTCCAGGCAGTGGGTATCGCCGCGGCGCCGATGCTGCGTCGGATGGAGCTGCTGGAGGACCCGCAACTGGTCAGCCGGGGGTTCTTCCAGCCGATGCACCACCCCCTGTTCGACATCGCGTTGCCCAGCGAGACCGGGCCCGCGCCGTTTCGCGCCATCGGACACGCACCCACCCGCCCGGCGCCGTTGCCCGGGCAGGACACCCGCGAGATCTGCCAGAAGACACTGGGTTTTGACGACGTCACCATCCAGCGCCTGATCGACGACGGCGTGTTGTTCAGTTCCGACCCACCCGAGGAGAGGTCCCGATGAGGGCACAGGTGTACATCGGCGGCACATTCCGGTCCACCGGAACCCACCCGGTGATCGAGGCCGCCACCGGTGAACATCTCGGTGACGGCGCCGCTGCCACCGTTGCCGACATCGACGCCGCGGTGGCGGCGGCCCGGGCGGCGCTGCCGGCCTGGTCGGCCACCCCGGTCCAAGACCGCGCCGAGGTGCTCAGGGCGCTCGGGGCTGCGCTGATGGCGCGGGGCGCGGCCACCACAGAGCTGGTGACCCGGGAGAACGGCATGCCGATCCGGCTGTCGAAGGGCGCCAACGGCATGTTCCCGGCAGTGCTGCTGGACTACTACGCGACGATGATCGTCGACACCCCCGACGAGGAGATACGCCCCAGCGCCATCGGGCACACCATCGTGCGTCGCGAACCCGTCGGGGTGGTGGGCGCGATCACGCCATGGAACTATCCGCAGGCGTTGGCCGCGATGAAGATCGCGCCGGGCTTGGCCGCCGGGTGCACGATGGTGCTCAAGGCCTCACCTGAAACTGCTTTGGATGCACTGGTTTTCGCGGAGGCTGCCCAGGAGGTGGGACTGCCGGCCGGGGTGCTGAACATCGTGCCCGGCGACGCCGCTGCCGGTGCGCATCTGGTGAGCCATCCGGGTGTGGACAAGGTGGCCTTCACCGGGTCGACGACCGCGGGTCGGGCCATCGGGGAGATCTGCGGCAGGCTCATGAGGCCGGTCACCCTCGAGTTGGGCGGCAAGTCGGCGGCGATCATCCTCGACGACGCCGATCTGGACGCGGCCATCAAGGGTCTGCGCACGGCGTCGTTTGTCAACAACGGGCAGACCTGTCACCTGAGCTCTCGCATCCTGGCGCCCCGGTCACGGTATGACGAGGTGGTGGAGGCCATGGCCGCTCTTGCCACCGGCCTGACCGTGGGCGACCCGCTGGACAAGGCCACCGACATCGGGCCCATGGTGAGCGAACGCCAGCGCCAGCGGGTGCTCGACTACATTGCCGTCGGCCAGTCCAGCGGCGCGAAACTGGTTGCCGGAGGCGCGGTGCCGAAGGAACAGTCCCGCGGCTGGTTCGTGGAGCCGACGGTGTTCGCCGGGGTGTCGAACTCGGACCGACTGGCACAGGAAGAGGTTTTCGGACCTGTCCTGGCGGTGATTGCCTACGACGGTGACGCCGAAGCTGTCGCGCTGGCCAATGACAGTGAGTACGGGCTGGCGGGCACCGTGTGGTCTTCGGACCTCGAGCGGGCCACCGAGGTGGCCCGCGGGGTGCGCACCGGCACCATCGGCGTCAACGACTACGCACTCGACATCGCGGCGCCGTTCGGTGGCGTCAAGGCCAGCGGCTTGGGCAAGGAGTTGGGGCCCGAAGGGCTGCAGGCTTATCAGATCGTCAAGTCCATCTACCGCCGCGTACCTGCTTGACACCTGTCAACTGCTGATACGGTCATCACATGTCTCTGGATCCAAATACTCCGGTGCTGGTCGGCTACGGCCAGGTCAATCAGTACGACGGTGACCTCGATCCCGTCGGTCTGATGGCCGCGGCGGCCCGGGACGCCGCCGCGGACAAGGTGCTCGCCGCGGTGGACGCCATCCGCGTGGTGAACCTGTTGTCCTGGCGCTACCGCGATCCGGGCCTGCTATTGGGTCAGCTGATCGGCGCCCACCAGCCGGCAACGATGTACACGGGCATCGGCGGCAATGTCCCCCAGTCACTGGTGAACCAGGCGTGCCTGGACATCATCGCCGGCCGCAATCAGGTGGTGCTGCTGGCGGGTGCGGAGACCTGGCGGACCAGGAAACGGCTCAAAGCCGCTGGGGCGCGCCCGGACTGGCCCGTCCAAGACGAGTCGATCCCGGTGCCGCCCGGCGGCGAGGACCAGATGGAGATGGCCGGCGAATCGCAGAGCCGTATCGGACTCGGGTTGCCGTCGGATGTCTACCCGTTGTTCGAAGAGGCGGTGCGAGTGGCCGCGGGGGAGGCGCCGGATGCACACCGGATGCGGATCGCCGCGCTGTGGGCTCGTTTCAACGAGGTGGCACAACACAACCCGCATGCGTGGAGCAATGCCGCCCACACCGCCGAGGACATCTGCGCGCCAGGGCCCGACAACCGGATGATCAGCTGGCCCTACACCAAGCTGATGAACTCCAACAACATGGTGGATCAGGGCGCGGTGCTGATACTGACCTCGGTGCAGCGCGCCACTGAACTCGGAATCCCCGCGGATCGTTGGGTTTTCCCTTGGGCCGGGACCGACTCCCATGACACCTACTCGATCACCGAACGCTTCGAGTACCACAGTTCACCCGCCATCAGGATCGGCGCCGGACGGGCGCTGGAACTCGCCGGTATCGGAGTCGACGACATCGCCTACGTCGACGTCTACTCGTGCTTTCCGTCGGCAGTTCAGATCGCGGCGGCTGAGATCGGCCTCGGTCTCGACGATCCGGCCCGGCCTCTGACCGTGACCGGCGGTCTGACGTTCGCAGGCGGACCGTGGAACAACTATGTCATGCATTCCATTGCGACCATGGCGGAGAAGTTGGTCGCCGACCCCGGGAAACGCGGCCTGATCACCGCCAACGGCGGCTACCTCACCAAACACGCCTTCGGGATCTACAGCTGCGAACCGCCGCCGCACGAATTCGCCTGGGAGGACGTGCAATCGGCCGTTGACCGGGAGCCCATCAGGAAGGCGCTGGTGTCCTGGGAGGGTGTCGGCACCGTGGAAACCTGGACGGCTCCGTTCGGCCGAGACGGCGTACCCGAGAAGGCGTTCCTGGCGGTGCGGACCCCCGACGACGCCCGCACCCTGGCTGTCATCACCGACCGGAGCGTCGCTGCCGAGATGGTGGCCGGTGATGTTTCCGGGTGCAAGGTGGCCGTCAACGCCGACGGAACGGCCAGTTTGGTCTGACCTGCGAGCCGGAATAACGGGCACGTCCGCGGTGCTACAGCCAGTTATGGACAAAGCTGACTTCGACGCGTTGAACAACCCCGTGATCGAGGAGTTCCGGGCCAGGGGTGGGGTGGCCGGTGGGATCTTCGAGGGCAAACCGCTGGTGCTGGTGCACCATTTCGGTGCCAAGTCCGGCACCGAACGGATTGCCCCGCTGGTTGCCCTGTTGGAAGGCGATCGTGTGTACGTCTTCGCCAGTAAAGGCGGCGCCGACAGCCATCCCGACTGGTACCGCAACCTGGTGGCCAAGCCGGAGATCATCGTCGAGTTGGGCACCGAGACGTTCCCGGCGACGGCGCGCATCCTCGAAGGGGCCGAGCGCGACGACGTCTACGCACGTCAGAGTGCTCTCGAACCGCAGTTCGCCGAGTATCAGCGCAAGACGGATCGGGTCATCCCGGTAGTCGAGCTGGTCAGGGCCGTCTGACACAGGAGTTACTTCGACGCAACAAGGTCGGCATGTCCTCGACTTAGGTTGCGCAGATGACCACACTGCGACATCCCGCTCTGCAGATCGGTATCGCCGCCATCGCAGGCATCATCTTCGGTCTCCTGGTCGGTGAATGGGCCGCGAACATCAAGTTCATCGGCGATATGTTCATCCGGCTCATCCAGATGTCCATCGTGCCGCTGGTGATGGCATCGGTGATCGTGGCCACCGGCTCCATGACCGGAACCGGCACCGGCAAGATCGCTTTTCGCACCTTCAAGTGGATGATCGGCTTCTCGGTGGTGGCGGCGCTGCTGGCATGGCTGCTCAGCAGCCTCATCCAGCCGGGCGCGGACATGGTGTACACCGAAGAACTCGATCCCAGCCTGCAGGAGTCCGCGGGTGAGGCGCTGGGCTGGCAGGAAACCCTGCTGAACTTCGTGTCCACCAACGTCTTCAACGCGATGTCGACGGCCACCATGGTGCCCATCATCGTGTTCTCGCTGCTGTTCGGGATCGCGCTGCGCACCCAGATCAACAAGACCGGTGACACCCGGGTGCTCAGCTTCATCGACCAGATCCAGCAGATCGTTCTCACCATGATCCGGCTGGTCATGTACATCGCACCCATCGGTGTGTTTTGCCTACTGGCCGCGCTGGCCGGTGATGTCGGCTTCTCGGTCGTCACCACCGCACTGAAGTACCTGGGCACCACGCTGCTGGGCGTCCTCATACTCTTTGTGCTGTTCGTCGCCGTGGTGACCGTCCGCACCCGGCTCAACCCGTGGAAGCTGCCGAACAAGCTGGCCGAGCAGACCGCGATCGCGATCACCACCACCAGCTCAGCTGTCACGTTTCCGACGGTGCTGAAGAACACCGTGGAGAAGGTCGGCGTCAGCCAGAAGGTCGCCAACTTCACCTTGTCCATCGGCCTGACCATGGGTTCCTACGGCGCGGTGCTCAACTACATGATCGTGGTGATGTTCCTGGCCCAGGCCGGTGACATCGAGCTGACCTTCGGTCAGATCGCCCTGGGGATGGGCCTGGCCATCCTGCTGAACATGGGGACCATCACGGTGCCGGGCGGGTTCCCGGTGGTGGCGATGTTCCTGGCCACGTCGCTGGATCTGCCGTTCGAGGCCGTCGGCCTGCTGATCGCTGTCGACTGGTTCGCCGGCATCTTCCGTACGTTCCTCAACGTCAACGGTGACACCTTCGTGGCGATGTTGGTGGCCAACGCCGACGACGAGATCGACAGAGAGGTCTACAACGGCACCAAAACCGTTGTCGCCGAGGAGTTCAACGCCGCCGAATACGGTGACGCGATGGCCAAGGCCGACGCCGCGGATTGACCGTCACGGACAGCCGCATGACTGTCGGTGTTCGAAAGACGGTGGCAGCCTGACGGTTCGAGGGGTCGAATCGGGGTGGGCGATGCGCTCGAGCAACAGTTGCAACGCCTGGTCGCCCATCGCGTGGAAAGGCTGCGCCATCGACGTGATGCCCGGCTCCACGATGTCAGACCATTCGAGGTCGTCGAACGCCACCAGAGCCACGTCGTCCGGGATGCTGATGCGCAGCTTGCGCAATGCGGCCAGGGCGCCCATGGTCATGTTGTTGTTGGCGCAGAACACTGCGGTGGGGCGGGCTTTCAGCAGTCGCTCCATCGCGCTGCGGCCGCCGCGCACCGTCGACAATCCGTCCACGATCAGCGACTGGTCGACGTCGACATCGTGGCGCGCGTGGGCATTTCGGTAGCCGGACTCGCGTTCGACAGTGGTCGGCAGGTCCGCCAGGCCACGGATCATGCCCACGCGCCGGTGACCGAGTTGGAACAGATGGCTGACCAACATGTCGGCGGCGTTCTCACCTTCACAGCCAACCTGGTCGTATCGGGATGCATCGACAAAACGGTCCACCAGCACAAACGGTGTCCGGGTGGCGGCGAGCACCGGCCGTGACCTTTCCTGCCACCGCACCGACGGAATGACCACGATTCCGTCGACACGTCGTGACACCAGCGCCTCCACGGCCCGGCGTTCGTGCTCGGGGTCCTCGCCACTGGTGGTCATCAGCAGGTCGACGTCGCGCCGGATGGCCGAGGCGCTCATACCCTCCACCAGTTCGCCGAAGTACGGGCTGGCGGCCGCGGGGATCACCGCCCCGACGGTGACATCCCTGCCCCGCAGAGGTCGGACACGGGTGGTTTCGAAGCCCAGCTCCTCAGCGGCTCGCAGCACCGACTCTCGGGTCGCGTCACTGACATGCCGGGTCCGGTTGAGCACGTGGGACACCGTGGACAGTGACACCTGGGCGACTTCGGCGATCTGCGTCATCGTCACCACGCGGCCTATCCTGCAGGGCCCTTGCGAGCTTGCGCAAGATCTTGCGCAAGGCGATGGTGCGCACGCGGTGGCGACCGTAGATTCCGGCGGATGAACTCCACCCCGGACACCGCGTCGGACCTTGATCGCGCCATCGACGAAGTGGCAGCGGCGGTGCACAGCGTCCGCCCGGAGACGCTGGCCGCCGTGGCAACCGACATCGCGACGGCGAAGGTCATCGCCACCTACGCCGGGGGCCGTGAGGGCCTGGTGATGAAGGGCCTGACGATGCGGCTGTTCCACGCGGGCCTGGACGCGCACTCGGTCGGTGAGATGACCTGCCCGGCCGTGGGTGAAGGAGATCTGCTGATCCTGTCCTGCGGCCCGGGCAACATCTCGACGGTCGAGGCGCTGGCGGGCGTGGCCAAGTCGGCCGGCGCGCGGGTCCTGTTGTTCACCGCGGAGCCCGGGCAGCCGCCGGCGCAGCTGGCTGACCGGGTGGTGGAGATCTCCGCGCAGACCATGGCGTCGGACGCCGGGTCCGCCGCTGTCCTGCCGATGGGCAGCGGCTACGAGATCGCACTGTTCGTGTTCGTCGACCTGATCACCAACCGGGTGCGCGCCCTGCGTAAGGAATCCGCCGAAGTGATGCGCGCCCGCCACACCAACCTCGAATGAAGCACATGGCCCCGCTGATCGAGCGGGCGCGGGTCCTCGCCTGCGGCGGACAACGGAGCATCCTCGGCATCGCAGGGCCGCCGGGATCGGGTAAGAGCACCGTCGCCGCGGCACTGCTCGACGCTCTCGGCCCTGCCGCAGTGGCGGTGCCGATGGACGGTTTCCATCTCTCGGGCGCGCAGCTGCGAAGACTCGGCCTGGCCGACCGCAAGGGCGCCCCGGAGACATTTGATGCCGCGGGTTATGTGGCACTGCTGCAGCGGCTGCGGCATCCGGACGGCCGGACCGTCTACGCCCCGGAGTTCCACCGGGAGGTCGAAGAGTCCTACGCCGGTGCCATTGCCGTGGCACCCGAGGTGCCGTTGGTGATCACCGAGGGCAATTACCTTCTGCTGGAAGATGATCCGTGGGGACAGGTGCGTGATCTGCTCGAAGAGGTCTGGTTCCTGGCGCCGGACGACGAGCTGAGGGTGGGCCGGCTGATCAACCGGCATGTCGAGTTCGGCAAGACGGCCGAGCAGGCGCGCGAGTGGGTGCGCCGCAGCGACGAGCGCAACGCCAGGTTGGTGGCCGCCACCCGGTCCCGCGCCGACCGGGTGGTCCATCTCGCCTAGTGCACCCGGCCCGCGGACGAGCCCTGCGCGAGTCGCAGCACGTCCTCGGTGGTCGGCGGGCTCTGCGGGTGGAACGACAGGCACCACGGCGAGCGGATCCGGTGAAACGCCTGGCCCTCGGTGGCCAGGTAGAAATTGCCCGCTCGCAGCCTGCTGATGTCGGGAACCAACCCGCCCTTGACCCTGGCGAGTTCCTTGGCATACGCGATCTGCGTCGAGGAGTTCAGCAGGCCGTAGAACTGGGTGGCGGCATTGCCCGGGATGTGGTTGTGCAGTCCGGTGGGGGACTGGGTGGCATACACCAGGCCCAGCCCATACTTGCGGGCCTGCGAGGACAACGCCAGCGTGCTGCGCAGGCTGATGGTGGAGCGGCCCGACGGCGCGAAGTTCTGCGCCTCGTCCATCACCAGCAACCCACCGAGGGGCCGGTCGCCGGCCGGATTGCGTTTGATCCAGGCGAACAGGGCCATCTGCAACTGGTTGACGAAGCCTTCACGCTGCTGTTCGGAGGCCAGCCCGATCATGCTGATCACCGACACCCTGGCCCGGTAACCGTCCGACGGGGTGAGAAGCACGCCGGGATCGACGGACTGGCCTTTGCCGCCGAACATCGGGTCGTTGATGGTGGCGGCTTTGAGGTTCTGCCCGATATCGGACGCCAGTTCCGCGGCCTTGGTCATGGTGCTGGCCTCGGCAGGCAGGTCGTTCAGCAGCTTGATGAAGCCGCTGAGGTCGGAGTTGCCTTGCGCGCCATAGTACGTCAGCGCTTCACGCAGGACCGCGCGCAAGCGGCCGGATTTGCTGGAGTTGCCGGTGATGAGGGCCCGCGGTTCCAGGGCGGCGACCGCCGAGTCCACGGCCTGGGCGAACTCGTCGCTGTCGGCAAGCACGCCGGCGAAGTCGGGCAGCGGTTGAAAGGACAACGGGCGACCGGCTTCTCGCCCCGGGGTCCACACCACGACTTCGGTGTTCTGCAGGTAGTCGGCGGCCCGCGTGTCATCGCCGGGGTCCCAGCCCTGGGGGGTCTGCGGCCAGGCGCTGCCCAGGCGTGACAGGTCGTTGTTGACATCCAGCACGATCGAGGAGACCCCGCGCAGCGCACACTCTTCGACGATGCGGCGGATGAGTACCGTCTTGCCGGACCCGGATCCGGCGAAGATTGCGGTGTGCTTGCGTAATCCGGCCAACTCGACATCTTGGCGCTCGCCGGTGTCGATCTCGACACCCATCGGGATCGCGGTGTCGCTGCGCGGTTCGCTGTCGGTGGAGGCCTCCTGCGCCGTCTCGGCGGTGTCGGGCACTTCGGCAGCTTCGGCGGCCACCACGTCACCGAGCGCGGTGCGCAGCAACGTGATTCCGTGAGCGGGTTTGCGTGCGGTGAGCCAGGCCTGCAGCTGGTGGCTGTCCTCACGCACCAGGTCGCGCAGGGCCGCCATGGTGCGCAGATCCTCCTCGGACAGCGGCAGCGTCTGTCCGCCCGCTGCTTCGAAGTTCGCGACCACCTCGGTGGTCTTCTTACCGCTGGGCCATGCAGTGTTGCGCAGCAGGAACAGCTTGCGGCGGTCGGTGCTGGCGTTGAGACCCGCTGCGTCACTGGCACTTCGGATGCGATTGAGCGCCGCTACGGGGTTGGAGGCAGCGATGGCGCGAAAAGCCCAGTGCTGCTCGTCGTCGGTGTCGGCATCCAAGCTCTGGCGTAACCGCGCATGCAACGTGACTTTGGCGCCCGGCGGCGGGTCCACGCGGAAGTCCGTTCCGGCCTCGCCGGACTCGACCATCCATGCCCGCAGCGCGGCCTCCAGCAACTCGGGCAAGGTGGTGTCTTCACCCTCGGGATCGAACGCCACCGCGGTGACGGCCTGGCGGCGGTAGGTCAGGTATCGGGCGTCCAGGGTCGAGAGGTCACCGGTGTCCACCTCGGGTGCCGGGGCTTGTTGTTCGACTGGAACCGCATCGGATTCTGTTGTCAGCGAGGTCAATTCGACCAGAGTATCGGTGGCCAGACAATGCCGGACGTGGCTGTCGGCCCGCTTGAGTAGCTGACGGGGGGTGTACTCCGGGGCGTCATCGAATGCCGCTGCCGTGATGGGCCAGCTGGGGTACGGCGGGGTGAAGCCGACCCCGGTGTACGCCGCGGAGAACCGTCGTTCCAGGATGGCGCGGCCCAGTTCCGGCGTCGGCAGGCCCTGTAGGGGCGAGGTGATCCGGAACCTGTCGGCCACCGTCGAGGTGGCCCGCACCCGGATGGACTCCCAGGCCGCAGGCAGGCAGGCCACCACGGCGACGGTGCGGCGCATGGTCTGGCGCACCGACATCAGCCCGTGCGCGACGTGTTCGAGATCGCGGTTGTCGGTCTGCTCGGTGGAGGACTGCGTGCGTTCCGGCGACTGCGCCAAAAGTGTGTCGATCTGGTCCACGGCCAGCACCAGGGGGCCCGCCAGCGCCACCACACGGGCGATGTCGCGGACGGTCTCCTGCGCAGTGGCCTTCGGAGCGGGCAGGCCCCATTTGGACCGGTCGTCGGGCTCGTCATTGGAACTGAGGAAGGCCTGGCCGATGTCCTGCTCACCGAAGTCCAGTGAGCCCAACAGCACCAGGGAGCGCAGCACATGCCTGCATTGGCGCACCGTCTCGCGATGCACCTTGAACAGCCCGGTGACGAAGCGTTCGAGGATGTCGGGGTTCAGTTCGTCGTCACCGACGATGGCACGCCGGTCGGCGCGCGATACGTGCGCCACCGATGCCAGTTCCCAGAGGATGTCCTTGAGCTGGGTCTCACGCCCAAACCCCGGCCGGCCCAGGCTCTCGAGGATCCCGGCCCGCGCCGACTGCCAGAAGCTGGTGGCATCCAGCAATTCGACGATGAAGAAGTACCCGCCGTCGCCCTGCACCCGTTCACGGACCTGGCCCAGCATGTGGGTCTTGCCGGAGCCCGCCTGGCCGCGCAGCACCACCCCGAGCGGGCTGGCATCCGGATCCGCCTTGGCGTCGGCGACTGCGTCCAGGACTTCGGACAGCGGGCCTTCGTTGAGGCCGAAGACATGCAGACCTGCCTGCGGACGCCACAGATCATCGGTGGTGGGCGCCCACGTCAGGCGCAGTGCGGACAGCGCTTCGCGGTGAACCAGATCCATCACGCCTCGATCGCGATCAGGTGCTTGTGCTGGTCGCCGATGACAACGGCAGCCGCCCAGTCGTGCTCGCCGAGCACTTTCTGGTTCTCTTCGGGGATCAGGTGTACGCCATCCTTGCGGTACATCCGTCTCAGTGTGTCATCGAGCTCGCCGGCTGACACATTGGGGAGCTCAGCCCGCAGCTGCGCCAGCCCCACCCAGTCGCCGGCCTTACCGGCGAGCCGGTGGTACGCCTCGTGGACCTGCTGCTCGTCGGACGGCTCGGCGGCGGTCGGCGTGTCGGAGATGGTGGGCGCGGGGATGAAGACGTCCGCCAGCGGGAGATCGGCGGCGGTGAAGTAGCGATCGAGGCTGCGCATCAACGTGTACAGCGCCTTGCGCTGACCGGACGAGCGCTCAGGAGGTTGCGCTGCGAACATCTGCCGGCAGAACGCCCACCCGGCGTCGGTGAGCTCGTGGACCAGACGCGGCCCTACCTTCTCGGTGACAACCAGGCCCAGCCGGTTGAGCTTCTCGCGGCCCCTCTTGTCCAGCGTGGGGCCGAGGGTGGCCAGTTCCGGATTCGGCACCGGCCGCACTTCGGCCAACAACACCAGGAGTACGGCTTGTTCGGTTCCGGTCAGCTCGTCGAGCCCGATCTTCACCCAGAAATCCTCTCGTCGCGTCGTGTGGCCAGCAGCTGTTCGATCATGGCAAGTACCCGTGACAGATCGCCTGTGACCTCGTTGTTGGTGAAGCGCAGGACGGCATATCCGCCCAGCGTCAGCGTGTTGTCGCGACGGCGATCGTCGGAGTACTTCACGATGCCACGGTGATCGGGGCCGTCGAGTTCGACCACCACCTGCTCGGCGGGCCACATCAGATCCACCCGGATGGGTGGGGACAGTGGATGGGACTGGTACACCTGATTCCACGTGCGTCCGCGCGCCCAGCTGTGCCGCGCCAACCGAAGCTCGAGACCATGTTCGACGGCGCTGCCCGGATGAGGCCGCCCTGCCAGAACCGGGAAACCGACCTCAGGCGCAACGGATTCGCTCACCTCCGTCGGACCCGCCAAGGTGATCGTCGGGAAGCGACCGGGCTCGACGACTCCGTCGCCGAGCACCCAGACACCGATTCCGCGACCGGCCAGCCAGTGTGCTGCGGTGCCCATCGCCTGCTGGGCGGTCAGGGGTGCCGGGTCGGCGGACCACAGCGCCAGCACCACCGCTTCGCGGCGATACCCGGCGACCAGGATTGCGGCCAGACTGTCGGCCCTGGTGTCGGCGTCATATCGAGTAGCCACCGGCCGTTGCACCAGCGCGGCCTCGGCGATGTCGGCCAGATAAGGGCCGAAAAGCTCAGTTGTGGCGGCAGTTTCGCGGGCCAGTCGCCGGACGGTGCGACGGTCCAGGTCGCTGGTGCCGGTGATCTTGTCGGCGGCGGGCAGCCAGGCCCGCAACTGGGCTCGTGCCACCGACTCCATGGCGTCCAGGGCGGCACTGACGGCGTGTGACGGATCGGCGGCTTCGGTGATCCGCAGCGTCAGAATGACGGGAGCGTTCTCGGGCAGCGGGTCGACGGCCACCGCGAACTCCTCGATGGTGATCCCGCCGAGGTGGATCACACGGTTGGTGGGTAGGTCCGGGAACGGCAAACGCACCGCAACCTCCCGCCATGGACTGCCCCCAAACGTACCGGCGGTTACCCGAGCTCGCTGATCTTCACCCCGGGGTCGGCGAGGGCATCCACGTCCACCGGTGTGCCGGTGCGCACCAGGGCCTTGATGTCGTCGAGGCCGTCCCAGATGTTGACGTTCATCCCGGCCAATACGCGGTTGTCGTCGCCCAGCCAGAATGCGGTGAACTCCCGGGCATCGACGTCCCCGCGGAACACCACCCGCCGGTAACCGGCTGAGTGGCCCACGTACTCCATACCCAGGTCGTACTGGTCGGTGAAGAAGTACGGCAACTCGTCGTAGGTGGCGTGTCTGCCGAGCATGCCTGCGGCGGCGACGGCCGGTTGCTTGAGCGCGTTGGCCCAGTGCTCGGTGCGGATGCGGACGTTCAGCACCGGATGCTGCGCGGCCGCTATGTCGCCGACGGCGTAGATGTCGGGATCGCTGGTACGCAATGCGGCGTCGACGGCCACACCGCCGTCGGCCAGTTCCAGCCCGGCCTGTTCGGCGAGTTCGATGTTGGGGGCGGCCCCGACGGCTACCAATACCGTGTCGGCGCCCACCTCGGTGCCGTCGGCCAGGCTCAGCCCTGCAGCGCTCACCGAGGCGACCTCGGCACCCAGTCGCAGATCCACTCCGCGGCTGCGGTGCAGGTCGGCGAACACCCGCCCCGTCTCGGGCCCGAGAGCCTTGAGCAGGGGCAGCTCAGCGGACTCCACCACCGCGACGTCGACCCCGCGTTCGCGGGCGGTGGCGGCCACCTCGAGGCCTATCCAACCGGCGCCCAGCACAGCCAGTGACGTCCCGTCGTGCAACACCGAATACAACTCGCGCGCATCGTCGATGGTGCGCAGATACCTGGCTGCCTGTGCGCCGGGCAGCTGTGGCACCCGGGGGCGAGAACCGGTGGCCAGCGCCAGCTTGTCGTAGTGCACGGTGTCCCCGTCTGGGAGCTCGACGGTGTGTGCTGACGGGTCGATGGCTGTGACGGTGGTGCCCAGACGCAGGTCGACGTCGTGGTCGCGGAACCAGGCGGACCTGTCCACCGTGAAGTCGTCGAAGGCTTTTTTGCCCGCCAGGAAGTCCTTGGACAGCGGTGGACGTTCGTACGGGAGGTGCTCCTCCTCGGCGAACAGGACGATGTGACCGTCGAAATCGCTGTCGCGCAATGCTTCTGCAGTTTTGGCGCCGGCAAGTCCGCCGCCGATGATGACAAACGTCTGTGATCGGGACATGGTGACTCCGTTCCAGTTGCGAGCGTACTCCGGCCCGCGCAGAGGCGGGCTGTTACGGATCAATCGGTCAGAGATGCGCGAACCAGCGCGGCCGCCAGTTCGGGGGTTTGCTCAGGCGCCAGTGCGGCCAGTGCCGCCGCGTCGGTGGGCAAGCCGAGACGCTGTGCCTGCTCGCGGGCTCTGTTGTCGAAATATGGTTGCACCCAAGGCCATACAGCTTGGACCTCACGCAGGAAGATGCCGGCACCCGTCTGGCCGATACCGGTGAACTGGCGCAGCAACGTAGAGGTTCGCTCGATATCGTGGCCGGCGGCCTCGGCCAGGTTGCGCAGGTCGCCACCGTAGTCATCGCTGACCTTGGCGGCCATCTGGGCGAGCCGGTCAGCCGAACTCTCGTCGTAACGCGCGTAGCCGGCGTCGCCGAAAGCCGTGATCACCGTGCGTCGGTCGGCGTCCAGAACGGCCTTCGGCGTCCGTAGGCCGGCGCTGAACAGTGCGTGGGCGGCGCGGGCGGCGACGTCAGAGTGGATCGGCTTGCTCGCCAGCATGCACAGCACCAGCAGTTGGAACAGCGGTTTCGGGGCGTCCTCGAGGGTGATGCCGGCCGCGGAGGCGTAGGTGGTTCCCCGGCGGTTGAGCAGGTCGCGTGCTATCGCCTCAGGTGTTGCCATGAGTGTCGGCTACCCGTTGCCCACACTCGAAAACGGCTACTTGGCCGGTAGGGCCTTGGCGTGCTCCACCCCGCGTGTCACCCAACTCTGCAGCTGGCGCTTGGTCTTGACGCCGTCCTCTGCCACCCGCAACCAGCCCCTGATCTCTCTGCCTCCCATCACCATGGGGGCGACGTGGGGTTTGGACAGCAGTTTCTCGGTGTCCGGTTTGGCAACCCGGACCATCAAGCCACCCTGACCGCTGACCGCGATCGCCATGTTGCCCCGGATCAGGAAGGCCAGCCCGCCGAACATGGTCCTCTCGTCGGCACTTTCGGCGCTGAGCAGTTCGCGGATCCGGTTGGCCAGCACCTCGTCGTAGGCCATCTCAATCCAGGTCGACGCGGATGGTCAGCAGGTCGGTGCCCATCAGCCTCACCACTGCGCTGTTGGCATGTGGCAGGGTCTTCAGTCGGGCTCTGGCGTCATCGTCGGGCAGCAGATGGGCGGTGCCCGAGCGCCATTGGCCGTTGATGCGCACCCGCACCGCCGGGTTGGCCAGAATGTTGAGCACGTAGTGCGCGTGCTCGCCGTGTTCGGACACCATCCAGAACTGGTTGTCGATCACGGCGCCACCGACGGCGGTGAGCCGCTTCTGTCCGGATTTGCGGCCGGTGGTTTCCAGCATGGTGACCGGCATCCTGCGGCCCACGGGGTTCACCACGTGGCGTTGCACGGTGTGCACGATGCGGCGCTTGAGGTTCATCAGGTCGGGCACCAGCCCAGTCTAGGCCCCAGCTTCTCCGCCAGATCGGTGACGATCTGGCGGTAGTCGTCCTCGGCGAAGGTGAACGGCAGCGCGAAGGCCACTTCGGAGGCCCGTTGGAAACCGGCGTGGTCGAACAACTGGTCGGCCAGTTCGTCGGAGGTCCCGACGTAATCGGGGGAGAACAGCATGCCGCGGGGACCCTGCGGGGACTTGGTGCGCTCGAATCTGCTTGCGGCGTATTCGCGGTAACGGCGCACCTGGTCATCGGTGGCCGAGTCGGTGGGGATGACCACCAAACCCTGTGACACCCTTGCTGTTTCCGGGCTCGGGTGGTGTGCCAGGTAGGTCTCGATGTTCTGTGCCTGGATGGTGGCGAAGTCTGTGCTGTCTGTTCCCTCGATACTCACCACGGAGCTGGTCAGGTAGTTGATGCCCTGTTCGCCGGCCCACTGCGCCGACGACATGCCGCCGCCGTACCAGACCCGGTTCGCCAGCCCGGGGGAGTGCGGCTGGATGCGCTTGGTGAACTGTTCGATACTGACGGTGCCCTCGAACTCGCTGACCGGCTCGCCGCGCAGATGGCGCAGCAGCCGCAGCACCCGTTCCTTGGAGAAGTCCTCGGCGTCATAGGTGTCGGGGTACAGGGCGGACTTGTAGTCGTCGTAGCGCATCGGGGTGCCGACCGACACCCCGGGATTGACTCGTCCCCCCGACAGGATGTCCACTGTCGCAAGGTCTTCGGCCAGCCGGAAGGGATTCTCCAGGCCCAGTGGGATCACCGCGGTGCCCAGTTCGATGCGGCTGGTGCGCTGGCTGGCTGCCGCCATGATCGCGACCGGCGAGGAGATTCCGGGCTGTAGATGCCGACAACGCAGCCACACGCTGTCGAAGCCGAGTGCCTCGGCCCGCTCGATCACCTGCAGGGTCTCTTCGTGACCGGCTTTCGGGTCGGCGACGTCGAATCGACCGATGGTCAGGAAGCCGAGCTTGTGCAGGGGTTCTCCGCGTCGTGGCATGGTTCAGTCCGCCGTGGCAGCGTCGTAGGCGACCTGTGCTGCGGACACCTCGGAGAGGTGCTGGACCGACCAGTCCCGCAGGGCCCGCAAGGGCCCCTGCAGGGTGCGCCCGGCCTCGGTCAGGGAGTAGACCACCCGCACGGGTACCTCCGGGTAGACGGTGCGGCATACCAGGCCGTCGCGCTCGAGGTTGCGCAGTGTCTGAGTCAACATCTTCTGGGACACTCCCTCGATCTGGCGGCGCAGTTCGGAGAAACGGGCGTCGCCGTCGGCGAGCACCCCGACGATCAGCACCGTCCATCGGTCACCGATGCGGTCGAGGATCCGCCGGGTTGGGCAATCCGCCTGGTAGGGGCCGAGCAGGGAGGTGGTTACCACAAAGTGCCTTCTTCCCGTCAGAGACCAACACTCCTACGGTAATCAGCGCGGCTGGCAGGCGCCATCCGTCTGGAAAGGAGAGCGTCGAGTTGTCTCGTATCACTGTGATCGGCGGCACCGGGTATGCCGGGGCAGCCATCGTCGAAGAAGCTGCGGTCCGGGGGCACCAGGTCACCGCGCTGAGCAGGTCGGCTCCGCAGACGCCCGTTGCCGGCGTCAACTACGTGCACGGTGATGCGGTCGACGAGGCGCCCTTGTCCACGGTGATCGCCGACGCCGATATCGTGGTGGCGGCGCTGGCGCCGCGCGGGCCGCTGACACACACCTTCCGCGAGGTCAACCGCACCATCGCTCGGCTGGCCGATGCCGCCGGTGCCACGCTGTACGTGGTCGGTGGATTTTCCTCCCTGCGGCCCGCACCCGGCGCAGACCGTTTTGTCGCCGATCTCAGCGACCTCCCGGCCGAGGTTCACGACGAGGTGCTGGCCGGAGCGGCGTTGATCCTCGAGGACCTGCCGGCCACCCCGCAGAGCTTGGACTGGGTATTCGTCAGCCCGCCCCGGCTGTTCGGTTCCTTCGCACCGGGCGAGAAGCTGGGCCGTTACCTGCTCGGTGACGACGTTGCCGTCGAACCGGTTACGGGAGGCAAGATCTCGGCGCCGGACTATGCCCTGGGACTCGTCGACCTCGTCGAGAAGGACACCCATCACCGGGCCCACGTGAACCTGGGCAACCCCGTCTGAGGAAACGAACAGGGACCCGGGTGTTTCCACCCGGGTCCCTGTCTCTGTTGCTCGGCGTGACTAGGCCGCCTGCGTCACCGACTCCGCTGCCGGCTCCAGGGCCTGCGCGACGATCTCGGCGACATCGGTCATGGGCTTGACTTCGAGCGCCTCGAGCACCTCGGCCGGCACGTCATCCAGATCAGCCTCGTTGCGCTGCGGGATGAAGACCGTCTTCAGCCCGGCCCGCCCGGCGGCCAGCAGCTTCTGCTTCACACCGCCGATGGGCAGTACCCGACCGTTGAGCGTCACCTCACCGGTCATCCCGACGTCGGAGCGGACGTTGCGTCCGGTCGCCATCGACACCAGCGCCGTCACCATCGTCACACCGGCCGACGGACCGTCCTTGGGCACCGCGCCCGCAGGCACGTGCACGTGGATCTGGCGATCCAGCGTCTTCGGGTCGACGCCCAGTTCTGCGGCGTGGGCGCGCACGTAGGACAGCGCGATCTGCGCCGACTCCTTCATCACGTCACCCAGTTGACCGGTCAGCTTCAGCCCGCTGTCACCCTCGACGGACCCGGCTTCGATGTAGAGCACATCGCCGCCCAGTCCGGTGACGGCCAGGCCGGTTGCCACACCGGGGACCGCGGTGCGTTCCGCCGACTCCGGCGTGAACCGCGGACGGCCAAGGTAGTCAACAAGATCCGGCTCGTCGATCTCGATCGACTGGTCGGTGAGCCTGGTGGCAACCTTGCGCATCGCTTTGGCCAACAGCCGCTCGAACTGCCGCACACCCGGCTCACGGGTGTAGTCGGCGGCGATCTTGCGCAGTGCGGCATCCGTCACCGACACCTCCTCGGCCGACAGCGCTGCCCGGTCCCGCTGCCTGGGCAGCAGGTAATCGCGGGCGATGGCCACCTTGTCGTCCTCGGTGTAGCCGTCCAGCTGGATCAGCTCCATGCGGTCCAGCAGCGCGCCGGGGATGTTCTCGATGACGTTGGCCGTCGCCAGGAACACCACGTCACTCAGGTCCAGATCGAGCTCCAGGTAGTGGTCGCGGAACGTGTGGTTCTGCGCGGGGTCCAGCACCTCCAGCAGTGCGGCCGACGGGTCGCCGCGGTAGTCGGAGCCCACCTTGTCGATCTCGTCCAGCAGCACAACGGGATTCATCGTGCCTGCCTCGTTGATGGCTCGCACGATGCGACCCGGCAGTGCGCCGACGTAGGTGCGCCGGTGTCCACGGATCTCGGCTTCGTCGCGCACACCACCCAGGGCAACACGCACGAACTTGCGCCCCAGAGCGCGGGCCACCGATTCGCCCAGCGATGTCTTGCCGACGCCAGGAGGACCGGCCAGCACCATCACGGCACCGGAGCCGCGGCCGCCCACCAGCGCCATGCCGCGCGCGGCGCGTCGTGCCCGCACCGCCAGGTACTCCACGATGCGGTCCTTCACATCGTCGAGCCCGTGGTGGTCGGCATCCAGGATTTCCCTGGCGCCCTTGAGGTCTGTGGAGTCCTCGGTGCGCACGTTCCACGGCAGGTCCAGCACGGTGTCCAGCCAGGTGCGGATCCAGCCACCCTCGGGGCTCTGGTCGCTGGCGCGCTCCAGTTTGCCCACCTCACGCAGCGCGGCCTCGCGCACGTTGTCCGGCAGATCGGCGGCCTCGACGCGGGCCCGGTAGTCCTCGGAGCCCTCCGGCTCGCCCTCGCCGAGTTCCTTGCGGATGGCGTTGAGCTGTTGGCGTAACAGGAACTCCTTCTGCGTCTTCTCCATCCCGGAGCGCACGTCTTCGGCGATCTTGTCGTTGACCTCGGTCTCGGCCAGGTGCTCGCCGGTCCAGGTGATCAGCAGCTGCAGCCGGGCTGCGACGTCCTCGGTCTCGACCAGCTCGCGCTTTTGCACGTCGGTCAGGTACGAGGCGTAGCCGGCGGTGTCGGCCAGGGCCGAGGGATCGGTGATCCGGTTCACCACGTCGACGATCTGCCAGGCCTCACGGCGTTGGAGCATCGCCAGGAGCACCTTCTTGTATTCGGTCGCCAGGGTCTTGGTGTCGGCGTCGGCCTCGCTGTCGGGCACCTCGCTGACCTCGACCCAGAGTGCGGTGCCGGGGCCGGTGGTGCCTGCGCCGATGTGCGCGCGACGTTCACCGCGCACGACGGCGGCGGCGCCTCCGCTGCCGGCGATCCGGCCGACCTGGACGATGGTGGCGAGCACGCCGTGGGTGGGGTAACGGTCGTCGAGACGCGGGGCAATGAGCAGCTTGCCGGACTCACTGGCCTGGGCGGCATCCACCGCGGCACGGGCAGCGTCGTCGAGTTCGATGGGAACCACCATCGTGGGCAGCACGATGGGTTCACTCAAGAACAGGACGGGCACTGAGATGGTTTCGGACATCAAACCTCCAAAGTTGATTCTCCTGCGCTCAACCTTCGAGGTGCCGGAATTGTTCCCGGTCATGTCACGGGCGGGCAGCACCCGTCACTCGGCTGAGGCCAGCACCCGCCGTACCTCGTCCTTGCGGTCGTCGATGGCACGGCCGATGTCGTGCAGCAGCACCGGCTTGTCCTCGACCAGCTTCTCCAGGTGCACGCGGTCGATGGTCAGCACGGTCACCTCGTCCACTGCGTACCCGCCGGCCACCACCGGTTCCCTCGTCAACGTCGTCTGTCCAAGGAAGTCGCCCGCGGACAGTGTGCGGACTCCCAGCACCTTTCCGTCGTCGGTGGTGGCCGTCAACCGGACCCGGCCGTTGACCACGAACATCATCCGTTTGGGCACCTGACCGGGGTACTGCATGGTTTCGCCCGCGCCGTAGCGGACGATGCGGACACTGGGCGCCAGTGCCTGCTGCTCCACCGCCGTCAGGCGCAGCGTTGGGGCGACGATCTTCAGCGACGTGGCCACCAGTTCGGGCGTGCTGAACTCATTCTGTGCTCTGTCCAGGTGCAGGTTGGCCCGCCGAGCCGCATACCAGGCCCAGCGCAGGAACGTCGTCTTGGTGGTCCATTCGTCGGCGGCCGAGCGCAGCGGGATGCTGGTGCTGTACGTCCCGCCGCCGGTGGTCACCGATGACGGCTTGGCCCCGGGATGCAGTTGCGGCAGGTTGCCCGCGATCCGGGTCAGCATGATGCACACGTCATCGGGCGGATCTTCGACGTCGAAGACGGTCTCTACCGAGATCGAGTGAGGTCCGGCCGGGCGGCTGAGGTTGGTGAACGACGCTCCGGCCAACGCCGAGTTGGGCATGATCTGTAGACCGCTGCCGGTGTCGATATGTGTTGCGCGCCAGTTCACCTCGACGACGCGACCCTTCGCCGACGGAGTGTCGAGCCAGTCGCCGAGCTGGAATGGTTGCTCGAACAGCAGCAGCAGACCCGAGATCACCTGGCCGACGGAGTTCTGCAGTGCCAGGCCCAGGACGATGGACGTCACCCCCAGGGCGGTGAAGAGGGCGCCGACATTGGCACCCCACACCCAGGACAGGATCACCGCCAACCCGACGGCGATCAACGCGAAGCGCGCGACATCGAGGAAGATCGACGGAATCCGCTTGCGCCAGCTGCCTTCCGGTGCCCCCTGGAACAGCGTCGCCCGCAGCCCGGACAGCAGCAGCACCACCACCACGAATCCCAGCACGGTCGCGACGATGCGCACCGGGGTGGTCTCCGCGGACACATCGGAGCCCTTGACCAGGAGTAGCAGCAACGCGCCCAGCGGCAGGATGTAGTTGCGCACCAACGCCAATGGGCGCACCAGTGCGCTGCCGCGCCGGGCCAGCGCGGTGTGGATCTCGGTCAGCAGCACCAGCAGCACCGGTAGGCCAACGGCGACGACCAACACCCAGACAAACCACGAGTCGTTGAACAGCTCGGCGATCACTGGTGGTCGGCCAGTCGCCAGAGAGGTTCATCGGTGCCGTCGACAGACACCACACCCGCGGAGGTGAAGCTGGTGGTGCTGCGCATCAGGTCATACACCCGCGACGTCACATACACGCCGGGCCGAGGGGACCCGCTCTGCACGCGGTAGGCCAGATCCACTGCGGTGCCCCACATGTCGTAGGCCAGACTGGAGCGACCCACCAGACCTGTACTGACGGTGCCGGTGTCGATGCCGGCCCGCAGGCTCAGATTGTGGTCGGTCTCGCCGTTGAACCGTTCGATGATGCGTTCCATCTCGGCGGCAAAGTCGACGGTGCGGCGCACGTTGTCCAGGCGCGGGGTGTTGAGCCCGCAGCTGGCCAGGTAGCCGTTGTGCAGGGTGCGCACCTGTTCGATGCCCAGATTCTCTGCGGCAGCGTCGAATTCGCGCACCAGCCGGTTGATGATGGCCAGACTCTCCTCCGACGTCAGGCCCGACGACAACTCGCTCAGCCCGACGATATCGGCGAAGATCACCGTCACGTCCTGATGGTCGGTGGCGATGTTCTCCTCACCCTCGCGGTAGCGTGCCACCACGGGTTCGGGCATCAGTGTCAGCAGCAGTCGGTCGTTCTCGCGGCGCTGTTCGTTGAGCAGTTCGTCCTTGATGGCAAGGTTGCGGCTCATGTCGTTGAATGCCGTCGTCAGATCGCCGAATTCGTCCCGCGAGGTCACCGGTAGCCGGATGTCGTAGTCACCCGCGCTGATCTGCTGAGCACCGGACTCCAACCGCCGGATGGGACGGACGAACAGCCGAGCGAACAGCATGGCTGCCAGACACACCACGAAGATGATGGCCGCGGTGGACAGCACCAGGGTGCGGGTGAACGCCGACACCGGTGCAAACGCCTCGTCGGTGTCGATCTTCGCGATCACACTCCAGTGCAGCTCCGGGATGTCAACCGGCGCGTAAGCCTGCAGGGTTTCATGGCCCAGGTAGTCCGTGGCGACCATGGTGCCGCGTTCCCCGCGTTGCGCCCGCTGAGCGGCGTCGGTGCGGATGGGCTGCACCAGGGTGGTGCCGTGCTGGCGCAATGCGGTGTCGACGACATCCGGCGGCGTGCCGGCCTCGACTGCCTCACGCTGGTAGGCCTCGGGATCCTGCAGGAACAGCCGGGAATCCGAGCGCATCAGATCGTCGGGTCCGGCGATGATGGTCTCGCCGGTCTGGCCCATACCGGCCTGCTCCCACTGCTGGTCGACGGTCATCAGCCGGTTGATCTTCGAGATGGGGAACTGCAGTGCCATCACGCCCTCGCGGCGGTCCTGCGGACCTATGGGCGTCATCATCCAGGCGGTGGGTTCGCTGGCGGGGGCGTAGTAGCCGAAGTCGGTGATGCCGACATAGTCCAGGAGATTGGTGCGCATCGCCGCCTCGAAGGCGTCGGTCAGTTCACCGCCGCGGAAGGGGCCGGTGAACACGTTGGAACCGAGGTCGACGCCCTTGTAAGCGGTGTAGACGACATTGCCTCTGGGGTCGATCAGCAGCGCGTCCTCGAACTCGAAGCGCTGCACGATCTCCCGGAAGAAATCGTTGAAGCGGGCGTTGGTGGCCGACCACAGGCTGCCGTCGCCGGCGTTGTCGTTGGCGATAGAGGCGTTCCAGTCGGTGAACGGCGTGGTGTAGTGCGACTGTAGGTACAGCGCCGGATTGCCTTTGGGGGAGATGGCCTCGACATCCACCGGCGCACCGACCTCGTGCGCCTCGTTCTTGGCGAACTCGGTGTAGTAGTCGACGATCGAGCGTTGCTGATCAGGGGTGATGGGGGCCGTAGCCAACTGGTCGAACCCGGCGGTGAAGTCCTGGATGGCCTGGGTGGCCGTCGAGCCGCGGGAGTACACCACCAGTGAGCTCTTCAGGTCGTCGAACTGTGCCTGCAGTTGACGGGTCTGGGATTCGCGGATCTCGGTGAGCCGGTCGAACACCGAGGTGCGCAGCGACTCCCGTCCCGACTGGTATCCGATGAACCCCACCACTGCCGCGGACAGGACGCTCGTGAGCAACAACATCACCAGCAATTTGGACTGGATACTGATCCGCGAGATCAGGAGCCGTCGCTCCAGCGGGCCTACCGGTGTGGTCATCGGTTGAGAACATTAGCCTGCAAACCATGTCCGATCCGTTCCAACTGCAACGGTTCATCGATGCGCAGGACCCGGTGTACGCCACGGTGCTGGCCGAACTGCGCGCTGGGCGAAAACGCACGCACTGGATGTGGTTCGTCTTTCCCCAGCTGCGCACGCTCGGACACAGCCCTACTGCACGGCATTTCGGCATCTCCGACGTGGCCGAGGCCCGTGCCTACCTGGCCCATCCGGTGCTGGGTCCGCGGCTGCGTGAATGCTGCCGTCTCGCCGCTGCCATCGAGGGCCGCACCGCTGAGCAGGTGTTCGGCTTTCCGGACAACCTCAAGTTGCGCAGCAGTGCGACCCTGTTCGCGCTGTGCGGCGACGACGCGGGTGACTTCAACGCCGTGCTGGACCGGTTCTACGACGGCCAGCCGGATCCGGAGACGCTACGGACAGCCCTGCCCTGAACACCCGGACCTACGGGCTGGCTCAGGCCGGCCGTCACTCCAGGACGAAGACCGGAATGAGGCGATCTGTCTTGGTCTGGTACTCGGCATACGGCGGGTAGGCCGCCACGGCCAGTTCCCACCAGTGGGCACGCTCGTCGCCTTCGATCTCGCGAGCGGTGAGTGTGGACACCTTGTCGCCGTCCTGCACGGTCACCGTGGGGTTGTTCTTCACGTTGAAGTACCACGACGGGTGCTTGGGGTCACCACCCTTGGACGCCACCATGGCGTACTTGCCGTTCTCTTCGACCCGCATCAACGGGACGTAGCGCTTCTTGCCGGACTTGGCGCCGGTAGTGGTGAACAGCACGATCGGGCGGTCCAGTACCTCGACTCCGTCCGTGGTGCCCTGTTCCAGGATTCGTTCGGTCTGCTCGCGTACCCACTCCGTGGGGCTCAGTTCAGTCACCTGCTGATAAACGGAAACCGGGATGCTTTTATTCCCGGGTCAGGGCTCCAAGATCAGCCAGCCGTGCGGCGGCACCTGCGTGTGCTGCACGCGTTCCTGTGGTGGTGCGCCGGAACCGGCGATCACCAGCCCGGGCACGTCGACGGGCAACGGCGCGTCGTCGATGTTCAGCGCCACCACCAGTGCGTGGTCTTCGCCTCGGGTTTCGTACACATAACCACGGTTGTCGACCTCCACCGCGGTGGTCCGCGCCGTATGCAGCCAGGGGTGGCGGCGGCGCAGCCCGATCAGGAACTGGTGCAGGGCGAACAGGTCGCGGCCCACCGCGTCGGCTGGGAACGGGGGAACGCCGAACTCCGGGCGTACCGCGTCGTCACCGCCGGCTCGGTCTTCCTTGATGCCCTGGAATCCGAATTCGTCGCCGGCGTAGATGGTGGGCACACCGCCGAGGGTCATCAGCAGCACAGCGGCATGGGCCACATGTTCGGGTCGCTCGAGCTTGCTGGCGATGCGGGTGACGTCGTGGTTGCCGATGAAGGTCTGCGGTACGAACGAGGCCAGGAAGTCGTTGTGGCGTCGAAGCGCCCAGTTGAGTTCGTGGAAGTTGCCGTCGTTGAGGCTGCTCCAGATGGCTTTCCAGAGTTCGTACTGAGTGACGGCGTCGAACCCGGCCTGGGAGACCATGCCCACGTAGTCGCCGTGGATGACCTCACCGACGAACCAGGCCTGCGGGTGCGCTTCCCTTACCCGCGGCAACACCTGAGCCCAGAACCGTTGTGGTACAGCGTAGGCCGCGTCCAGGCGCCAGCCGTCGGCACCCCGGTCCAGCCAGTGGTTCATCACGTCGACGATGTAGTCGACCACCGCCGGGTTGTTGTGGTTGAGGGTGATCAGCTCACCATGGCCTTCGAAGGTGTGGAATCGGCCCGGACGCCCCCGGAACCAGCGCGCCGCCTCTTCGTCGCCGTCCAGGGCCGCACGGTAGGCGGGGAAATCGGTGCCGACGTGGTTGAACACCCCGTCGAGCAGCACCCGCAGCCCGCGCTCGTGTGCCTGCTGGATGACGGCGTCGAAATCGTTGTCATCACCCAGGCGCGGATCGATGCGCTTGTGGTCGGTGGTGTCGTAACCGTGTGTACGAGAGGCGAATACCGGTCCCAGAGCGATGCCGGAGGCCCCGAGGGCAATTGCGTGGTCCAGCCAGTCGATCACCCGCAGCAGCCTGTGTTCCTCCAGGCCGGGTGCTACGTCGGCGGGGTACGCGCCCACGAAGCCGAGGGGGTAGATCTGCCACCAGATCGCGTGTTTCACCCACTCGGCTTCGGTCATGGCCGGAACCGGGCTTCGTAGAGGGATTTCATCTCTTCCTCGAATTGTGGTGCGGGGCCGTCGGCAACGACCCGAGGTGCAACGGTGGTGATGGGTAGAGCGGCCACCGGCGACGGCGGAGCGCCCCAGTCGGCAAGCCACTTCGAAAGCTGCTGCGACGATGTGGCGTACACGATGCGTCCCAGTCCAACCCACGCGTGCGCAGCCGAACACATCGGGCAGTGCTCACCGGAGGTGTACACCGTCGCCCTGATGCGACGCACCGGCGCGACGTTCTCGGCCGCCCACCGGGCGATCGCGAACTCCGGGTGTTGAGTGGCGTCGCCGCCCTTGACGCGGTTGCGGTCCTCGAAAAGGGTATGTCCGTCGGCGTCGACCAGGATGGACCCGAAGGGTTCGTCCCCGTCGTCGAGCGCGGCACGCGCCAGCTCGACACACCGCGCCAGCCGTTCGACGTCGAGGTCGTTCAGGGCCACGAGGCGAGAGTCTACGCACCAGCCGATAGCACGCCAGCTCGACTGCCGCCGCACAGGCGTGTCTTGCGGGCGTGACCTCGAGGTGTCTCGGCCACGAAATCTCGACTGCCAGCACTCTTGCCGCCAGGCACAGGGCCCCGATCGATGCCGGCGAACCGCCTCAAACGTTCATCCGGCACGCGCACGACGCGGTGATCGGCACGTCGGCGCGGGCCTTGGCCAGGTCCAGCTGGCGCCCGATGATCTGCGCTTCGGCGGTGCGACCCAGCTTGGTGAGGCATTCGTGGTAGCCGTGCAGGCTCCAGAGGTTGTTCGGGTGCTGGCAGGGCCGGGCCAGGGTGGGGTCCAGCCCAAGATCCGCTTCGTACACCTTCGCGGCTTCCGCCACGTGTCCCTGTTCCAGCAGCAGCGCACCGTAGGCGTGCCGGGTGGGCTGCATCCACCCCCAGGGTTCGTCATACGGAAGTTCATCGTCTAATTCGATTGCCTTTCTGAGACGTTCGAATGCGAGGTCGTAGTGGCGCTCCCGGTAGGCGATCTCACCGTCCAGCATTGCGCGTGCGACGTCGAGGATGTCGCGGCTGGTGTTGTTGAACAGATACCGGCTGTCGGGGACGGTTGCATAGGCGGCCTCGAACGCATCCCGCTCGGCCTTGGCCTGCGCCAATTGGCCCTTGGCGGCGTGCGCCACCCCGCGGCCGTAATGGGTCATGGCTGCAGTGGTGCAGTACAGCGCGACATCTTCGGGCAGCGGCTCGGCGATCAGGTCATCCCAGCGACCGAAGCGAATCAGGACATGAATCCGTAACGGCACAAACGCTTCCAACCAGTCCGCCATGGGCGGCGACTCGATGGACAGCAACTCCGGTGTCAGTTGTGCGGCCAGTTCATCGGCCGCCGACAGTGCTACCCGGAACTGACCGCTGAACATCGCCGAATACACCACGAAGTGCAGGTCGTGGGCGCGGTAGAGCGAGTAGAAGTTCAGTGGCCCTTGGTTTTCGACGAACTTGCGGTCGGCTTTCACCGCGGACTGGTTGGACACCACCGAACTGCGGTAGTCACCGCACAGCACGTCGATATGAGTTGGCATGTGCTGCAGGTGCCCGGCGTCGGGAACCAGATCCCGGAGTAGGTCCGCAGCGGGTAGTGCGTCTTCGGGGTGAGACGACATCTCCATGGTGTGGATGTAGATGTGCAGCAGTCCGGGGTGCTCTTTGCCCGCATCGGTGGCCAGAGCCGCGTCCAGGATGCGTTTGGCCTCGACCACCCGTGAACCGGGTGCGGGCTCGCCGGTGCGGGTGTCCCACAGCGCCCACGCGGTGACGTTCACCAAGGCGTCGGCTGCCAATGTCTGGACGTCGATGTCCTCGGGGTAGGCGTTGCTCAGCTCCACCATCGCGTCTGCATAGGCAGTGTGCCCGGCTGCGAGTGCGTCGAGATCTTCGGGGTTGTCGGTGGGAAAGCGGCTGGCCAGGGCGTCGATAAGGCCGCGCTCGGCGGGCGTGGTGTGACCTTCGGCGGCCAGTTGCAACTCCATCCTGGCTCGGGCCAGCGAGACGGCGATGTCGGTGGGGTCGAAGGCCTCCCACGCCTTGTTGTAGTTGGGGCCGATGGCATACGCAATACCCCACCGCGCGATGGACAGTCGGGGGTCATGGCTGAGTGCTTTCTCGAAGCACGAGATCGCCTCATCGTGATTGAAGGCAAAGGCCCACACCAGTCCTCGGTTGAACCACAATTGTGCTTGTGCAGAAGGGGTTTCGACTAGACGGTGATATCTGCCGAGATCGTAGTAGGGTTCGGCGCCGACCGCTTCGGTAGTCATGGTGCACACCCTAGAGCGTGGAGACGAGCTGGGGGAGGGGCGAGCGCATCTGAACGCACCGGTAGCCGGCGGACCGGGTTGGTCCGTCGGCTGGTGGTGCACTCCGGGGTTAGGGATCGCCGGGGTCGAGGATGCGTTCTGGGAAGTGCCGCCCCGACGACGGTGTCACCGAATGGACCCCACCCCCAGAACTCGACAGCGGACAACCCCGCTCCGGTCCACACACCAGGGTCAGATCCTCGATGTTGGTCTGGCCGCCGTGCTGCCAATCGGCATTCGCATGATGAACCTGCGACCGATACGCATTGGCGGTGCAGCCAGGCATGGTGCAACCCCGATGTGTGGCCAACAACATCAGTCGCTGTGGCACTGAGGCGGTGCGCCGCGACCGCCCCAGATGCAGTGGCAGTCCTTTACCGTCGAACAGTGCCAACCAGGGCCGGGAGTGGGCGACCAGAGCCAGGACGTCGGACATGGGAGTGGGGTGCCGCCGGCAGTGACACCGTGCCCGATGCGGTTTTCGAGGTCAGTCAGGTTGGCGACGATGATGAGGGTGGCGGGCAGCCCGTTGAGGGTGCTGATCGGCATGCCGGTCAGCAATTGGCGACGCATCCACATCAGGGCGTCGTGGGTGCGTTGGCCGTGGGTGCGGGTGTCGGCGCGTTTCTGCTCCTCACTCGGCGTTCCCGATACACAGGGGGTGTCATTCCAGGATCGGTTCCAGCAGCGCCCAGGCGTGTGGGGTGAGCAGTCCGTCGATCGGAATCAACCCATCCGGGCGTTGTGTGCCGCGCCGCAGATACGCCCGCGCCACCCGATCTTCATCGCAGAATTCGCCGTCCTGATTCAACAGATACGCCAACCGGTCAGCGGCTGTGACGAACTCGTCGACGGTCAATACGGACGCGTGTGTGGCTAGTTCAGCTTCGGCGGACTCCCGGGTCTGGGCATCAACAAACGCTGGGAGTTTCCGAAAAAACGACGTCATGGTGGTGATGTGGTCGGTGCTGATCACTCCGTGGGCTTGGCCGTGGGCCACGCCGGCGCCAAGGCTTCCCCGGTCAGAGACTGCCGCGGACCCAACAACTCCGCGTTCGTCAGGCGGCGGTAGGCGTCGGCGTCGTTGATCCGCAACCGGGCGGCCAGTACCGTGGTGCAGCTTGTGGCTCCGAGTTGTTTCGGGGTGCATTCCGTTGTGAGGCGTTGATACACCGGGTGATCGAGCACCGGCTGCTGACGGGCCACGGTTTCGCGGCGTTGCTGGAGCTCCAACAATTCCCCATGGGTGAACCCGTCGATCGAATACCGGTTCATCCGCGCGGTCGCTTCTTCGATCAGCGTCAGGTCAGCCAGCATCGCCTCCCTGTCCTGCACCGCCGATCCACCCATAACTCGAACAGTAGTTCGATCCACCGACAAAAAAGCTCGCAGCGTGGCAACAGATACTGAAGTGGCACACGAGGTTTCACCCAGTAACATCGCCATCATGATTCGCTGCGTACGACTGTGGACTGGTCAAGATGGTGGCTCGCACGTCCAGATCGGGAAGCTGGACATGCGGCCGGGCCGCAACGACGATCTGGTGTCCGGGGCGATGTCAGCCGCGCATGTCACGGTCGAGGAGACGGCGGGCGGCGGTGCGTTGGCCTGGCATACCGCCCCGGTGCGGCAGCTGGTCGTGACGCTGAGCGGCACACTGCTTTTTGTCACACGTGACGGTGAGCAGTTCACCTTGCATCCCGGCGACATCCTCCTCGCCGAGGACACCGCGGGCAGTGGTCACCAGTGGCAGCTAGAAGGCGACGATCCCTGGCGCCGCATGTACGTCGTGCTGGCGCCAGGGACCGAAGTGCCCTTCGTGTGCGACTAGTGACCGGCCACCACGTCGGATTCGTCCACGTCCACCGGATCTTTGGAACCGGGCAGGAAGTGGTAGATGAGGCACACCAGACCGAAGAAGACGTAGCCCAACGACACTGACGGGCTGGCGGCCCACTCGACCTGCGGGGCGTGGATCAGGCCGATGAACGACAGCACCGCCCCCACACCGGCGGCGATCGCGGCGTAGAGGAATTTCTTCTCCAGGATGAAGCACACCATGCTTCCGAAGATCAGGCCAACCAGCACCGCGCCCTCTCCCAGCACCTTGAGGCCTTCGTAGACCACCCCGGCACCATTGAGAGCTTCCATGCCCACTTCGGAGGCCGACGTGCCTGCGGCGTTCAGTGCGTTGTCTATCAGGCCTCGACCCCATTCCGCGAGGTTGGGTAGCAGCGCGGCCACCACGGCCACCGCATGCAATCGCGGCACCGCCTGGAAGGCCTGAGCGCCGATCAGCAGGCCGATGTACAACAGGATCGGCACGATCGCCGGCACCGGCAGGAGTGCATCGAGGATGCCGAAAAGGCCGACGAAACACAGGATTCCGATGGCGACGCCGCTGGCCAGTGAGTACGACGCGCGGCCTCCGGCGTCCTTCCAGCCCGGATGGCCGATGTAGACGGCGGGCGGGAACGGTGAACCGAAGGCGGAACCGACGATGGCGCCGGCGCCGTCGGCCAGCAGCACACTGCGCAAGTTGTAGTTGTCACCTGCGGCTGCCGCGGACTCCACGTTGCTCATGGCCTCGGTGAAGTTGTAGACACCCAGCGGAATGGCGGTGCCCAGTAGCGGTGCCAGATCCGACAAGCCATTGAACAGCAGGTCGATTCGCAGATCCGGGATGCCGATCGCGATGTTGGAGACAGCGGCGGTGACATCCGGCGCGGACATGAAACCACCAGCCCAGCCGATCGCGGTACCCACCAGCAGTGCGGCCAGTCCCACCGGGATGTTGAACGGCAGCTTCATGTTGGTGAAAAAACCGATCAGGATGATTGCCAGCACAGGCAGGCCGATCCAAGCCGCTTCCCACATCTGCGCGGCGGGTCGCATCGAGATGAAGGTGATGGAAATGCCGGCCAGGGTGCCCAGCATCGCGGCGCGTGGGGTGAGTTTGCGGATGTAGGGCCCGACGAACGCCCCGATCATCACGATGACACCGATCAGGAATGCCCATGCCAGACCCGCTTCCCACGCGCGTATCGGATCGTCGGTGTTGAGGTACACCGGCAGCATGACCACGAAAACCACGATGAACATGTGCGGGACGCTGGGTCCGTACGGCAGAGCCGTGACGTCCGAACGGTTTTCCTTCCTGGCCAGGCGGCGGGCCAGGAAGGTGTAGTACAGGTTGCCCAGGATCAGCGCGACGCCGAGGGCCGGCAGCACTGTTCCGAGCACGTCACCGGCCGGTACGGCGATGACGCCGATCATCAGACCGGTCAAGGTGAGGACGTTGACCAGGATGTTGAATCCCAGCCCGAAGAACGCATTGAGATCGCCTCGGGTCCACCAGGAGACTCCGGGCGGGGTGGCTTTGTCGGTGGACGGTTGGGCCGGCGGATCGCTGACTGTGCTCATGACGGTTCCTCTCAGGCTGCGGTGGGGGCGAGGGATTTGAGTGCGGGGATGACGGCAGCGGTGTCGGCGACCCAGCCGAAGATGCCGCCCTGGGCGGCGATCATCTTCAGCCCGACTTCCTGGAACTCAGGGAAATACGAACCGACACAATCGGATACCACCAGACACTCGTAGCCGCGGTCGTTCGCTTCGCGGGTGGTGGTGTGGACGCAAACCTCGGTGGTGACGCCCGTCATCAGCAGTTGTGTGATGCCGTTCTCGGTGAGGATGTCCTGCAGGGGAGTGGCGTAGAAGGCGCCTTTGCCGGGCTTGTCGATCACGACCTCGCCCTCCACAGGGGCCAGGTCGTCGATGATGTCGTGGCCGTACTCGCCCTGGATCAGGATGCGGCCGTACTTGCCCGGGTCGCCGATGCGCTTGGACGGGGCGCCGCGGGTGAGTTTGGCCGGCGGGCAGTCCGAAAGGTCCGGCTTGTGGCCCTCACGGGTGTGGATCACCATGATGCCGGCCTCGCGGGCCGCCCCGATCAGCGCGGCCAGCGGTTCCACCACCTTGGTGAGCTGGTCGACGTCGTTGCCGAGGCTCTCGCCGAAACCACCGGGCAGCATGAAGTCTCGTTGCATGTCGATGACGATCAGGGCGGTCTTGCCGGCGATCAGTGGGAACGGGCCGGGGTTGGCGGGAATGTCGACGGTGCTACTGCTCACAGGTGCTCCTTGGTGGTGACGGTGATGGACGACGGGGTGTCGACGGTTCGGGGTTCATCGAGCAACTGCGCGGCCAGTTGCAGTGCGATGTCATCGGTTTGGGCGGCACCCAGCAGGGTCGCGCTGTACGGGCGGCCGTCGGACAGGGTGCCAAGTGGTATCGCGACACCGAGCAGATCCAGCAGATTGCCGAAGTGGGTGTAGTGGCCCAGCATGGTGTTGGTGTCGATGGGCCGCTCCAGTACCTGGTCGACGGTGAAGGTGGTGCCGATGGTGGGAACCACCATGACGTCCATGTCGCGCCAAAGACGCAGCACTTCGGCACGCAGTTCCTGCAGTTGCTGCAGTGCCGCGAAGGCGTCCACCGCGGTGTACTTCTGCCCGGACGCCAGGATGTCGCGTACCACCGGGTGAATTGAATCAGGCTGGGCAGCAAGGAATTCCCCGAACACCACCAGACGTTCTGCCACCCAGGGGCCCTGGTACAGCAGCTCGCCGGCGGCCAGGAACGGTGCCAGTGACACGTCGACAACCTGCACCTGGCCGGCCAGTCGGTGTCGAAAGGCCAGGTGCGCCTGCTTCATGGCGTCGTCGCCGAAGAATTCGAGTTCGTCGACGGCGGGCAGGCCCACGCGGATCGGCGCGCCGCTGTAACGAGGTCCGCGATCGCGGGACCAGCCGTCGTTGTCGTCGCGGCCTGCCATCACGTCGAAGGCGCGGTCCACGTCGTCGATGCAACCTGCCATCAGGGTGATGCAGTCCAGGGACTTGCAGGCGGGCACCAGGCCAACGGCGCTGATGAGTCCTCGGGAGGGCTTGAACCCGATCACACCGTTGAGTGCTGCGGGCACCCGGCCGGAACCCGCGGTGTCAGTGGCGACGGCGAAGGGCACCTGCCCCAGTGCGACGGCCAGTGCGGAACCGGAGGACGAGCCGCCGGAGATCATGTTGCCGCCGTAAACGCTTCGCGGGGTGGTGTACGGAGTGCGGGTGCCGTTCAGCCCGGTGGCGAACTGGTCCAGGTTGGTCTTGCCGACGTACAGCGCGCCTGCGTCGAGCAGACGCTGCACCACGGGCGCGGTGTCGGTGGCGACGTAGGAGAAGTCGGGGCAGGACAGGGTGGTGGGGACACCTTCGACGTCGATGCTGTCCTTGACGCCGAACGGCACGCCGTAGAGCGGCAGCGCTCGTGCGCCGGGCCGGTTCTCGATGTCGCGGGCGGCAGCCAGCAGTTCCTCGCGGGGCACGGTGGACAGCCAGGTGCCGTCATCTCCGCGTGCAGCAATCGCATCTGCCACGCGCGCTGCGGTTTTGGAGGGCGAACCCGAGCCGCTGGCATGAGATTCGAGGATTTCGGCGACGGAAGGTCCCAGTGACGGGCCCGGTGAGTACACGACCATAACTGTCGATTGTCGACAGAATCGTGGCGGATCAGCGTCGGCTGTGTGTCATTTGTGTTAGTTATCCCGGTGCAGACCAGGGTTCAAAGCGGCAGATAGCTCAGGTGCCCGTGATCATGCATGGCAGCCACCACCACGGCGCAGTCATTGGTCGACAAGGCCTCGAGGATCGCCTCGTGTCGCTCTATACCGTCGTCGGCGTGATGGTGGCGTGCCTCTTCGCGCAGGTTGACCGCCATGGGCAGCTGCAGCTTCAGCAGGATGGGCTCCAGTGCAATGTCGAGCTGGCGGTTGTCGGCCAGCGCCACCACCGCGGCGTGGAACTCGCGGTGGGCGTCGTCGCGTTCCAGGTCGGTGGCGGCCGCCCTCATCTGCTCCAGGGCTGCGCGCACGGGAGTCAGAGCGCTGTCCAAATCTGCCAGCGGTAGTGCAGATTCGATGGCGTGCCGCTCCAGCACGCCGCGGAGTTCGAACAGTTGCAGGATGTCCTGAGGCGACCAATCGGTGACCCGGGATCCGCGCCGCGGCAGGTGTTCGACCAGCCCCTGCTGGGCCAGCTGGCGCAGAGCCTCACGCAGAGGTGCCCGGCTGATTCCCAGATCGGCGCACAGTTGCTCCTCGACGATCTTCGCACCCGGCTGCAGCGCGCCGCTCATGATGGCGTCTCGTACCCGATGCGCCGCGACCTCCACGAGGGTGGCTGGGAGCGTGCTTCCTGGCTGGTTCCTGGGTGCCGCCATGGCGGTATCGATCATCCTTTCGGCAGTTCGAGTAGGTCGATTGTCGACAATTGTAGGGGTGTTCTCGAAGTCCGGCTAAGTCGGGACGTGCGAAGCCGGCAGCTGGTCTCCCGAGATATCAACGTGCCCAAGTGAATACGCCGAATGCGACAGGCTCTTGTCATGCATCGGCGACCGTCATCAATTGACGGGTGATCGTCTCGATCTCGCTTACCAGGACGCGTTGGGCGACGTGGCTCTTGTCCAGATAGGTCGCCGACTCGCGCAGCTGTTGCTCGGTGGCCACCAGATGAGTGGCATCCAGGGTCCAGGCCTGCCCGGCTCTGGGAACCTCACCGCGCAGTGCGTCGACAAAATCGTCCACCGCGACCACGAACCGGCGGTCCACAGTCTGGCTCCGCGAGGCCGGCACGTAGCGCTCCAGCACCGCACACGACGCGGTCACCGCGTTGATTCCCGCACGGTAGGTGGTCAGCCACCGGCGCACCTCCGGGGCATCGGCCCGGGCGCTGCCACTGGCCGCCTCGAACGCCGACCTGGCCCGGACCGTGCGGTCCCAGGCAGCGGCGATGACGGCTTCGGCATCGGTCAGTGGGTGCACAACAGCGCGAATGACTGTTGCCGCATAATCGATTTCGGCTTTGAGGAGTTCACCTGCGCGCTGATCGAGGCGCACCAGTGAACGATCCGGCAGCAGCACGTGGCTGCCGATGGCCAGCGCACCGCCGAGTATCGCCGCCAGTACCCGTTCGCCCAGAGCGTCGCTGTGCACCGAGCCGGCGATATCGGCCAGGAAGACGATCCCCATGGCCAGCGCCCCGGTGACCGGCACATAGCCGACGCCGGACACGGCATACGCCACGCCCACCAATGCCGTGGCCAGCACCGCCGCGACGATGCCGCTGGGATGCCACAGCACGGTCACGCCGGTGGCCACCACCACGCCGGCAACCAATGCAGCCACCCGGACCACACACCGGGTGTAGGTGTGAGCGGTCTCCGGGCGCAGCACCAGAAGCACCGTCACAGCGATCCAGTAACCCTGCGCGATTCCCGTCACGGCGGCCAGACCGGCACCCAGCCCTGCGGCAACGCTCAGGCGCAGGGCGTGGCGCAGGATCGGCGAGTTCGAGGACAGCTGGGCGCGCAACAGCTTTCGCGCCGATTTCAGCGTGCCCAGAGGAGCCATCGAGCCCGCGAACCGCAAGGACGCCGCCTCGTGTAGTTGAGCTTGCAGGCGTCTGGCCGGCAACAGTGCGGCAGCCGGCACCCGGTCGACGGCGGGATCGAGCTCCGCCAGGGCCGCTTCGGCGTCGGCGCGTGAACCGTCGGCGATGCGGTCGAGCGCCGTGGCGGACGCGGTGAGGACGGCGTGCGCGGCACGATCGGGGGAGACGGCGCGCAGTGTGGTCACCGCCATCGCCACTTGCTCGGGCAGGCCGAACAGGCCACGGAAGGCGGGCGGCCGCCGGCGCGCCTGGCGCTCGGTGACGGTGTAGGTGTCCCGCAGAGCGAGCAGCGGAGTGACGTCAAAACTCGCCGCGGGATCAGCCGCCAGCTGCCGGGTGCCGTCGGCCACCGAACGGTACGCCGCCGACAGCGCGGCGTGCTGTACCCGCCAGTGTTGTCGCGGCCAGGCGGCCACCAGCACCACCTGGGTGAGGCCGCCACCGATGGCCAAGAGTGCGACGGCCAGCGCCTGCTGCACAGAGACCGGCGTATGGCCACAGCACACCAGCAGCGCCCCCAGAGCGGTCGCCACCAGCCCCGCGTTGGCACTGACTGCCCACAGCATCCCGGCGCCCGCCGACCACATCAGGACCACCAGGACCGGCAGCGGACCGTGTCCTGCCGACACCGAACCCAGCAGCACTGCCACCCCGGCGGCCACCGATACCGTCAACACTGACCGTAGGCGCCGCGGATTGTCTTGCAGCGCCGTGGCACCGGCGATGGCCGCGCCGCCGCCCGCCGCCATGGCGCCCACCGGGTCAGCCCACTGCACCGCGAACACCACCGCGAGCAGCACACCGAGCAGGCTGCGTGCGACCTCGCCGACGTACGGCCATGCCGGCTTCATGGAAGTCATTATGCGCCGTTGTCCAGCAGGTACATTCGGCGTCCATGGAGAAGATCATCTTCGTGCTACGCGCTGAGGCGGCCGACGAAGACTGGTGCGCGCGGTTGCGCGGGCCCGTCGCCGGTGAGCTGTTGGACCTGGGGGTACCCGGGCTGGCGGTGAACGTCAAGGACGCCGCGGTGCGCGATTCGATGATGACACTGTCGGTGCTCGACCCGCCCGCCGACGCCGTGGTGAGTATCTGGGCGCAACAGTCCTACGGCCCTCAGGTCTCGTCGGTGCTGGCGATCCTGGAGAAGAACGCCGCCGACGTATTCGCCTACCTGGTCACCGAATCGACGCCGCTGCCGCCGCCGACGTGCGAACCTGGCTCGCGGACAACGGGATTGGCCAATATTGCGCTGCTGCGACGGCCCGCCGAACTGGACGAGTCCACCTGGCGGCACCGCTGGCACATCGACCACACGCCGGTGGCCATCGATACCCAGGCCACGTTCGGTTACGTACAGAACGCGGTGGTGCGAGCACTGAGTCCCGGTGCACCCGAACTGGCCGCCATTGTCGAGGAACTGTTCCCCGACGCCGCCGTCTCCGACATCAGGGCATTCTTCGGTGCCGACGACGATGACGAGCTGGGCCGGCGGATCACCCGGATGGTCGCCAGTACATCGGCATTCGGCGCCAACGAGAACGTCGACACCATTCCCACCAGCCGCTACGTGTGGCGCGACCCGTTTGTACCCGCATGACGACCGTGCGGTCCTGATCACACCGACTCGCGTCCACTCCAACTAGACCCTCTAGTCTCAGAAGCGTGACACTGCAGATTGCCGATGACAACCGGGTACGCACACTCACCCTGAACCGTCCGGACGCTCTCAACGCATTCAACGAGGCTCTGTACGACGCCACCACCGTCGCCCTGCGTGATGCTGCCGACGATCCGGAGGTGGCCGTCGTCCTGATCACCGGCACCGGTCGCGCGTTCAGTGCGGGCACCGACCTGGCGGAGATGCAAGCCAGGATCACCGACCCGGGCTTCACCCCCGGCGAGCACGGCTTCATGGGCCTGATCGATGCCCTGACCGCGTTCCCCAAGCCGCTGATCTGCGCGGTCAACGGCCTGGGCCTGGGCATCGGCACCACCATTCTGGGCTTCGCCGACATCGCCTTCATGGCCACGACGGCCAAGCTCAAGTGTCCGTTCACCAGCCTCGGGGTGGCGCCGGAGGCGGCGTCGTCCTATTTGTTGCCGCAGCTCATCGGCAGGCAGAACGCGGCCTGGCTGCTGATGTCCTCGGAGTGGGTGGGTGCAGAAGAGGCGCTGCGCATGGGCCTGGTGTGGAAGGTATGCCAGCCGCAGGATCTACTGGGCGAGGCGCGCAGGCACGCCGAGACGCTGGCGTCGCGGCCGATCGCCAGCCTGCAAGCCGTCAAGGCAACCATGGTGGCGCCGATGCGGGCCGAGATCGAGGCGGCCAGGGCGCGGGAGAACCAGTGTTTTGTGGAACTGATGGGGGCCGCGGCCAACGTCGAGGCGTTGGCGGACTTCAATCGGCCGAAGAGCTAGGAAGCGACGGCAGTTTGCCCGGCCAGCGTTGCGGCGATGATTGCGCGCACCGTCATCTTGCAGCGGCCGCAGTCCGATCCGGCCCCGCAGGCCGCGGCGACCTGCTTCGAGGTGCACGCCCCCTTGCTGACCGCATCGGCCACGCAGTGGCTGGTGGCGCCGGTGCACAGGCAGACGTACATCAGGCTCCCGGAGACAGTTCGATCCGCATGATTAGCGCAGTCTAACCTAACTTGCAGGGAAATGTTAGGGCGGCCTCAGTTAGGTGTGCCTATGATAAAACCGCAGGTAGATGACGTTTTTCTCGGTGATTCGGGTGTGCTTTGACTGATGTTCTGGGCTAGATTCAATAGAGCGGCGGGATGGCGCACAGCCCAGCGCCCCGCACGCGGCGTTACCGACACAGCCCACTTTTCTGTGCCCTGAGGAGCCCTCATGTTGCAAGGCGATCCGGACGTGCTGAAGTTGCTCAACGAGCAGCTGACCAGCGAACTGACTGCGATCAACCAATACTTCCTGCACTCCAAGATGCAGGACAGCTGGGGCTTCACCGAGGTGGCCGCGCACACTCGCAAGGAATCCTTCGAGGAGATGCAGCACGCGGAGATGATCACCGACCGCATCCTGCTGCTGAACGGCCTGCCGAACTATCAGCGGTTGTTCTCGCTGCGCGTCGGCCAGACTCTGCGCGAGCAGTTCGAGTCCGACCTTGCCGTGGAGTACGAAGTGGCCGAGCGGCTGCGACCCGGCATCATCATGTGCCGCGAGAAGCAGGACAGCACCAGCGCCAAGCTGCTCGAGACCATCATGGCCGACGAGGAAGAGCACATCGACTACCTCGAGACTCAGCTGGAGCTGATGGACAAGCTGGGCGAGCAGCTCTATCTCGCGCAATGTGTCGCGCGGCCACCGCAGTAATCGGTCGGCCCCGACGGGGCGCGTAATCTCGTCGGCGTGACACTCGTCGCTGGAATCGACTCCTCAACGCAGTCGAGCAAGGTCCTGATCTGTGACGCCGACACCGGCGCCATCGTCCGTTCGGCCTCGGCGCCGCATCCCGCTGGAACCGAGGTGGATCCGGCGGCGTGGTGGGACGCGCTGCAAACCGCCATTGACGGAGCGGGCGGCCTCGACGATGTCGAGGCCATCTCCGTGGGTGGCCAGCAACACGGCATGGTCTGCCTGGACTCCTCTGGTGACGTGGTGCGAAAAGCGCTGCTGTGGAATGACACCCGATCCGCTCAGGCGGCCGTCGACCTGATCGCCGAACTGGGCGGCGCCGCGAAGTGGGCGCAGGAGACCGGGCTGGTACCGGTGGCGTCGTTCACCGCCACAAAACTGCGCTGGCTGGCTGACAATGAGCCGGACAACGCCGACCGCACCGCGGCGGTATGCCTGCCGCACGACTGGCTCACCTGGAAGCTCTCCGGGTCCAGCGACATCGGGGACCTGATCACCGACCGCAGCGATGCCAGCGGCACCGGCTACTTCTCCGCCGCCGACGACACCTACAAAGAAGACCTGCTGCTGCTGGCCACCCGCGGTCGGTTGCCGCAGCTGCCGCGGGTGCTGGGCCCGTCTGAGACGGCGTTGAGCTACCGGGGTGCTCCACTGGGCCCCGGTGCGGGAGACAACGCTGCCGCCGCGTTGGGTCTGGGTGCCGCATCCGGTGACTGCGTGATGTCGTTGGGCACCTCGGGGGTCATCAGCGCGGTCGGTGAGACCGCCTCGCATGATCCCGACGGCATCGTGGCCGGGTTCGCCGACGCCACCGGCAGGCAGTTGCCGCTGGTGTGCACTCTCAACGGCGCACCGGTGCTGGCGGCGGTGGCCAAGATGCTGGGTGTTGACCTCGACCGGTTCTCGGAGCTGGCACTGTCGGCGCCCGCAGGATCCGAAGGTCTGGTGTGGATCCCGTACTTCGACGGGGAACGCTCACCCAACCTGCCCGACGCCCGCGGTGCGCTTCAGGGCGTCAGCACCACCAACCTGTCGCCTGCGAACGTCGCGCGTGCCGCGGTGGAGGGGCTGCTGGCGTCCATGGCGTACTGCCTGGACAAGATCGCCGAGCAGGGCGTGGCGGTGGAGCGGGTGCTGATGGTCGGGGGTGCCGCCCGTTCGGCTGCCGTCCGTCAGATCGCGCCCGCCGTGCTGGGTCGTGCCGTGGAGGTGCCCACCCCGGGTGAGTACGTCGCACTCGGCGCTGCCAAGCAGGCCGCCTGGGTGCTGGCAGGCGGTGACACCCCGCCGGCGTGGCAGCTGGAGGGTTCGCAGACATTCACCGGGGAACCCACGCCGCATGTTCTCGAGCAATACACCGCCGCCAGCGGCCTGACGCTCGGCCAGCGCAAAATTATGCTAGTTTAACTAACCATTGTGTCGAACTCACCCGACGAGTCGGCCGGCTCCACTCTGATCAGCCTTCGGCGCCGCAACTTCATCTTCGTTGCGGTGCTGCTCGGAATGTTGCTTGCCGCGCTGGACCAGACCATCGTCGCCACCGCGCTGCCGACGGTGGTCGCCGATCTCGGCGGCGCCGGGCACCAGGCGTGGGTGGTCACCAGCTATCTGTTGGCCTCGACCATCGCCACTGCCATCGTCGGCAAGCTCGGGGACCTGTTCGGCCGCAAACAGGTGTTCTGCGTGTCGGTGGTGTTCTTCCTGCTGGGTTCGGTGCTGTGCGGGTTGGCCAATTCCATGACCACGCTCGTGGCGGCTCGCGCGCTGCAGGGCATCGGGGGTGGCGCCATCATGGTCACCGCCATGGCCGTCATCGGCGAAGTCATCCCGCTGCGGGAACGTGGCCGCTACCAAGGGGCACTCGGTGCGGTGTTCGGTGTCACCACTGTCATCGGACCGCTGCTCGGTGGGTTCTTCACGGATCACCTGAGCTGGCGCTGGGCCTTCTGGGTCAACGTTCCCGTCGGTGTCGTCGTCCTGCTGGTCGGAGCCGCCGCCATCCCCGCACTGGCACGGACCGGCCGGCCGGTCATCGATTACGCGGGAATCCTGTTCGTCGGCCTCGGTGCCTCCGGTCTGACGCTGGCCACCAGCTGGGGCGGCGGCGAGTACGCCTGGACGTCGCCGGTGATCATCGCGTTGTTCGCCGGATCCGCGGTGGCTCTGGGAGTTTTTGTCTGGGTGGAGACCAGGGCCGCAGAGCCCATCCTGCCGATGCGGTTGTTCGGCAGCCCTGTGTTCACCGTCTGCTGCATCCTCGCCTTCATCGTGGGTTTCGCGATGCTGGGCGCGATGACGTTCCTGCCGACCTTCATGCAGTTCGTCGACGGGGTGTCGGCCACCGAATCCGGACTGCGGACACTGCCCATGGTGGCCGGGTTGCTGCTCACGTCCATCAGCAGCGGCCAGACCGTCAGCCGCACCGGCCGCTACAAGATCTTCCCCGTGGCAGGCACCGCCACCATGAGCGTCGGCTTCTTCCTGCTGTCGCGGATGGACGCCACCACCTCGATCTGGTTGCAATCGCTGTACCTGTTCATCCTGGGTGCGGGCATCGGACTGTGCATGCAGGTGCTGGTGCTGACGGTGCAGAACACCGCGCGCTTCGAAGACCTCGGAGTCTCGACTTCGGGCGTGACGTTCTTTCGCACCATCGGCAGCTCGTTCGGGGCGGCCATCTTCGGGTCGCTGTTCGCCAACTTCCTGGCGAGCCGGCTCGCTCCTGCGCTGGCGGCCGGCGGAGCACCCCCGGCTGCCGCCGACTCGCCGAAAGCGCTGCACGAACTGGCCCCGGAGGTGGCTGCGCCGATTGTCGATGCCTACGCCGACTCACTCGGACTGGTGTTCCTGTGCGCGGTACCGGTGGCGGTGATCGGGTTCGTGGTGTCGCTGTTCCTCAAAGAGGTGCCGCTGCGCGACATCGATGCCGTTTCCGCGTCGGATCTCGGCGAGGGCTTCGGCATGCCCGGCGCGGACTCGCCGGAGAAGATCCTCGAGACGGCCGTGGGTCGGATGTTCCGTGCCTCGCCGGAGATCCGGCTGCGTCACATCGCCGGACGCTACGGCTGCGACATGGACGTGGCCGGGCTGTGGGCGCTGGTCCAGATCTACCGGCAGAACCAGGTGTTCGGAACCGCGCGTCTCACCGAGATCGGCGAACGGTTGCGGATGCCGTTCGAAGTGCTGGAGCCGACGTTCGACAACCTGGTGGCCGATGGTTATGCGCTGCGCACCGGCGATCAGTTGTGGCTCACCCAGGCCGGGGTGCGACAGGTGGACGTGGCGTCGGCGGCGATCGTCGGCAGAATCCTGGAGAAGTTGGCCGACGATCCTCAGTTCGAGGGCCGACCCGACCGGGTGGAGGTCGAGGCCGCGCTGGAGCGCATTGCGCATCGGATGCTGCTGCAGCCCGACTGGAACGAAAAATTAGAACGCGTTACCGTTCCGGGTTCGCCGGCGTAGCATCCCGGGAATGAGCCGTATCGGAGAGTTCCCTGACGACGATGTTGCGGGCTGGATTCTGAAGTCCCCGGAGATCGGCACCGCAATGGCCGGCTTCACCCACGCCGTGTACAACAACAACCGGCTGCCGTTGCGGGTGCGTGAACTCGCGCGCATCGTCATCGCCCACGACAACGAATGTGCGGTATGCATCAACACCCGTGACGCCGACGGGCCGGCGGCCGGTGTGGACGAGGATCTCTACGACCATGCCGAGCAGTGGCGCACCTGGGAGGGGTACTCCGAACAGGAGCGGATCGCGGCGGAGTTCGCACACCGATTCGGAACCGAACACGCCAAATTGCGTGATGACGAAGACTTTTGGGATCGGGCGCGGTCTCACTTCTCCGACGAGTTGATGACCGATCTGGCGCTGTCGTGTGCCATGTGGGTGGGCATGGGCCGGATGCTGCGCACCCTCGACATCGGGCAGACCTGCAAGCTGACCATCCCCAGCCGCACCTAACCGGCATGATGGCTGTATGACAGCCACGCCCGCCCCGGCAGCATCACTTGCCCAACTCGAAGCCAACGGTGTCGTCACTGTGGTCGGCACCGTCGTCAACCCCGCAGGTTTGACCCACGCCAAGACCGTCCCGATCATGCGGGTCAACGCCTTCGCCGACCCCGGCCTTGGCGCCAGCCCGGTCTGGCACGGTTTCGCCATCGACCAGGCGGGTATCGCGTTCACCGACGATATCGGCGTGGTGGGCGACGAGCGCATCCGCATCGACCTGACCGCGCTTCGCATCCTGGGTGACGGATTGGCCTGGGCGCCAGGGGATTTCTACACCCAGGACGGGAATCGGGTGCCCGCGTGCAGCCGCGGCGTGCTGACCGGGATCGAGGAACGGCTGGCCGAACGTGGTCTGGCCGCGCAGGTGGGCCACGAACTCGAGTTTGTGCTCGTCGGTCCCGACGGTGCGGCGCTGCCCACACACGCATGGGCGCAGTACGGTCTGGCCGGGGTGCTGGAGTACGAAGGCTTTGTCCGCGATGTCACCGCCGCGGCCACCTCGGCCGGTGTCGGCATCGAACAGTTCCATCCCGAGTATGGCGGCAACCAGTTCGAATTCTCCCTGCGCCCGCGTACGCCGGTGGCTGCCGCCGACCAAGTGGTGCTGGCGCGCATCATCGTCAGCCGGGTGGCGCGCCGCCACGGTCTGCGGGTCAGCTTCTCTCCGGTGCCCTTCGCAGGTGCTGTCGGATCCGGTGCTCACCAACACTTCTCGCTGACCCGTGACGGTGCGCCGCTGTTCTCGGGTGGTTCCGGGCCGCACGGGATGACATCGGAGGGGCAGAGCGCGGTGGCCGGTGTGCTCGCCGGTCTGCCGCAGGCGCAAGGGGTGCTGTCCGGGTCGGTGTTGTCGGGTCTGCGCATGCAGCCCGGACACTGGGCCGGGGCGTTCGCCTGCTGGGGAGCCGAGAACCGCGAGGCCGCAGTGCGTTTCCTGGTCGGCGGGCCCGCCAATCCCTACGGCGCCAACGTCGAGGTGAAGATCGTCGACCCCTCGGCCAACCCGTATTTCGCCTCCGCGGCCATCTTGGGGCTGGCTCTGGATGGGGTGGAACGCAAGGCCGCCTTGCCCACCGAGACCACGGTGGACCCGGCCACCCTCACCGAAGATCAGCGCAACAGCGCGGGCACGGTGCAGCTTTCGGACAACCAGTCGACGATCATCGATGCGCTGGACTCCTCGGCGCTGCTGCGCGGCATCCTCGGCGACGCGGCCGTCGATGTCCTGGTGGCCGTGCGCCGCTACGAGATCGAGCAGTTCGGCGCACTGCCGGCCGAGGCGCTGGCCGACAAGTTCCGGCTGGCCTGGAGTCTCTAGAGTGTCGCTGTTATCCGAACACCTCGCCACGGTGCCGTTGATCGATCATCACGTGCACGGCTGCTGGGTGGCCGCTGGATCCCGTGCCCGCTTCGACAACAGTCTCAACGAGGCGAACACCGAGCCCGTGGCCGCTTTCGATTCCGCCTTCGACAGCCAGCTCGGTTTCGCCGTCCGTAAGCACTGTGCACCTCTGCTCGGTCTTGCTGAACACGTGGATCCACAGCAGTACTGGGCCAAGCGCAGCGAGGTGGGGGAGCGGGAGCTGGCGTCGGTGTTCCTGCCGGCCGCCGGTGTGAGCGACTGGGTGATCGACACCGGCTTCGCCTCCGGAGTCTCGTCAGTCGACGAATTGGCGTCCTCGGCGGGCGGACGTGCACATGAGATCGTCCGGTTGGAACAGGTGGCCGAAGAGGCCGCGGCGGCCAGTGGGTCGTATGCCGCCGCGTTCGCCGACATTCTCGACCGCAGGGCGGCCACGGCCGTGGGTACCAAATCGATCCTGGCGTATCGCGGTGGCTTCGACGGTGACCTGTCCGAGCCGTCTGCGGCCGAGGTCGACGCGGCAGCGCAGCGCTGGCGCGACGCCGGAGGCACTCGGCTGACCGACCGGACGCTGCTGCGCTTCGGGTTGTACCAAGGTCTGCGGTTGGGCAAACCTCTGCAGTTTCACGTCGGTTTCGGCGACCGCGACTGCGATCTGCACCGCACCAACCCGCTGTACCTGCTGGAGTTCCTGCGCAACTCGGGGGATACCCCGGTGACGTTGCTGCATTGTTATCCCTATGAACGCGAAGCGGGATATCTGGCGCAGGCGTTCAACAACGTGTACCTGGACGGCGGTCTGAGCATCAACTACCTGGGCGCACGGTCGGTGGCTTTCATCGCTCGGCTGCTGGAGATGGCACCGTTTCGCAAGATCCTCTACTCCTCGGACGCGTTTGGCCCTGCCGAGCTGCACTACCTGGGAGCGAGACTGTGGCGCGACGGAATGGCCACGGTGCTGGGCGGATTCGTCGACAGCGGGCAATGGTGTGAATCCGATGCGATTCGGGTGGCCGATCTGATCGCCGCGGGCAATGCGCAGCGGATCTACCATCTGGGTGCTCGCTGATGCCTTTCACATCCGTGCCACACGGCGGCTACAGCGTGGGGTAGTTACATGGGGCCATGGCATTCACCAACGCTTCCGACGTCGTACTCATCATCAACGCCGACACCGACATCGCTCACGAAGCCGCCGGGGAGATCCTGGACAGCGGAGCGCGGGTGGTCGTCACCGCGCGCATTCCCGCCGCGCTGACCCGGATGCTGCTGCAGCGCAGCGCCGAGCAAGTGGTCGCGATCGCCGCAGACCTCGGTGACGCGCGCCAGCGGCGCAAGATCTGCGAGCGCGTGCTCACCACGTTCGGGGCACCGACCTGGGTGGTGGACGGACACACCGGCGAAGCCGTTGCGATCGGGTCCGGTGCGGCACTGACGCCCGCCGCCTAGATCGGCGGCCCGGCGCTGATGGCCGGCGGGCGATGCAGGTAATGCCGGAATTTCATGCGCTGACCGTCGCTGTCCGTAGATTCCGCACTGTCAGGGGCCCGCTGAGCACCGGTATCAGGGCGCACAACCGGGTGCGGGTGCTCAGTCCGCGTCCCATCAGTGCCGTCACCGCCACCGCTAGGTACAGCCCGCCGTGCAGCGGGCCGAGGATGCTCGAGACCGTGGGATGGTGCACCGTGACCAGGTTGATCAGAAGCACTGCCACACTGAGCAATTCGAGCCAGGAGAGCATCTGAAGCGTCTTGGTCATGCGTAGGCCGATCCCGGCCGGACGATCATCAACACCACGACCACGGCCCAGAGCAGGTTGAACACGCCGGTGAGCATGCCGATGTGTTTCAGCGTGGCCCTGTCCGGCGACGTGAGCGCTGCACGCTGGCGGGGTGCGATCTGCAGCGCGAGGAGCCCGCCGGCCACGGCCGTCAGCCCCATGGCGATCAGCACCCAGATCTCGGTCGCCCGGCCCTGCACAATGGCGAGCACGATTCCAACCGCGGGGACCACCAGGGCCAGGATCCCGTACACCCGGGTGATCCGGTGCAGCACGGCCGCGACAACCGGTCCTTCGGCGGCGTACCGGGGGAACAGGCTGGCGGCGACGGCCACCGGCCCGACAAAGAGGATGCCGGCCACCACGTGGATCGACAGCAGAGCAGATTCCATAACCTTCAGTCTATCTGAAGGATGTGGAGTCTCTCGATACGAATTGCGCCATCTGTGCCCGCATCGTCTCCGTCAGCTCGGGATGCTGCTCGGTGAGAAGCCCGTCGAGCCGACGGACCTCCTCGGCAGCGGCGGCCAGCAGATGCTCACCTTTGCCGGTGACGCGCAGCGTCGATGCCGACCCGGCATGTGCGGTACCGTCGTCCACCCAACCGGCCGCCACGAAGGACGTCACCGCTGCATGAGCGCTCTGCACGGTGATGCGTGACCGTCGGGCGAGTTCACTGAACGAGATGTCGGGTGAACCTCGGATGTGGCCCAGCAATCCGTACTTGCGTGTGGTCAGGCCCAGCGGCTTCAGCGCGGCGGCCAGCTCGGCCTCCCAGATTCGGCTCACCGTCAGCAACATGATGGTGGGGCTGAACGGCGGCGGCTCGGACATGCGGGCAGGCTACCTGCTTGCCTCACACCTCGCCGGTGGCGTCGTACATCCAGGACATGTCGGCCGTCGCGAAATCGGCCAGCCAGGTCGGGGGAGCGTGGTCGGTCAGCGCGCTCATGTTCCAGTAGTCCTTCCACACCGTGATGACCTCGCCGACCACCCGGTGCACCGTGACAAAGCGCAGAGTCGCGGATTCGCCTGAAGCCCAATCCCATTGTTCCGAATGCTCGTACATCACGTGCTCACCGTCGGCCACCAGCAGCCCGTCGAAGTTCTGGTAGCCCGCCAACGGCGCCAGCCCGATCTTGAGGCGCTTGACGATGTCCTCGGGACCCTTGGCCGCAGCCACCGGACCCACCGGCACGTCGAGGTAGATGCAGTCGTCGGATAGGAAGGTCTGCACCGCATCCCAGTCGCGCGCCGACAGGGCCCGCCACATCCCGAGCACCGTATCGGTGGGGCTGCGGGTGGTCTGCTCAACCGACATCGGCGAGCTCCGGCTGCAATGCCGGCACCGGAACGCCGGCCCTCAGGAAGCTGCCCGTACGGGTGACACCCACCAGGTCGGTGGCTTGGCCGTGGCGGAAAACCGTTGCCCCGCCCACCAATACGGCCGCCACCGTGGCGTCGTTGCGATTCACCATCCGCGACAACCCGCCGTACTGGGCCACCTTCTCCTCGGCGTAGTCATCGAGTGAGGCGTCCAACTTCTCCGGATCGATGACCACCAGGTCGGCACGATCGCCGAGACGCAGGTGTCCGGCGTCGATGCGGTACCAGTCGGCCAGCTCACCGGTGAGCCGGTGCACTGCTGCCTCTATGGTCATGAACTCCCGGCCCGCCCGTTCGGCGTCGCGGACGTGGCGCAGCAGACGCAGGCCCATGTTGTAGAAAGCCATGTTCCTCAGGTGTGCGCCGGCATCCGAGAATCCCATCTGCACACCGGGTTCGGCGGCCAGCTTCTTGAGTACCTCGGGGCGGTGATTGGAGATGGTGGTGCGCCAGCGCAGCGCTCGCCCGTGCTCGAGCACCAGGTCCAGGAACGCGTCCACCGGATGCAAACCGCCACGGTCGGTGCCCACCTGGCCGAAGGACTTCCCGATCACCGCAGGGTCCGGGCAGTCGACGATCTGGGCGTCGAAGAAGTCCCGGTGCCACACCCGGATGCCGAGCTTGCTCTCGTACTCCTTGCGGAACCGCCGGCGGTAAGTCTCGTCACGCATCAGCTCGTTGCGCTCGACCTCGTCGCGCAGATGCAGCGCCGCCGCACCTGCGCCGAACTCCTCGAAGATCACCAGGTCTATGCCATCGGCATACACCTCGAAGGGCACCGGCAGGTGCTGCCAGCGGAAGTCGCCGCCGAAGCGGTTCACCACCGCTGCCAGCGGACCCATGATCTTGACGGCATAGGGGTTGGCCTTCACATCGGCAGCTGAGAGCAAGCTGGTCTTGAGCTTCTTGCGGAACAGTCCCAGTGACTGGAACACCTGCGATCCGACGTTGACCGGATTCTCGATATCGGGGCCGGACTGCAGAACTCGGCCGCTGCGCCGTAGCAGTGACTTGAGCCGCCGCAGCTCGCGAGGCTTGGCGTAGGTGGACGGCAGAGTGCGTGAGCGACAGGTCTCGCCGTCGAGCTTGTCGAAAAGCAACTGCTGGGAGGACATTCCGACCATGCCGGCATCGATGGCCTCGGTCAGCATGGCCTCCATCCTGGCTTGCTCGGCGCGGGTGGGCCGCTCATCGGCGCGGGTGGCGCGCTCGAGGCCCATGGTTGCGGTGCGCATGTCGGAATGGCCGATGAAGGCACAGACATTGGGACCCAGCGGCCTTGCCTCGAGGGCGGCGATGTACTGCGTACAGGAGTTCCACGTCTTGTGTTGATTTACGGCCCCGATCACGTGTTCGCGTGGGATGGCCTCGACGCGGCCGAACAGGTCACCGGCGTCGGTGCCGTCGACGTACACCGTCGACAACGAGCACGATCCCAACATGACGGTGGTGACACCGTGGCGCAGCGACTCCGCCAGCGCGGGCCCACCGAGCACCTCGACGTCGTAGTGCGTGTGGATGTCGATGAGACCGGGCAGCACCCACTGGCCTGCGGCGTCGATCACCTGAGGACAGGCGGTGGCATCCAGGGGTTCGGCGCTGACGGCCGCGACGTGGCCATCGCGGATGCCTATGTCGCGGACCGCGGAAGGGGATCCGGAGCCGTCGAACCAGCGGCCACCGCGGATGATCGTGTCGTAGGTCACAGCACCAATAGAACCTGTTCCAGAAATCCGTGTCAACGAATTGGTGGACACATTCTCGATTATGTTCACTACACTCCGCCGAGCAAAACTGCCGATGCCGTCATCGCCGAGGTGTCCGTGCCGATAACCGGTTTGTGGGCCTACTTTGGACCCCATGACGTCGCTGAAGCGCTACATCGCCGAAGAGATCGCCACCGACCACCTCGACGGCCTGATGCCGCGCCGCGAAGCGGTACGCCGCCTGGGCCTGCTCGGGATGTCGGCCGCCGCAGCCTCGGCTCTGATCGCTGCCTGCAGCGACGAGCGCGCCTACGAAGCGGGCGAGGAGGCCAACCGAACCCAGCCGCCCGCACCGTCGACCACCACCACCACCACCGCCGAACCGCCGCCCGGCATGGCGAATGCCGTCGAGACCACCCCCATCACCTGGGCCGGCCCCGCCGGTGAACTGCAGGGTGCTTGGGCCCAGCCTGACGTGCCCGAGGGCGCGGTACTGGTGATCCACGAGAACAAGGGCCTCAACGACTGGACGCGCTCGGTGGTGGGCCGCCTCGCGGGGGCCGGTTACTCGGCGCTGGCTGTCGACTTGCTGTCCGCCCAGGGCGGTACGGCCACGTTCAGCGACCCCGCCGCCGCCACCGCTGCTCTGGGCGATATCGCCCCGGACGTGATGATCGCCGATCTCCGTTCCGGGCTCACCGAACTGGCCCGACGTGCCCCCGGACAAAAGCTGGCGGCCGTCGGTTTCTGCATGGGCGGCGGACTGGTGTGGCGGCTGCTGGCTGCCGGCGCGCCGGAACTGGCCGCTGCCGTCCCGTTCTACGGGCCGACGCCGGACAACCCGGACTTCGCCGGGTCGGCGAACGTCGCGGTGCTGGCGTTCTACGGAGCACTCGACAGCAGGGTCAACGCCACCGAGCCGGCCGCCAGCGCCGCGTTGGATGCCGCCGGAATGCCGCATGACGTCGTCATCGAACCCGGAGCGGACCACGCCTTCTTCAACGACACCGGGGAGCGTTACAACGCCGAGGCCGCCCTGGACGCATGGACACGGATGCAGGACTGGTTCGAGCAGTACCTGGGACCCGCTTAAACCGGATCCAAGGTCACCGTCACCGTCACCCGCCCCTTCGGGTCACGCACCGCGACCGCGAGGCCGGAGCGGTCGCCCTCGGGCAGATGTATGGTCAACGGTGCTCCCGCGCCGAGGAAGTTTCGCCACCAGTTCTTCTGGTCAGGCATCCCCACCCAGATGGTTACGGTGTCGCCGCGGCGTCGGTAGTTGACGGGAAGGGTGAATCGCTTGCCTGACTTACGCCCGGTGTAGCTGATCTCGGTGAACACCTTCCGCATCGCCGTCCCCACCACCGGGACGTGCGTCAGTGCGGTGACGCCAGAATTGACCACATTGACCACTGAACGAACCGGCCCGCCGAATGCCATCAAAAACCTCCTGTTGCATGATGCGCGAGATGACTTCCACACTGCCCGAAGTGCTCGCCACCCTCGAACTCCACCGAGTCAACCAGACTTCGGCCGCCGCGTCGTTCAGAGGCGCCCAGCTCGACGGGCCCGCGCATCACATCCTGGGCGGCCACATCGGAGCCCAGGCCCTGCTGGCCGCCGCGAAGACCGTGCCGCCCGACCGCGCCGCACGCAGTCTGCACGTCCAGTTCCTGCGCAGCGGCGACGCCCGAAGACTCGTCGACTTCGAGGTCACCACCCTGCACGACGGCGGCAGCTTCTCCACCCGCCGCACCACCGCCCGCCAGGACGGCGCCATTCTGCTGGAGGCCACCGTCTCGTTCAGCAAGGCCGCGGCCGAGGACGCCACCTATCAGCCGGTCATGCCCGCAGTGCCGCAACCGGATTCGCTGAAGCCGTGGCCGCGTCCCGGCGTCTGGTCCAGCCTGGAGTGGTTCGAGCGGCGCACCGTGCCCGACGGACCGGGGGTCCGGCTGTGGTGGCGCCCCGACGGTGAGCCACCGTCGGATCCGTTGCTCACCACAGCGTTGGTGGCCTACCTGTCGGCGGTCACTCCGATGGAGGCTGCGCTGGCAGCGCGATCGGGGGCAGACGTCGCCACCATCTCGCCGATGCTGGACCACTCGCTGTGGTGGCACGGCACGGCGGATCTGGCGGATTGGCTCTACTACGAGCAGGATTCGGCCAGCAGCGCCCACCGCAGGGCGCTGACCACCGGACGGATGTTCCGCCGCGACGGCACTCTGGTGTGTTCGACGGCGCAGGAGCTGTACTTCCCGCCCGCCCGCTGACCCTGTTCACCGGAGATTCACCCACCGGCCGACGGGCCGTTGTTGACCGCACACGCCTGACCGTTGGAATGCAGTCATGCGGGTCGTCCAGGTGGCCAACTTCTACGGGCCCCGATCCGGGGGACTACGGACAGCGGTGGATCGGCTGGGCGCTGAGTACTGCTCGGCCGGCCACGAGGTCTACCTCCTCGTTCCCGGGGCGCAGGCCTCGCGCAGCGAGCTGGCCTCCGGTGTGGTGCGGGTGTCGGTGGCCGCCAGCAAGATTCCCTTCACCGGCGGCTACCGGGCGGTCATGCCCCGTCCCGTCACCGATCTGCTGGAGCAGTTGGCGCCCGACGCCATCGAGGTGTCCGACCGGTTCACCCTGCGCGGCCTGGGTAGGTGGGGGAGTCGTCACGGTGTCACCACGGTGATGATCTCCCATGAACGACTGGACCGGCTCACCGGGCAGGTCCTGCCTGAGCGTATTGCGCGCCGCGCCGCCGACATCGCCAACCGCCGTACCGCCGCTGATTACGACACGGTGTTGTGCACCACGGCGTTCGCCCGCGAGGAATTCGACCGGATCGGCGCCAACAATGTGGTGACCGTGCCACTCGGAGTCGATCTGGAACTCTTCCATCCGCGCCGCTACTGCGCCGACATGCGGGGGCAATGGGCCACCCCCGAGCAATTGCTGCTGGTGCACTGCGGCAGGCTCTCGATCGAGAAGAGAGTGGACAGAAGTATCGATACCGTTGCCGCACTGCTGGATTCGGGAATCGACGCCAGGCTGGTGATAGTCGGCGACGGTCCGCTTCGGCCCCGGCTGCAACGCCAGGCGGCGCGACTTCCGGTGGACTTCACCGGCTTCATCGACCGCAGGGAGACAGTGGCGGCCTTCCTGGCCACCGCAGACATCGCGCTGGCACCCGGCCCGCATGAAACCTTTGGGCTGGCGGCGTTGGAAGCGCTGGCATGTGGAACACCCGCGGTGGTGTCGCGGACATCAGCGCTCACCGAGGTGCTCACCACCGACAGCGGAGCCTGGGCTGACAACGACCCGCAAGCCATCGCCGCGGCCGTGGGGGACATCCTCGGCAGGCCCGTTCAGCAGCGCAGAAACGCCGCACGCAGACAGGCCGAACGGTTTACCTGGCCCGGCTCGGCGCAGGGAATGCTGCTGGCTCTCGGCGGCGGGCGGGTGTGACACCGGTTTGGTGGGCGTAGATCGGGGCACCCCGCCTTATTGACGGGGCCGTGCCTCTTTGCGGCCCACCCGACCGAGCGAAAGAGGAACCGAGATGGATACCACCGTGTGGATCGTCGTCGCCGTCGTCGCGGTGCTGCTGGTGCTGGCAGTGGTGGCTTACGCGGGCCGCAACCGCCGCAACAAACAACTCCACGGCCAAGCCGAACAGATCCGCGAAGAAGTGCACACCGAGACCGTCAAGGTGCAGCGGCGAGAGGCGCTGGCCGAGGAAACCGCCGCCAAAGCCCGTGCGGCACAGGCAGAAGCAGAGGCCAAGGCAGCCGAGGCCAAGCGGTTGGCCGAACGCGCCGACGTTCACCGCGACGCCGTCGTGACCTCGCGCGAGGATCTCGAGGAGCGACGCGCTCACGCCGATTCCATCGACCCCCGCGTCAAACAGAGCGACCCCGCGCCGCACGAGACAAACGCCCGCTGACCGGCGCTCTCCAGCCGGCTGCTTCGTGGCAGCTAGGGCACCGCGGGGGTGTGAGCAGTGCCCAGCTGCACCGGCAACGTCGACCACCCCCGCAGCACCCGGGTGTCGCGGCGGGTTCCCGCCGCCGCGACGGCCACGTCCGGGAACCGGGCGAAGAAAGCCGACAGGCCCACCTCGCCTTCGGCGCGGGCCAGCGCCGCACCCAAGCAGAAGTGTCTGCCTCCGGAAAACGACAGATGCCTACCGGCATTGGGTCGGGTGACGTCGAACCGATGAGGGTCGGCGAACACCTCGGGATCGCGGTTGGCGGCCGCGAGGTAGAGGATCACCATCTCGCCGCGCTGCACCACTGTTCCTGCAACTTCGGTGTCGGTGCGGGCGATGCGCGCGCTGAGCTGCACAGGTGAGTCCACCCGCAGCACCTCCTCGACGGCATTCGCCCAGTGCTGCGGCTGCTGTTGCAGCAACTCCAGCTGGTCGGGGTGGTCGATCAGCAGGCGAATGCCGTTGCCCAGCAGGTTGACCGTGGTCTCGAAACCCGCCGCCAGCACCAGCCCAGCCACCGCCCGCAACTCCTCGTCGGAGAGCACGGCGTCGGCGTCGGAGGCCCGGATGAGATCGCTCAACAGGTTGTCGCCCGGCTGTCGGCGCAGCCGGTCGAGATGCTGGCCCAACCAGGTGTTGAATCCCGCCAGACCGGTTTCCACGCGCTGGTACTGCTGCCACGACAGCCCGATGTCCAGACTGGGCGCAGCCAGCTCACCGAACTGCAGCACCTGGGCGCGGTCGCTTTCGGGTACTCCCAGGATGTCGCTGATGACCGCAACCGGTAACCGGGCGCAGTACCGGTGCACGATGTCGACCGGCTCGGATTCGGCGGCCAGCTCGTCGAGCAGCGCCTCCGCGGTGTGTTGGACTCGCTCTCGCAGCGCACTCACGGCCCGGGTGGTGAACACCGAGGACACGGTTTTGCGGTAGCGGGTGTGCTCGGGCGGCTCCACCGCGAGCAGCGACGGTGGCCGCAGCGGATGCAACAGCCCGGTCCGGGTGCGCTCTTCGAGTCGGCGCAGTGGGCGGGGCAGATTGGCGCCCAACTCGATCACCCGGAAGTCGTCGGAGCGCAAGAGCTGGTGTGCCACAGCATGATCGACGGTCAGGTAGCTGACCCGACAGCGGATCAACGGACCCTGCGGACGCAGTTCGTCGTAGAAGGGTATGGGGTTGGCGCGCACCGCGGGATCGGCGACCAGGCGACCCTGCGGGTCGCCCCGACGGGCAGCCAATCCCGCGATCACCCGCACCACGCCGTGCATCGCCAGCCAGTGCAATCGTTGTCTCACCCGGGACCTCCGCCTCGTCTGTGCCTCCACGCTACGAGGACGTCGCCGAAGCTGCCAGCTACCCCGTGTGCTGCGGTATAGGCTCCGTGCATGATGCGGCGTTTCGCGGCCCTGGTCTCTGTGATGGCGGCCGGTGTGCTCTCAGCCGTTCCCGCTTCCGCTGAGACGGCTGAGCCGACCGAGTGCGCCTACACCCTGAGCGCGCCCTACGTCGTCGAGGTCGCAGGCACAAAAATGGTGACGGCCACCATGCAGCCCGCGGCGTGCCCATCCGCTGTCACCACTGTGCTGCAGGCATGCCTGTCCATCCCGGGCAAGGTGGGTCGCTGCGACAACAGCAACGGCATCACCACGGCGCAGGTGTACCTCTCGCCCTACATCCCCGGACTGAACTACACCGCGCGCGGACGGGGATGCGCCGCGACCACCACGCCTCCGACGTCCTTCTGCACGTCGGTGGGGCCCACCTCTGCTGTTCTCTAGGCCGGAGTCCAGCTGACCGGCAGTCTTTTGATGCCGTGGATGAACGCCGACAGCAACCGGGCCGGCTCCCCGGTGGCGGTGATGTCGGGGATCTGGCGGTGCAGTTCCTCGAAGACCACCCTGATCTCGCGGCGGGCCAGGTTGGCACCCAAACAGAAATGCGCCCCACCGCCGCCGAAACCCAGGTGCGGGTTGGGGTCGCGGCGGACATCGAAGCGCCAGGGGTCCGCGAACTTCGCCTCGTCGCGATTGGCTGAGCCGTACCAGAGCGTCACCTTGTCACCCTCGACCAACCGCACGCCGCTGAGCTCCACCTCACCGGTGACCGTTCGCCGCATGTAGGACACCGGCGACGCCCAGCGCAGGATCTCCTCGACGGCGGTGGGTGCGACGGCGTCGAAATCACCCCACCACTCGTCGCGCTGATCGGGATGGCGGGACAGGGCGAGCACGCCATGGCTGATCGCATTGCGCGTGGTCTCGTTGCCTGCCACCGCCAACAGGATGAAGAAGGAGGCCACCTCGGCCGAGGTCAGCCGCTCGCCGTCGACCTCGGCCTGCACCAGGCTGGTGGTCAGATCATGGCCGGGGCTCGTGCGCCGGTTCTCGGCGAGTTCATGTGCGTAGGCACCGATCTCCATGGCGACACGCACGAATTCGTCGAAATCGGCGGTGAGATCCGGGTCCCCGAAGCCCAGGATGATGTTGGTCCAGGCGAAGACCCGGTTGTGGTCGGCTTCCGGGATCCCCATCATGTCGCAGATGATCTGCAACGGCAGCGGCCCGGCCAGTTCGGTGACCAGCTCGGCGTTGCCGTCGGGATGGCGCTCGATCATGTCGGTGACCAGTCGGCATGCGCGGTCTCGCACCGATTTCTCGATACGAGCCACCACCTTCGGGGTGAAGGCCCGGCTGACGATGGCGCGAAGTCGTTGATGCCTGGGATCGTCGAGGGCGATCATCGAGCCGAAGTACTCGGCCAGTTCCGGGGTCTGATCACCGATGGTGATCCCGGAAGCCGAACTGAACAGCTCCGGGTGCCTGCTGGCGAAGTGCACGTCGTCGTATCGGGTGAGGGCCCAGAAACCGCGACCCTCAGGGGTTCATGGGCTCCCGGAAGAACGCCACGGGTGATTCACGACGCAACGTGGCAAAGGCACCGTCCCTGGCGTCGTCATCCCCGGACCAGAACTGCCAGGTGCCCAGGTCGATGCCGTTGCGCGGCACGTCGGGCGGTGGTCGGCCGTTGGTGCGGGTCGAGATCCCCATGCCGCGCGAGCCTAACCGCCGAGTGCGAGCCACGAGGTCAACTGAGCGCGCAGGGTGCGACGTGCTTGCGCGCCGGGGTTTACCCGCTGCGACGATGGGGACTCTGGCGTGATGCCTACCGTGTCTCGTACGTTCACCGTCTCTATCCCGCCCGCGCAGGTACTGGAGTACCTCAAGGACTTCGCCAACGCCGAGCACTGGGACCCGGGTACCCAACGCTGCACACGACTGGACAGTGGACCTGTGGTGGTCGGATCCCGGTGGCACAACGAATCGAAGATCTTTGGTGTCTCAACGGAATTGGAGTACACGCTCAAGGAGGTGTCGTCAGATCGGGTGGTGTTCGAAGGCAACAACAAGTCGTCGACCACCGTCGACACCATCGTGGTCACCGCAGCCCCGGAAGGCGCGCAGATCAGCTATCAGGCGGATCTGACGATGCGCGGCGCAGGGAAACTGGCGGACCCGGCGATGAAGTTGATCTTCGAGAAATTGGCCGGTGACACCGAGGCCCAGATGACGTCCGCGCTCAACGGACTGCGCGGCAACTGATATCAGAATGTAATTCCAGTATTGACCGAAATGGCCGTGGAGTGGCCAATTTTTCTGTTCGTGATAGGGCGGTCAGCGCGACTGCATGGGAATCAGTGCGAAGATCTCGTTGATGGTGGCCCGGATGTAGTCGCCAGGCTGACGTGCTGCCGGAGCCGAGGATCCCGGAGTCACGGTGTTCCGCACTGCGGCGTACGGGGTGCCCGCTTGGGCGCCGCACTTGGGCCACGCCTTGAGTCCCTGGGTGGCCAGGACGTTTTCGGCGACGCGGATCTGCTCGGCACGGCTGGCCTGGGCCGGATGGCCCACACCGCCATTGGCCTGCCAGGTTGCCGGCTTGAACTGCAGCCCGCCGTAGAAGCCGTTTCCGGTGTTGATGTTCCAGTTGCCGCCGGACTCGCACTGGGCGATGGCGTCCCAGTTGACGCTATCGGCGTTCGCGGTGCCACTGGACAGTGCGAGCATTCCGTAGAGGAGCGCACCGGTGAACGCGGCCATGGCGAAGAGTTTCCCGACGATCTTCATGATGGGCATTTCGTAACACTTGACGCATGCGTTACTACCGAAACAAGAATTTATTCCCGCCACAGAAGTTTATCTCTGTCACATAACTTTACGTTTATCTCAGAAATATCTCGAGTCACATTAGTGTAATTCAATAACACCCACTTCTGCACCACTTCGCACTGGAGGACACCGTGAAAGTTCGCTTCGGCATCGGACTTGGACCCGAAACCCCAGCTGCAGGCCTGCCGGCGATAGTCGACGCCCTCGAGTCCGCCGGCATCGATTCGCTGTGGTTCTCCGAACTGGTCTACTCCGATGCCGTCGACCCCTTCATCGGAATGGCCACCGCCCTGGCCCGCACCACCCACCTCAAAGTCGGTACGTCGGTGGCGGTCCTGCCGGGCGGCAGGCACCCGGTGCTGGTGGCCAAGCAACTCGCCTCGCTCGCCGCACTCGGCCCCAAACGGGTGCTCCCCGCGTTCGGACTGCGGTCAGCCACGCCCGCCGAACGCGATGTCTTCACCGTGCCGCGAGGGCGTCGGGCAGCGGTCTTCGACGAATCGTTGCAACTGGTGCGCGACATGCTCACCGGCGCACCGGTGAACTTCGCCGGAGAATTCTTCACGGTGTCGGGGGCCAGTGTCGGAGCCCTCCCGTCGCAGCCACTGGACCTGTGGCTCGGCGGGTCGGCACCGGCGGCGTTCCGACGCATCGGGCGTCTGGCCGACGGATGGCTCGGCAGCTTCCTCACCCCACAGGAGGCCGGACGGGCCAGGCTTGCCATCGAGGCCGAGGCCTACAAGGCCGGCCGGGAGATCGAAGCCGACCACTTCGGGATCTCGCTGGCAGTTCTCGACGGCGAGCTGCCCGATCGCTTGGCCACCGCCATCCGTGCCCGCCGCCCCGACGTGGACCCCACCGAACTGGTGGCGGGGGACTGGGACGCGTTGCACCGCCAGCTCGACGGCTACCTCGAGGCCGGTCTGACCAAGTTCGTCATCCGGGCCGGCAATGCAGGCGACCCCGAGGGATTCATCGCCAGGTTCGCCGAGGAGCTGCTGCCGCGGCAGAACTAGATGCATCGACGATGCGGCGACGGTGGGGGTACTCCCAGCGGAGCGAGGGGCGAGCCGGGGAGGGAGGGCCGGCTATTGCATAACTGACTAGCATCACCACCGTGAAACTCCGACTGTGGGTCGTCGCCGCAATGCTTGCTCTGACACTGCCCGGTACGCCCACCGCGGTCGCCGAACCAGCGCCAGCGACGTCGTACACGTTTGCTGCCTGCTACGACCCGGCATCGCCAGCCCCGGAGCGACCTGCCACCGTCGTCTACGGCTGCGATCACAGCAGCGTCATGGAGAACATGACCTGGACTCAATGGGATGCCGCGGGCGCACGGGGTACCGGTGTCGACGACGCCATCGAATGCCGGCCGAACTGCGCGGAGGGCCCGCGCCTGGTCAACCCAATCATCGTGCACGCCTGGAACCCGGCTCCGCCTCAGGTACCGGGATGTCCGGCCGGCATCGAGTTCTTCCGCGACTTCACGGTCGCCTATCCCGAGTCCGTCCCACCCTGGGTTCAGCCGGGCACCTCATGGACCGATGACGTCCACTACATCTACCTCGACGGCATGCCCGCAGTGCACTTCACCAACCAGACTCCGTACAGCTGTCTTTGAGGACCTTTGCCCGACAGAAAAGGACCTTCGCCGCGCCTGGCGGCCCGCGTGATTTCCTACCGTCGTGGGCATGACGTATGTGATCGGTTCCGAATGTGTCGACGTGATGGACAAGTCCTGCGTTCAGGAATGCCCGGCGGACTGCATCTACGAAGGACTGCGGTCGCTCTACATCAACCCCGTCGAATGTGTCGACTGCGGCGCCTGCCGGATCGCCTGCCGGGTTGACGCCATCTACTACGAAACCGACCTGCCCGATTCCGAACTCGCCCACCTCGAGGACAACGCCGCGTTCTTCACCGACATCCTGCCGGGACGTGACGCCCCGCTCGGTGACCCGGGTGGCGCCGCGACCGTGGGCGCCACCGGCGTCGACACCCCACTGGTCGCCGCGATGCCCACCCGTGAGATCCCCGCACACTGATCCCGGTTCGCATTCCGGTCGCCGATGGAGTAGAGAAAAGGCGAGAGTCTCTCGGTAGGCTCACGCGAGCGAGTCGGTGACGACCTCGCGATCCCGGGTCCGTTCTCTCCCACACGGCCCGGGAACGAAGGGAGTTTCATGTGATGGACACGGTTCTCGGCGTGTCGGTGACCCCGACCAACGTCCGGTCCGTGCTGGTCGAAGGTCGTGGCGCCGACGGTGCCACCCTCGGCCACGACGAATACGACGTCTTCGAAGAGGTCGGCGCTGCGTTGAAGCGCGCGCAGGACGACGCCGGCGACCAGAACGTGGCCTCCATCGGCGTCACCTGGAGCGACGACGCCGAACTGGAAGCCTCGGTTGTCCTCGACGCGATGGCGCGCGCCGGTCTCACCGGCGTCAGCGCCGTTCCGCTGTCGGACGCCGTCGAAGCGCTGGCAAGCAGCATCGGCAGGGTCATCGGCTACCAGCGCACCGCGCTGTGTGTGGTCGAACCCGACACCGCGGCCATCGCCGTGGTCGACACCGCCGAAGACTCGGTCGACGTCCTGATCAGCCATGCCATCGACACCGAGGAAGCACTCATCGACTGGGTCGGTGCCACGCTCGCCGAGGACATGCGGCCAGAGGGACTGTTCATGGTCGGATCCGTACCCGGCCTGCGTGACACCGCCAGCACCTTGGAAGCGGAGCTGAAGCTGCCGGTGTTCAACCCGCCGGAAGCCGAGCTGGCCCTGGCGCACGGTGCGGCGCTGGCCTCCGCAGACGGTGGAGTGCTGCCGTTCGATTTCGACGTTCCCGTGCTACCCGCCAAGCCACGACGCAATCCCGTCGCCGCTCCGCTGACCATGCTGGTCGCGGGCGCGGTCACCTTCGTGGTGTCGTTGTCGATCGCCGTAGGTGATCAGTTGGCTCCCGAGACCGTACCGACGGCGTCCGCGGAGAAGATCCAGGAGAGCAGGGCAGTGCCTCAGGCCCGTCCCACTCCGCCGCAACCTGCCGCGCCGCCAGCTGTCGAGGTGCCCGCCCCGCCGGTGGTTGCTCCGGTGGTGGCCGAGCAGGTGCTGCCGCCCATCGAGGCACTTCCGCCGGAACCGGTGCCCGAGGCGGTTGTTCCCGAGTACGTCCCGGAGTATGTTCCCGAGGCACCTGCGCCGCCGCCCGCGGCGGTGCTGCCGCCCCCGCCGCCGGTGTATCAGGCACCCGTGGTGCCCCAACCCAGGAGCTTGTGGGAGCGGTTCAAAGACAAGCTCAAGCCAGGACCCGACGAACCGGAGTGGCAGCTGGCGCCGGGAGCGGTGCCGCCGCCCGGCGTCCCGATTCCGCCGGGCTGACTCAGACCAGCTGCGCGGCGCGCTTGCCGGTGTAGCTCACCTGCCAGTGCTTGATGCCGTTGAGCCAGCCGGACCGCAGCCTCTCCGGTGTGCTCATCGGTGTCAGGTCCGGCATCTGGTCGGCGATGGCGCCGAAGATCAGGTCAATGGTCATCTTGGCCAGATTCGCGCCGACGCAGTAATGCGCGCCGGTGCCTCCGAACCCGACATGGGGGTTCGGGTCTCGGGTGATGTCGAACCGGAACGGATCGGTGAACACGTCTTCGTCGAAGTTGGCCGAACGATAGGACATCACCACCCGCTGGCCCTCGAGGATCGGCACACCGGACAGTTCGGTGTCTCGCAGCGCGGTGCGTTGGAACGACGTCACCGGCGTGGCCCACCGGACGATCTCGTCGGCCGCCGTCGCGGGCCGTTCCCGCTTGTAGAGCTCCCATTGATCGGGATGCTCGGTGAAAGCGATCATGCCGTGGGTGATCGAGTTGCGGGTCGTTTCGTTGCCCGCCACCGCCAGCAGCACCATGAAGAACCCGAACTCGTCGTCGGAGAGCTTGTGGCCGTCGACGTCGGCCTCGATGAGCTTCGTCACGATGTCCTCGCCTGGTTCTTTGGCGCGGAGGGCCGCCAACTGCATGGCGTACATGATCAGCTCCATGGCCGAGTTGCGGCCGTCGTGGTGTGCGAACTCGGGGTCGTCGTCGGCGACCATTTGGTTGGACCAGTCGAATATCTTCTTGCGGTCCTCCAAAGGGATGCCGATCAGACCCGCGATGGCCTGCAGCGGCAGTTCGCATGCCACCTGCTCCACAAAATCACCTGAGCCCTCGGCGGCGGCCTTGGCCACGATGTCCTGAGCCCTGGTGTGCAGATCCTCGCGCAACCTCTCCACAGCGCGGGGGGTGAACCCGCGGGAGATGATCTTGCGCAGGTGGGTGTGGTGCGGCGCGTCCATGTTCAGCAACACGAACTTGCCGGTCTCGATCTGGTCTCCGGTCGAGCCCTTGGGGTAGCGGGGCAGCGCTGTCTTGGCGAGGCTCGAGAACACGTCGCTGCGCCGCGAGATCTCCTTGACGTCCTTGTGTTTGGTCACCACCCAGTAGCCGCCGTCGTCGAATCCGCCCTGACCCATGGGTTGGGCGTTCCACCAGATAGGGGCGGTGCGGCGCAACTCGGCGAGTTCCTCGACGGGGAGCCGCTCGCGGTTGAGGTCGGGATCGGTGAAGTCGAAGTCCGGCGGAAGGCTTGGGGTCGACATAGTGCGTTCTCCTGAGATGGTCTGTGCGACGTGCAGCCGTGTAAGGCATTGGTACACCGCAGATCAGAGTGTTGTGGCGGGTTGGCGAAATCTGAATTGAAACGTGTTCCTGATCCTGCCTGGGAACGGATTGCCGCAGTTCGGAGTTGGTTCTGTCGTGGCAGAAACCGCCAGGGTGGGAGATCGTCGGTTCGATGAACGCAGCATGGCTCGGCTGGTGCTGCGGGTGGCGATTATCGTCGCGGTGGTGGCCGCGATGGTGTTCGTGGAGACCCAATCCCGGTCGGGTGTGCTGTGGCGGTTCGTGACATTCACCTACCAGGCCAACCTGCTCGCGGCGGCTTACTATGCGTGGACTCTGGTGACCCCACGCGCTGATCAGCGCGCCGGGCTGCGCGGCGCGGCGGTGCTTTACGTCGTGGTGGCGGGCGTGGTCTGGAATCTGTATCTGGTCGACATGAGTGCCGGCTACACCCCGGCGAACTTCCTGCTGCACGTGGTGGTTCCGGTGCTGGCGTTCGTGGATTGGGTTCTAGTCGGACACAGCCAGAGTCAGGTGCGGTGGTGGCAGCCGCTGGCGTGGCTGACCTATCCGGCCGCCTACCTGGGCTTGGCGGTGGTGGTGCTGAACAACCTTGGCCGCAGAGCGCCGTACTACTTCCTGGATGCGGGCCGCATAGGTGCTGCCGAGGTGGCCGTCAACGTGGTCATCCTCGCCGCCGGGTTTGTCGGTCTCGGGTACGCCCTGTCCCTGGTGGGTCGCGCGGCGGTCAGGATCAGGCTGTGAGCCAGATGTGTCGTCGATGAGAGTTCTTTTCTCGGGGGTGTAACGAATCCCTCGGCTTGGCAGAATCACATGGCATGGTGCGGATCCACACACGTAGTGCAGTCTGGTCAGCGGCTCTCGGCGCGCTCGGTGCTGCCGCTTTTCTGGGCGCGGCCCCCTCGGCGTCGGCCGAACCCGCCCCGGTGATCCCGGTGCCGGCTCCGGCACCCGTCGTCGGTGCGCCCGCCCCGCTGCCGGGCGCTCCGGCTCCGTTGGCCGCGCCCGCTCCGCTGCCGGGCGCTCCGGCTCCGTTGCCGGGTGCCCCCGCTCCGTTGGCCGCCCCGCTGCCCCCGGCCGAGGTGCAGCATCTGTCCAGCCCCGAAAACCTGCCGCCGGGCGCCAGCTTGACCCCGACCGGCCCTCAGCAGAGCAGCGGAGTGTCCTATCTGCGGGAGCTGTGGCACGCCGTCCAGACCCAGGAAGTCAGCAAGGCGGATGCGGTGCTGCTGTTGACGCAGCGTCCGATGAACGCCGATACCCCGCCGCCGATGGGTGTGCCCGCCGGCCCGCAGGCTCCACTGCCGCCCGCGCCCGTCCCGCTGCCGGTGGATCCGATGGCAGCACCGGCTCCGGCCCCGGTGCCGCCGCCGGCCTGACCTTTTTCTGTAATCCGTCGCCGCCTCGGCGACCGGCCTGATTTGTTGTAGGCCGGCCCTGCCTCACCGGCTCCTCCGTCGCCGCCTCGGCGACCGGCCTGATTTGTTGCAGTCCGGCCCTGCCTCACCGGCTCCTCCGTCGCCGCCTCGGCGACCGGCCTAATCGGTTTGCAGTCCGGCCCTGCCTCACCGGCTCCTCCGTCGCCGCCTCGGCGACCGGCCTAACCCGTCGGCTCGGCAGTCACCGTGACGGTCACGGTGGCTGTGGGAATCGCAGTTGTCGAGGACGTTGCCGTCGAGGAGCTGGACGTGGTCGGTGCCGTCGACGTCGAGGTGCCCTCAGCGGTGAAGCGTGGCTGCTCGTACTCCACCCAGGTGTCGCGATACACCACTTTGCCGTCCTCGGCGGTAACCAGCAGCTGCTGCGGTGTCACCGAATAGGTGGCGCCCTCGTTCTCCACCACAAAACCGCCGTCGGCGGCAGTGGCAGCAGCCTTGAGGCCCGCTTCGTCGCTCAGCCGTACGCCGCGATACTCGTAGCCGCCGGCAGGTGTGGTGCAGATGGCCACCAGCGAGCGGGTGGTCCGGCCGTAGGCGACGGCCAGTTGTGTGCTGTCGCAGTGTGCGTTGGTGCCGACGTAACCCTGCTCGTCGCTGGTGATGGTCGGCTCCGCCGTGGCGATTCCGGGCAGCAGCACCCCCGCGGTGAGCGCGGCGGCAGCTCCCGTCATTGCCAGCAGTTGACGGCCAGTGGGCATGGTTATGGCTTCCCTCCGTGGATGGTTTCTCAAGCAAACCACCCGGAGCAGCCAACACCTCGTTCATCACCTGGCGTTTCGCCGAAAGATCGACAAATCGCGGGGGTGCGGCGGCGCCGCCGGATTAGGCTCGGCGCATGCGTGGACTGAGCATCGCCGCAGCTGCCGCTGTTTCTGCCCTGATTGCCGCCCCCACTGCCGGCGCGGTCCCCAATGACCCCGCGATCACGATGGCCGATGTCCCCAACATGGTCTTCGGCCCCGGCGTGCAGCTCAGCTACCAGTGCCACAGCTGGGAACGGTTCATCTTCGGTCGCAGTGACAACGGTCAGACGTACGCCTGCCACTACATCCCGAACCAGTGGCCCCCGGTCTACACCGGGTTCTGGGTGCATTCGCCACCGTTGTACGGCGTACAGGAGATCGGCGCTCCGTGCCCCAACTACCGCAGTGCCGCCGCACAAACCGCCGACGGACTGGCACTGGAGTGCACCGAGTTCCGAGGCTGGCAGCAGGACTTCTACGCCTAGACCGCCAGCCTCGTCAGACGCCCGCTGCCTCGTTGAGTTCGTTCAGCCGGCCCGTCGCCTCCAAGTACTCCTGAACCCAGCGCTCGATCACAGTCGACGTCTTCTCGACCTTCGTGAACTGCCCAACCACCTGACCGACGGGATTGAACGCCACGTCGACGGTCTCGTTCGGGTACTTGTGCGTGGCGGCGACGGCCAGCCCGGACACCATGAACTGCAGCGGCATGCCCAGTGGCTTCGGGTTCTCCGGCGCTTCCCACGCCTCGGTCCAGTCGTTGCGCAGCATGCGAGCGGGCTTCCCGGTGAAGGAGCGGCTGCGCACGGTGTCGCGGCTGCCCGCCTTGATATAGGCGGCCTGCTGCACCGGGGTGTTCTCAGCTTCTTCGACCATCAGCCACTGCGAACCGGTCCAGGCGCCCTGGGCGCCCAGCGCCAGCGCCGCGGCGATCTGCTGCCCGTTGCCTATGCCGCCCGCGGCCAGCACCGGAACCGGTGCCACCTCTTTGACCACCTGCGGCCACAGCACGATGGAACCCACCTCGCCGCTGTGCCCGCCGGCCTCGCCGCCCTGGGCGATGATGATGTCCACCCCGGCGTCTGCGTGCTTGCGGGCCTGCGACGGTGACCCGCACAGTGCCGCCACCTGACGGCCCTCGGCATGGATGTGGTCGATCATGTCCTTCGGCGGGGTGCCCAGCGCATTGGCGATCAACGTCATCTTCGGGTGCTTGAGCGCGATCTCGACCTGCGGGGTGGCGGTGGCCTCGGTCCAGCCGAGCAGGCGCAGGGTGTTCTCGTTGTCCTCGGCGGTCAACGGCACTCCATGGTCGGTGAGTACCTTGCGGGCGAAGTCCAGATGCTCCTGGGGCACCATGTCGGCCAGCATCTTGCCCAGTTCGTCGGCCGACAGGTTGGAGTCCATGCCCTCGTACTTGTTGGGGATCACGATGTCCACGCCGTAGGGGTGATCACCGATGTTCTCGTCGATCCAGTTCAGCTCGATCTCCAGCTGTTCGGGGCTGAAGCCGACCGCGCCCAGCACTCCGAACCCGCCGGCCTTGCTGACCGCCACCACCACGTCGCGGCAGTGGGTGAAGGCGAAGATGGGGAATTCGATGCCCAACGAATCGCAGAGAGAGGTGTGCATGACGGAATCCTTGCTCGGGGCGGAGGGGAAACTGAAACGTGTTCTAGTTTAATACCCGGGGCCCGGCAGATGTGTCAGCGGGTCCCTTCCTCGGCGCGCTGCGCCACTGCGGCCACATTGGATTCGTCGACGAACGCCGGGCCGGTCAGCGTCGGCAGACCGCCGCCGATGACGTTGCGGTTGGACAGGTACAACCACAGTGAATTCACCGCGAGGTAGCCCTGCAGGAACGGCTGCTGGTCCACCGCCCAGCCGATGGTGCCGCGCTCGACGGCGTCGATCACGGCGGTGTTGGTGTCGAACGTGACGACTTTGGCATAACTGTTCGCCTCGCCTACGGCCTGTAGTGCGGTCAGAGCCACCGGCGCACCCAGGGTCAGAACCCGGTCGATCGACCGGTCCTGCTGCAGCTTGGTCACCAGGTCCGCTTTGACGGACTGAGGTCGAATCCCGTCGACATAGAGCCGCTGCACCGGCCCGCCGAAGGTGTCGTCGACGCCGTCGCAGCGTGACTCCAGCCCGACGTGCCCGTGCACCTGCAGGACGCAGAGCACATTGACGGCACCTTCGTGTTGCAGGCGCCTGCCGACATCCTGCCCGGCCACCAGGTCATCCTGACCGAAGTAGGCGATGGCACCCAGGTCGCGCCATGCGCCGATGCCGGTGTTGACGGCTACCACCGGGACGCCGGAACTCACCGCGCGGCGCACCGCCGGCGCCATCGCGGCCGGATCGGCCAGCGTGACGGCGATACCGGCGACGCCCTGTTTCACCGCGTCGTCGACCTGGCGAGCCTGCATCGCGGAGTCGGGATCATGGCTGTACCGCAGTTCGATGCCGTCCTTGTCGGCTGCTGCTTGAGCACCACGGCGCACCAGGTCCCAGAACGTGTCCCCGGGCGGTTGATGGGTGACCAGAGCGACCGTCGGACGGGGTACTGGCGGTGCCTGCGATGCAGGCTCGGCTCCCCGTCCTGCGCAGGCGGCCAGGGAGGCGACCAGCACCATCGCCGCCGCCAGAGCGGCGCAGCGTCGAGGGGTGTGCGGGCGCATGTTCTCAGTGTCGACCTCCCGCGCGCACATGTTCTGGCAAATCGCGAACCCCGAGCGCCCGAATGCTGATTACTCTTGCGGCATGACTGACCAAGACATCGCCACGACGCGGCGTGAGATCTCCAAAGCTCTATTGACGGCTCTGGACCGACGCCACGAGGTACTCGACGTGATCGTCGACGCCGAAGACCACCCTGCGGCGGTTGCCAAGATCGCCGAACTGCTGGGGATCTCCGTCCGTGGCGCAGAGGCGGTGGCGGGCCTGTCCTTCGACCGGCTGACCCGGCAGTCGCGCCGCACCATCGCCAAGGAACTCGAGGACGTCAGCAGCCAGCTCACCTTCACCCTCGGTGAGCGGCCGGCCAGCCTGGATGAGAGCCTCACCCTGCGACCGTTCGACGGCGACATCGACCGCGACATCTTCGCCGCCAGGACCCAGGACATCGGTTCGGCCGGCGATGGTTCCGGTGCGCCCGCCGCGGGTCTGGACGACGAGATCGGGGCTGCGCTGGCGCGGGTGCGCGCCGAGGAGGCCGCCTGGTTCGTGGCGCTGGAAGGCGCGGAGAAGGTCGGGATGACGTTCGGTGAGCTGCTCGACGGCGAGGTCAACGTCCGCATCTGGATCCACCCCGACCACCGCAAGAAGGGCTACGGCACCGCCGCACTGCGGCGTTGTCGCAGCGAGATGGCCGCCTACTTCCCGGCCGTGCCGATGGTGGTCCGGGCGCCGGGAGTTGCGCCGCGGTAGCCCTGCGTAGGCTCGCTGCGTGACAGTACGCGCGGGCATCGTGGTGACGGGGACGGAAGTGCTGACGGGGCGGGTGCAGGACCGCAACGGGCCCTGGCTGGCCGACCGGTTGCTCGAACTCGGCGTGGAGCTGGCCCACATCACGCTGTGCGGTGACCGTCCCGACGACATCGAGGCCCAGCTGCGGTTCCTGGCCGCAGAAGGCGTGGATCTGATCATCACCAGCGGAGGCCTTGGCCCCACCGCCGACGATATGACCGTGGCGGTGGTGGCCGAATTCTGCGGACGTGACCTTGTCCTCGATGCCGGCCTCGAGGACACCATCGCGGGCATCCTGCGCAGGCTGGGCGCCGCCCGCGGTCGCACGGTGGACTTCGAGTCCGTGATGGCCGCCAATCGCAAGCAGGCGCTGGTGCCCGCGGGTGCCGCCATTCTGCAACCGGTGGGCACCGCGCCTGGCGTGGTGGTGACCGGTAGCCCCACGGTGGTCGTATTGCCCGGGCCGCCAAGGGAATTGCAGTCCATGTGGCGCACCGCGGTGCAGACTCCGGAACTGCAGCAAGCCATCGCCGGGCGTACCCACTACGAGCAGGCGACGGTTCGGATGTTCGGGCTGCCGGAGTCCGACCTGGCCGAGACCCTGCGCGTTGCCGAGACACGGGTCGACGGTTTCGACAACCTGGAGATCACCACCTGCCTGCGCCGCGGCGAACTGGAGATCGTCACACGATTTGAGCCTGAGGCCGCACCGGTCTATGCCGCGCTGCTCGAGGTGCTCCTGGACAGGCATCCTGGCGAGGTGTTCTCCACCGACGGCGCTCTGGTCGACGAGCAGGTGGCCGCGGCGCTGGCTGGTCGCACCATAGCCACCGCCGAATCCTGTACCGCGGGACTACTGGCGGCCAGGCTGGCTGACCAACCCGGCTGCTCGGCGTATCTGCTGGGTTCTGTGGTGGCCTATGCAAATTCCGCGAAAACTGAACTGCTGCAGGTGGATCCAGCTTTGATCGCCGAACACGGCGCGGTGTCCGAGCCGGTGGCCGAAGCGATGGCGACGGGTGCACTGACCCGCTTCGGCGCCGATACCGCCGTGGCCATCACCGGTATCGCAGGCCCCGGCGGCGGCACCGAGGACAAGCCCGTCGGCACGGTCTGTTTCAGCGTGCAGGCCGCCGACGGACGCGGGCGCACCGTGACCAGGCTGCTGCCGGGTGATCGTGCCGACGTCCGGGAACGCTCGACCACCATCGCATTGCACCTACTGCGGCAACTGCTCATCCCATAACGCCAGCATGGCGCGCAGGATGTCCTCGGCGCGCCCCAGTCCGGCCAGGTGGCTTTCGCCGGCCAGCGGGAACATCTGTGCGTCAGGCAGTCGGGACACCACGTGCTGGCCGTGCGCGAACGGCACGATGTGGTCCAAGGCGCCGTGCCACCACCGCACCGGGACCTTCACCTCGTCGAGCCGGAAACCCCAGTCCCTGGCGAACACGACGACGTCGGCGAACGGGGCGGCGAGTTGTTTGCGACTGCCGTTGAGCAGGTCGTCGAGGAACATCGCGCGGAACTCGGGGCGCACCAGCAGCCTGCGGTCGGCTTCCGGTGACACCCGGGCGTAGGCATACAGCGCGGGAGTGGCGACCGGACGGATCACCTGGATCAACGCGGTGGCCGCGATCCGCAGTGGGAACCCGGCCAATTCGATCAATGGGGCCACGGCGGACCCGAATCCCATCACCCCGCCACCGATGGCGTCCGGACCGACAGTCGGGGCCACCCCACCGAGCACTCCGGCCGCCACGACGCGGTCGGGCAGCGCCGCCGCGCAGCCCAAGGTGTACGGCCCGCCGCCGGACAGACCGACGACGACGAACTTGTCGATGCCCAGGACGTCGGCGATGGTCGCCAGGTCATAGGCGAACTCACCGACATTGGCGTACTGGAACGGGGTGGAGCTGCCGATGCCGGGCCGGTCGATGCCGATCAGCCGGATGCCCTGCTGTTCGGCGAACACCCGTGCCTCCTTCGGGATCTGGCGCCGGGCTCCCGGCGTGCCGTGCAGCCAGAAGACAGCGCGCCCCTGCGGGTCGCCGAACTCGGCGAAGCCGATCTGCCGCCAGGTGTCGACGGCGATGTTGCCCTCCAGCTTGGGGCGTTCGATCGCGGGAACCATCCGCAAAGTGTCGCACGCAACAGTTTGATGCCGGACGTGCTTCAGGCCAGGTCGGAGCCCACCCAAGCGGCGGGCCTGCGGTCCGCCCACGGCGCAGCCAGTTCCAGCTGGGCGGCCAATTGCAGCAGCACGGTTTCGCCGGGCGCCATGAGTTGCACGCCGATCGGCAGACCGTCGGTGGTGGTGCCCAGCGGTAGTGAAATCGCGGCCCAGCCGGTGACATTGCCCAGCGAGGTCCAGCCGGTGGTGGCGAATTCGACGTCGAAGAAGGCCCGGGTACTGCCCCGCGGCTGATCCAGATGCGCGTACCCGGGTGGGGGAGTCAGCAGGGTCGGGACCAACAGCACGTCGTGATTGCGCATACCGTCGGCGAAGCGCCGGGTCTGCGCGTGCACTGCGCTGATGGCGCCGGCGTAGCGGAGGCCACTGGTGGTGAATCCCTCGCGCACCATCTCCCAGGTGCTGGGCTCGAACTCGTTCTCGTGGGGTTCGCGGCCCAGGACCTCGGTGGCCAGCGCGTGCAGCTGGGCGTTGCTGACGGTGTGCAGTACGGCGATCGCGTCGGCCACCGCATCCGCGTCGATGTGCGGAGCGCCCTGGTCGACGTGATGGCCCAGGTTCTCGAGCAGCCGCGCGGTGTTCTCGACCGCGGCCACCACCTGCGGATCGGTGGCGGGTCCGGGGAAAGGCGAGGCGGTGGACATCAACACCCGCACACCGGTGACCGGCTGCCCTACAGCGTCCAGGAAACCGATGGCGGGCAGGGGAGCGGTGTACGGGTCGCCCGGCGCTGCTCCGGTGATGGTGTCCAGCAGCGCCGCGCTGTCGCGTACGGTGCGGGTCAGTGCATGGCCGTTGACCAGGCCTTCGAGGGCGTGGCCGCCGTCGGGGGCGAAAGAGGCTCGGCCTCGGCGGGGTTTGAGGCCGACGAGGCCGCAGCAGGAGGCGGGCACCCGGATGGAGCCGGTACCGTCGCCGCCGGAGGCCGCAGGGACCACCCCGGCGGCCACGGCCGCGGCCGAACCGCCGCTGGATCCGCCAGGAGTGATGGCCGCAGACCAAGGATTGACGGTCGGTCCGAACAACGACGGTTCGGTGGTGCAGTGGTTGCCCCACTCCGGGGTATTGGTCTTGCCGAACACCACCAGCCCCGCGTCGAGATAACGCTGCACCACCCACGAGGTATCGGTGGCGACGTGGTTGCGTAGCGCACGGGAGCCCATGGCCTCAGGCGTTCCGGCCAAGGACGCGCCAAGATCCTTGAGTAGGAAAGGAACCCCGGCCAATGGTCCTTGCGCGGTCAGGTTCGCGGCCTGCTCACGTCCCCGGTCGAACAGATCGGTGATCACCGCGTTGAGGCCGCGGGCGGCCTCCAGCCGCAGCACCGCCGCCTCGAGGAGTTCTGCAGCGGTCAGATCGCCCGCGGCCACCAGTTCCGCCTGGCCCAGCGCATCCACGGAGGCCAGTTCGAAGGCAGATCGGGTGTCCATCAGGAGGAGGCACCTACCGACATCTTGATCTGGGTGGAGTTGTCGCCCTGCTGGCCCATCAGTGTGGTGTAGGCCTCCATCACCACTTCGCCGGCGTCGTTGGTGCACACGTTGCGGGTGACCACGATGTCGGCACCGAACCGCTCGTCGACGGAGTCGATCTCCAGTCGGGCGTTGAGTTTGTCACCGGCCAGGATCGGCTTGTGGAACACGAAGCGCTGGTCCACCTGCACGATGCGCATGGTCTCCATGCCGACGTCGACGTGTTTGAAGAAGTCCTGCTGTACCAGCAGGGCGAAAATCGCCGTGAACGTCGGCGGTGCCACCAGGTCGGCATGGCCGAGCTCGTGCGCGGCCGCCTCGTCATAACTCGCCGGATCCTCGGCTTTGACCGCCTTGGCGTACTCGCGCACCTTTTCTCGGCCGACCACATAGTGATCGGGGTAGGTGTGCACCATGTTTCGGATATCGGTCTTGAGTGCCACGGCGGGTCCTCCGTCCTGGGAAGGAATAGTGAAGCGGGGCTCGGCAACGAGCTGGGATCCACGATATTCACCCGCGGGATTTCGGCAAATCGTCGGCACTCGCGGCGATCGGCGTTCGACAACATCGCCTGGGAGAACTCCTCGATTCGACCCCGCGGCGGTCTACGGCGAGAAGCTTTTCGCCACAGCCTGATTGCGTGAATCCGCGTACCGGGAAGTCAGCAGCAGTGCGATGATCACGTCCACCGCTGTGATCACCAGGCCCGCGTAGTACATCCACTTGATCGTCGGATCGGGCTGTGCGGCGAAGAACACGATCAAGAAGATCGGGCCCACGATCCCGCAGACGAACACCGCCAGCTGCACGCGCATGTACAGCCACACGATGTTCAGCAGGCTCACTGCCAGAGCATAACTTGGGATCGGTAGCGGTTCACGGGATCTGTACTTGCAACACGTCGGCGCCACAGGGGCGACGACGAACGAAGGGAATGACCCGATGAAGCGAGTTCTCGCGGCTGCACTCGGCGTGATCGCGAGTGTCACTGTGCTCTCGGCGTGCTCGGATGAGAAGGAACCCACGGCAGCATCCGCCACCACGGGCGGCGACACCTCCGTCAAGGTCGACGGAGCTGATCTGGCCGGCCTGGACCTGAACTCGGTGAGCTGCGTCAAACAGGCCGGCAAGATCAACGTCGGCAGTGGATCCGTCGGCGGTCAGCAGGGCCTCGGCGTGGTGATGACCGACGAAGCCACCCCGAAGGTGGAGTCGCTGGGCCTGGTGGTCGACGGCAACGCGCTGGCCGTCAGTTCCATGATGGGCGCAGAAGTCGGCTCGGCGGAGGTGAAGGTGGATGGCGACACTTACACCATCACCGGTGAAGCCTCCGGCGCCGATTTGAAGAACCCGATGGCAGGCATGATCACCAAACCGTTCACCATCACGGTCAGCTGCGGCTGAGACCTATGCTGGGCGCGTGTCGATTCCCGAGGAACTGGCGCGCGCCCGGCGGTTGGCTTTCGCCGACGACGAGGCAGCGGCCCGGGATCTGTTGCTGGGCCTGGTCCCCGAGATCGAACAGGCCGTCCGCGACGACCTGCTGTTGGAGGTGTTCGCCCAACTCGGTGAGCTCTACCTGACCCGCGGGGCTCTCGACGGTGCCGCCGAATGCCGCCGCCGCATCAGCGACTGCCTGGCTGTCTATGTCGCCATCCGGGCGGGTACCCGGCCCGATCTGGCCGCCCAGGTCACTTTGACCGACCACCAGATCGATCTGATGCTCATTCGATATCCGATGGTGGTTGTCTCCCTCGACATCGGCGTGGCCGCCGCGCGAGGTGACCACGACGGCGCGGCCGCACTGCTGGGTCAACTCCGTGACGACGAACTCAGCGCCCGCGCCCACATCCGCTGCGCTGTCGCCCTGACCGACGACGACCTGTACTCCAGGGCTGAGCCTTTGTGGCGCAAGGTGATCGAACTCGTCGAACCACACCCGAAGGAGCATCTGTTCGTGGTGGCGGCCCTGGAGTACGGCCGGTTCTGTGTGGAGACCGGCCGCCTGTCCGAAGCCGCGCCGTGGTTGTCGCGAGCTGAGGCAAGGGCTGTTGCCGGGGAATGGCCACTGAGCGCGGCACGGGCTCAGCTGGAACGGGCCGCGGCAGCCTGGGCCGTGGGCGATCACGACAGCACCGAACGACTGATCAACCAGGCCTATCCTGTGATCGCCCGACATGCCCGCTCCTACGATGTCTCGCGCTGCTGGCTCTACCTCGGGCTCACCCGGTTGGCGGTCGGGTTGCTGGACGAGGCCGACGACTGCTGGCGGCAGGCCGAGCAGTCTGCCCGAGACGGCGGCAAATCGCTGCACCTATACCGAATCCTTCTGCAGCGCAGCTGGTTCGGTATCTTCACCGGTGACTACCCGGCGGCGACCCAACTCATCGAAGCCGCGCGACAGGCGCTGTTGTCGGCGCCGCGGCACACCTGGTTGCAGCTCGCGCTGCTGGACAGTCAACTCGGCACGGTCTGGCGGGCCGCCGCACTGGCCGATCTCGGTTTCGACGCTGCCGATCCCGACGACCTCGGTGTCATCGACGAGCCACGCGGCACCGCGCGGCATGCCGCCGCTATGGAAAAGCTGGAGCGCGCGGCGGATCTCAAGATTCCCGCGGCACTGGCCGTCGACTCGGTCCGTTTCACCATCGCCGACCCGGCCCGGCGGTCGCAGTGGGCGGCCAGAGTGTCGGCCCCGCAGTTGGCCGGCGCTTTCGCGGTGGCCTGGGAATGGGAGAACACCGAACTCGTCAGCCAGCTCATCGAGTATCACAGTGCCAGAGGGATGCTGGCGACCCGCGATGTGCACACCGCCGGGGGTGACTGGGCCGCCACAGCCACCGAAACTGCATCGGTGGACGGGCCACTGGAACTGGCCGCACTGCCGACATTGCAGATGGATCCCGGCGCGCCCGCCATCCTCGGCCGATACCGAATTCTGGCCCAGCAGCGATATGGCACCGCCGTCACCGTCGAGGGCCCCGGGTGGACCACATGGCCGTGACCGGACGTCGCACTCTGGTGCTGCGGTTCGCCGATCTCGGCGTTGCCACCTACGCCAGCCTGCGGGTGGTCGGACAGCCGTGGCGCACCGTCACCTGGGTCATCGAGGAACCCATTCTGCTGGCGGCTGTGCAGGAGATCGTCGGCGCCACACCGGATCCCCACAACGGCGAAACGCGCCCTCAGGCCATCGAACGTGCCGTAACCTCAGGCGGTTTCGCCGATCCCGGGCGTGAACTGGCGCTGGCCTACATCCTCGGGGTGCTGCTGATCTCCGGCCCCGGTTGGCAGCTGCTGGCCGATTCGCAGGACGGCACCCTCTTCGTGGCGCCCAGTGCGCGGCTGGCGTCGGTGCCGTGGTGTCTGCTGGCTCGTCCGACGTCAGGACCTACGCCGGCTGAGCTGCTGCAGGCTCGCGCCGAGGCCATCACCACCAGCGGGACCTCCGCGGCAACGATCCCGTGGCAGCTGGCCGACCTCGCCGAACACACCGACGGCCGCAGGCTCATCGAGTTCGTCGACGTGTTGTCGGCGGTACCCGCCAACGTCACCAATGCGACACGCCCACAGCGTAACTGGGATGACAGCGCACCGTCGCTGCTGCTTCTCGATCCCCGCGTACCGGGCCAGCGCCCGGACTCCGAGCTGGGTTCCGTGCTCGGCCGGCCGGATCCGGCGAGCGCGCTGGTCCGCCATTTCGGTGCCGTCGAGCACTTCCGACGTGCTGACGCAGATCGCACCTGGTTGGCACGCCGCCTCGAGGAGGCCCCCGGACGGCTCATGTACGTCGGGCATGCCAGTGCCGCCGACGGCGAGGTGGGAGTGGCCGACCGTGCGGCCCTGCACCTCTGCTGCGCGGCAACGATTCCCGGAAAGGCCTCGCCGGTGGGGCCACACCGTCCGCTGACTGCCGCCGACATCCGGGAGATGGCACTGCCGATCCCGCCTCGAGTGGCGTTGCTGGCCTGCGGTTCCGGAGCCGACTACCGGTTCGACGAAGCCACCGGCCTGGCGGCGGCGATGGTGCTCGGCGGGGCGCAGCTGGTGACGGCAACGCTGTGGGCGCTGCCCACCACCGCGGGCTTTCGCCGGTTCGGCCCGGATGCCGACCCGATGGCCGAGCTGGTGATCGCCGTCGACACCGCCCACGTCGAGGCTGATGCGGGCCGCGCGGTGAACCGTTGGCAACGCGCCCAGCTCAGCCGTTGGCGTGCCGGCGATCTCACGGCCAGCCCGCTGTACTGGTCGGCACTGGTGAGCTTCGCCGTGGACGGTGCACGCTGAGCGGTCACGCCGGCGGCACACACACCGTGACCGTCGACTCATCCCCGGAGTGGTAGTACGTCTGCACCACCGATCCCGGGGCCACGTCATCGAGTGCGGTGGCCGGGACCAGCGTGACATGGTGCGCCGGAAACTGCCCGCCGCCGGGCCTGCTGACCACGAGGTCCAATTTCACCTCCCGGTACTGTTCGCTGGAGCGCCCGGTGACATGCACAGCGGTCACAACCCCGTGTGTGCGCACCAGTGGACGGTCCAACGCCGCCCGCACCACCGATGTCTGGTCGGGAAATGAAAGCTGCTCGGGTGCAGCAGGATCGAACGCCACCAGCACTGGAATGCCGGGACGCAGCGCTGATACCGCCGGATCGCCGCAGCGGTATGTCAATCGCCCGGCGAAGGTCCGGCCCGGGCTCATCTCCACATCGACGGTGACACAGTGGATTCCAACTCCGTCGCCGCAATCCTCCTCGGCGATCCTGCGTACCACTCCGATCGCGATGCTGTCGACCGGGGTCGGACCCGAGCCCGGTCGCAGCAGGTACGCCACGGGGAGCGCAATCAGTAGCAGAACAGTGGGCAGCAGCACGTCGAACATGAGGGCCAGCCTCACCGCGGTGAGTGGCTACCGAACCCAACTTCGCGTGTCACGGCCAGCGCTTATCCTGAGTCACGTGAGCACCGATGTGGCAGTCAGCGTCGCGGTTCCGCGGCGCGCGGTGATCGACGCCGCCTGGCGTGCTCTGGGTGCCGGTGTCGATGTGCTCAGCGCAGAGGACGGTGCGCCGTTGCGGCGCACCGTGAAACGCATCATCGATCCGTTGGTGCTGCGGTTGCGGATGAACGCGGTGTTCTCCGCGCCGTCGGTGGACGGCGCGACGGCGGCGTCCATCCGGGCGGTGATTCTGGAGCACGGACCGCAACTGCAGGCGACGGCGGCATGGTTCGAGGTTCTCAAGCGGGAGCGTCGCCGGCTGAAGATCACCACCGGTAATGCCCAGGAACTCTATTTCCCGGTGTGCTTCGAGCTTGCTGTCACTCACGGAGCGCCAGGTCCCGACCCCGGCCAGACTGCCATGAGGGTGCTGCGCGCGTTGCACGGCGACCGTGACCGCACCGCGGTGGAGGCCCTCAACGCATACATCGCCGATCCGCAGGTGCGCGACACCCTGGCGCGCCAACTCCACACCAGTTGGCGCGACGTGCGACCCGGCGACGGTCTGACCGGTCCGTTCCTTGCCGGCCTGACCACGGTGCTCGGCTCGGCCGCCGGTCACCGTGAGAAGGTGGCCCGCCAGCGGGTGTGGACGGCGCTGATCTCCGACGCCACGCCGTACACGCTGGGGGCCAGGGCTCGCACCGCCGAGCCGGATCTGCCGTGGTCGCTTGTCGAGTTGGGGCTGAGCCGGACTCTGCCGCAACAGCGGCCGGCTCTGACCGCGGAAGCGCCAGCGGGTCTGCGCCCCCTGGACCGCAGTGTGGTGGACCGGGTGCGGGCGACGTTGCGGCGGGCATTGGACCGCGAGGAACTGCCGGGCATTCCGGTGCTGTGTGCCGAAGAGGTGGACCGGGCGTGCGCGCCGTGGGGTTTGTTGTCCGAGGACACGCAGGCGACGTTGGTGGCCGGCATCGAGGTGGCCGTGGAACTGTCACCGCTGAACGCTGACGCCGTCACCCGCTACCACCTCAGCGGACAGATCCAGGCCAGACTGCGCAAAGAGGCGTATGTTCTGCACGCCCGACGCTGCCTGGCCGACGACATGCCTCTGCATCCCCGGCAACGGCAGGTGGTCGAGGACCTCGCCGGTTTCGCCAGGCCCTATCTGGGCCGGCTGTGGGCGCGCCTGCATGGCCGCGACGTGTGGCAGGACGGTTGCGGCGACGTCGACGACGTGCGGGCTCTGCTCGACGGAGTGGCTCGCTCGGTGAGTCTGGACCATCGGCAACGCATCAAGGCCATGCTGGAGGGCCACGACCGATGATGACGCCCGACATTCCGGTGACCTTGGTACTCGAGGTCAGTGGTGCGGTACTGACCTGGCCGGCCGATGATCCGGCGCAGCCGCCGGTCTTCGCGTTCACCGATATCACCCGTGCTGACTGGCTCTGGCGACTGGTCGGCGAATCCGGTCATACCGCGCTGCTCGAAGGGGCCGGCACCGCGCAAGTGGTGCCGGGGTCCGCGGCAGCTTTGCGGCGGTTGGCGCTGGGACACTGGTTGCGCCGGTGGTGGCCCGCCAGCGCGAGGGACGGCATCATGGCGCTGGACGCCGCTGTGCTGGACGCCGAGATCGCGCTGCTCACCGTCGCTGCCGATGCCTTCTTCACCGACGACACTCTGGATTCGGACGTGGAGGCGTTGCTGGCGCCGCACGGGCGGGCGCTGATGCAGAAACTGGCCGTCGGTGACCCTCGCGTCGAGGGGTTGGTGCGCCGCTGCGCCGACCTGGCCGCGGACCTTGGAGTTGGTACCGCTGGATGGCCGGAACTCATTGCTGCGCTGGAGCATTCGGGCTCTCCGGTAGTGGTCGGCGGTGGGGTGCAGGCGGACTACGCACTGGCTGCAGGCGTGGATTCCGCACCCTCGGGTCCCGGAGTCGTCGCTGGGGGAGTCGCGAGCGTCCATTGGGCGGGAGTGCCTGCCGGTGTGTTCGACGCGGCCGAGGACACTGTGAGTTGGAGCGTCACCGTTTCCGGCGCACAACCGGCGGCCGCCGTCGCCGTCGCGCTGGCCGGAACCGATGACCCGTCCGGTATCGAGGTCGGAATCCGCAGCGGAAGTGTCACTGCTGCAGGGGTTCTCGATATCGACGGGCGTGCGCGGCTCACCCTCCCCGTGACCGAGACGCAGGCATGGGCACACGACTGGTCCGATGTGGCGGTGACGGTCGGCGTCCCGGTCAGCGAGTCGGCGCAACTGCGGGACCGGGTGCGGGCCCTGGCGCGGGCACGGCTGGCCGCCCCAGGGCCGGACGCCTACCTGGCCGAGATTCTGGCCGCCGAATCCGACTACTGACCAGCGGGCCCGCCTCGGGGGCTCACTTCGCCCCCCGCACTGCATGCTGCGAAGTGCTGGGATGCCTCTGGGGCCGGTGTTCGAGGTCAAGTAGATTGCATCGGATGGATTTCGACCTTCCGCTGCCGTCGGGCCGGATCCGGGCCCGTAGCTGGGGTGAGCCGTCGTCGCCGTTGGTGTTGTGTGTGCCTGGGCTGGCGGCGAATCTGACCGCCTACACCCATCTCGCCGAGGCGCTGTCGCGGTCAGGACGCCGCGCGGTGGCCTTCGACCTGCGTGGTACCGGCCGCAGTGAGGTCAGCGCGCCCGGCAGCTACGGGCTGTCGAGCCATGCCGCCGACGTGGTGGCCGTCGCCGATGCGCTGGGGGCCCGGCGATTCGACCTGATCGGCTGGTCACTGGGTGCCTTGGTCGCGATGCAGGTCGCCCTTGATCACGGCCCCCGGCTGCCCAGCGTCACCCTGATCGACCACGCCGGGCCGACGGATCCGGCTGCGCTGGTACCGATCCGCGACGGTTTGTCCCGACTGGAGGCCACCGTCGACGACCCGCGCGACTACCTTGCTGCCGTGCGCGCGGCGGGGCACATCAGGCCGTGGTCGGCCTACTGGGACGAGTTCTACCGCTACGAGCTGGCCCAGCGGCCCGACGGCCGGTGGCAGCCCACCACATCACGTGAGGCCGCGCAGGAGGATCTGCGCCAGCGCTGGCCCCGGGACTGGAGCCCCTACTGGCGGGCGCTGTCCATGCCTGCCACCGTGGTGCGTGCCGTGGGACGCGACCCGCTGGTGGTTCCGCCCTCCACCGTGGAGGCGTTGCGGTCGATCAACCCTGAGGTGCGGATCGTCGAGTCGGTGGGTGATCATTTCACCTGTATGACGGCTGCGGACACCACGGCCGCTGTGCTGGCCGGGCTGTCAGCCGGCCAGGATTGAATCTCCTTCCACCACAATGGCTGCGGTGTCCAGCGGCCGGCTCGCCGGGCCCTGGGCCACGGTGCCGTCCAGGTTGAACTTGCTGCCGTGGCAGGGGCAATTGATGGTGCCGTCGGCGACTTCGTTGAGGCGGCAGCCGGTGTGCGTGCAGACGTTGGAGAACCCCTTGAACTCGCCGGCAACGGGCTGGGTGAGCACCACGTCGTCGACGATGATGCCCGAGCCGACAGGAACCTCGTCGGTGCTCGCCAAGGCAGCCGGCGCGGCCGGAGCGCCCGCCGGCGGCGGCGTCGACGAGGGTTCCGACTGCTCGGAGTAGGTACTGCAGCCGGCCAGTGCTGCGGCGGCACCACCGAGGCCGAGGCCGGTCAGGAAGCGGGGGCGGGTGATCATGGGGGCTGGTTTGTCCATCATGGGAGTCTGGTCCTCGATCATCAGAACGTCACGCCTTTGAGTTGGAAGAACCACAGCGCCGACGTCAGCCAGGTGTACACCAGGGTGAAGAACAGCACCCCGCCTGCCACCGGCAGCACCCAGGCCCGCCGCCCGGAACGGGTGAGCAGCAGCATCTTCGTCACGAACGCACCATAGAACAGACACCCGAACAGGGAGTGGAACAGCACCCGGGTGTCCGAGGACTGGAATCCCAGTGCATACAGGCAGTGCACCGCCACGGGCAGGCTCGCCAGCACCGCCACCCGGCCGGACCAGACATGCGCCCGGCGTAACCAGGCGAGGTCACGGGTGCGGGGCAGCAGTCGATACATCGCCAGCGCGGAGATCATCTGGAACACCGCCAACGTCACCGCCACGGTGGCCAGCCAGGACTTGACCGCGGTCGGGCTGGAAAAGCCTGCGACGTTCACCGCGAAGAACCGGGGCTCGTGCACCTTCGCGAAGACCCCGAGCCCCACCGCCACCACGGCACCGAGCAGGACGGCCACCAGCACCGCCGTCTGCGACGGGCGCACGGCGGCCATGGCGGGCTGGGTGGCGGCGCCGGTGTCAATGCCGGTGGTCGTGTCACTGGACATCGGAGACCTGCGGCGCGCTCAGAGCCCAGCTGCGTTCCCCGACGGTCAGCGTCCCGACGATGGTGCGGTTGGTCAGTTTTGCCTCGATGCTGCCGTCGGCACTGGCCAGTGACACGGTGTCGCCGGTGACCGTGCCCGACATCCAGGTCTCGATGGCGGCGCCGTCGCACACGTAGGCGCGCGCTGTGCCGTCGGCCACGGTGATGTCGACGGCGATCGGAGCCCCCTTGGTGGCTACCTGCCCGGAATACTGTGCGGCGGTGGGGAACTGCTCCAGCGGTCGGGGAGCGACGGTGGTCAGGGTCGCGGCCGCCGGTGACGGCGGTGGCGACACCAGCGCGGGACCGGATCCGGGATCGGCGGCGACATTGACCAGCCACAGACCGGTGCCCACAATGGCAACTGCGGAAATCGACAGCAGGGGTTTCTGGATTCGCATGACTGCGATCCTGCGCGGGTGCGAGCCGCCGAACTTGGAGCTTGTGTGGAGATCAGCTGGAGATCAGGGGGTGATGACGACGGTGAGCTCGTTGCCCGACCTCTCCACCCGCATTCCGGCACGACGGGCCACGGCCGCCACCGCGGCGGCATCGCTGGGTTCGGCGCGCGAGGACACCAGTGCCCGCGCCAGCCTGCCCTTGTGCGCCTTGTTGAAATGGCTGACCACGCTGCGGTGTCCGTCGGCATGCTCGGCCAGCACGTCCACGCGTACCGCGCCGGGCAGCCGCCCGAGTCCGGCGTAGGACCCTGACCGCAGATCCACCACCAACTCCCGGGCCGCCAGCTCGGCCAGCGCCGGTTCCAGCACCGGTCGCCAGCGTGCCGACAGCGTGGGGCGGCCGGGGAGCTTCGATCCGGCCGACAACCGGTAGGCAGGCACCGGATCGTCGGCGCGCAACAGCCCGAACAGAGCGGAGCCCACGGCAAGTCGGGCGGTGGCACGGGTTGCCGCCGCCCCCCGCAACGACTCGACGTCCAGGGCGTCGTACAGCACGCCGGTGTAGCGGCGGATCGCCGGCATGGTCGGCGACGTCCGCAGGGCCGCATTGCGGTCGATCTCGGCGTCCTGGGCGGCAGAGATGCCCAGGGCGGCGCGGCTGGCCGGTCGGTCGGCCGCCAAGGCCACCAGTTCGTCGATCAGTTCTGCGCGAAGCGGTGTCAGTTCGGGGACAGCCAGGGCCCCCAGGTCGAGGGGCGGTCCCTGCCCGCCGGGCTGTTTGGTTTCCGACGGCGGTAGCAGCACGATCACGGCGCAGACCTTAACCGAATGGTCGCCCGCCGCCGACTCGGGCCGCATTTCACGCGTCAGCCACGGGCCAGCAGTAGCGGCACCCGCTGCTCGGCGGACGTCAGTGAGCCGTGCTGCCCCACCAGGGCGGACTCCAGTGGCTCGACGGTGCGCCGAACCAGGACCGCGGATTGCCTGGCGGCCGCCACCACATCACCGATGCGTGCCCGCACGCGATCGCTGACCTGTGGCCCGAACCAGCCCGCGGCGATCGCCTGTTCACGACTGGCCACCCAGGCACGGTCGCCGACGGTGGAGATCCAGGTGTCCAGCACATCGGAGGCAGCACCGTCGCGGACGTAGACATGCCGGGCTCGGGGTTCACCGCCGATCGCGTCCACGCCGGCCAGAAGTTCAGGGGTGGCGTCGATGTCCAACAGCTGATCGGCATCGACGGTGATCATCCCGTGGTCGGCCACCACGGCCACCAATCCACCGGGCGGCAGCGCCTCGACCACCGATTCGACCAGTCGATCCACCTGCCGCAGCTGCAGCCGCCAGGCCCGTGAGCCCGGGCCGTGCAGGTGGCCCACCAGATCCAGGTCCGCGTGGTAGCCGTAGCAGAAGCCACGCTCGTCGATCACCTGCGTCACCGCGGCGGCCAGATCTCCGAGTGCATGGACCCCGACATAGCGGCCACCCCGCAGCACCGCGCGGGTCAGTCCCGACCCGCTGAACTCCGCAGCCGAGATCACACTGACCGCCACCCCCGCCGCGGACCCCTGCTCGAAGGTGGTCGGAAGTGGTTGTGCCTCTTCGGGACTCAACTCCTCACGCAGGTCACCGCCCCACGGATGCGGGCGCCAGCGCAGGGCATTGATCACCCCCGTGCCGGGCATCAGGAAGCTGTAGCCCACCATGCCGTGCTGCCCGGAGCGCTGCCCGGTGCCCACGGCGGCCAGGCCTGCGGCGGTGGTGGACGGAAACCCGACCTGCAGGCTGGGCCCGCGCAAAGCGGCCATGGTCGGGGCATCGGAGGCGTAGCGATCCAGCAGATCGGCACCGAGGCCGTCGATCAACAGCACACAGGCGCCGGACACCTCACCCAATGACAGCGGGGACCCGAAGCCGTGCACTCCCATCGCGGCCAGCACGGCGGGCACGACATCGGCCAGATGCGCCATCTCCGAATCCAGCTGGGGGAGTGCGTCATTCATTTCCGATGCACCGACACCGCGTAGTCACCGCCAGTGAACGGCGCGCGGTCCCAGGTCGCCCAACGCTGTTCCAGACGCAGACCGGCGGCTTCGGCATGGCGGTCGTAGTCGGCCAGTTGGAGTCGGTCGGGACGCAGGCTGAACCCGGCGACCACCAACCCCGCCTCGACCACGGCGTCGGCGACTCGTTGCAGCACCAGGGCTTCACTGCCTGATTGCAGGTAGATCATCACATTGCCCGCCAGGACCGCCATGTCGAACGGCTCGGTCACCGTGAGCGTGCACAGGTCGCCGAGAATCCACGTCAAATCGGGGGCCTTGGCTTCAGCGGTGCCCAGCATCTTCTCGTCGGCGTCCACCCCGACCACCTCATATCCGCGGGCAGCCAGTTCGATTGCCACTCTTCCCGTCCCGCAGCCGGCGTCGAGCACCCGGCTGCCGCCCGTCTGGCGCAGCAGAGCCTCGATGCAGTCGGCTTCGCCGTGAACACCGCGACCGGTGGCCGCCAGCTGCTGCCACCGCCGGTCGTAGTCATCGCCGCGCGGTGCATCGGTTCGGGTCCAGCGGGTGCTCACATCTGCGATTCAACACCATCCGCGACATGCGGCCATCTGGGTACAGCGGTGCTTCACAGCTGGCACGCCGCCGTCCGAGTCCTACCGATGGCGGCGCTGGCACGATGAATACGGTGAGAACGAGAACGCTGGGGTTTGTCGCCATCCTGCTGGCCGTGAACACGTGCCTCGCGGCACCGGTCGCGCGGGCCCAGCCGGCCACCGTCACGCCGGTCACTCGAGAACAACTCGGCACCACGTGGCGACCGGGCTGCCCGGTGCCGCCGGAACAGCTGCGGCTGGTGGAACTCGACTACCTGGGCCTGGACCTGCAGACGCACCGCGGGCAGATGGTGGTGCACCAGGACCTCACCGACGAGGTCATCGCAGCCTTCGACCGGCTCTACCGGCTGGGTTTCCCGATCGAACGCATGCGCACCGTCGATCACTATCCGAACGCCGATGACGAGCTGTCGATGCGGGACAACAACACGTCGGCGTTCAACTGCCGCGACATCCCCGGTTCGGGCAGCTGGTCCTATCACGCCTACGGTCAGGCCGTGGACATCAATCCGCGGTTCAATCCGTACATCGACCGCAACGGCGCGTACCAACCCGCCAATGCCGAGGTGTTCGTCGACCGTGAGCGGATCGATCCCGGGCTGCTGAAGGGCGGTGATGCGGCGGTACGCGCGTTCACCGACCACGGCTGGACGTGGGGCGGGTACTGGCGCACTCCGAAGGACTACCAGCACTTCGAGTGGTCCTGATCCGACTCAACCCCGTTTGCGCGCCTGCTCTTTGATCTTCTCCGGCAGTGCCTCGGCGGTCAGCAGATGCGGCAGTAGCTCCGGCTCACGCATCATTGCCCGGAACACCATGCCGACGGTGACCTCATGGTCGGGCCGGTCGGTGACCACGACGGCGTCCCCCGCCTGTACCGGGCCGGGTTCGATGACCCGCAGATACGCTCCGGGTGTGGCGGCTTCGGTGAAGGTCTTCATCCAGCCCCGGATGTCGAGGAACTCGACGAACGTCCGGCAGGGGGTGCGAGGGGAGGACACCTCCAGCACCAGACCACCTGTGCCGACGTGCCAGCGCTCGCCGATGCGGGCGCCGGTGACGTCGACACCCGCGGTGGTGAGATTCTCGCCGAAGATGCCGTTGGTCAGCTCGCGCTGTAACTCCGTCTGCCAGGCATCCAGGTCTTCCCTGGCGTAGGCGTACACGGCCTGGTCGTCGCCACCGTGGAACTTCGGGTTGCCGATCATGTCGCCCACCAGACCGCTGCCGAGACCGCCCCGGCGTGGGCCAGGCGCCCGCACCTGGACAGCATCGTCGACGGGGTGCTTGTCAATACCTGTGGACAACTCGGGTTTGTCCGGATTGGTACGCGGACGAGCCAGGTTCACCGTGAGGATCGAGGCCATGAACTCCACCGTAGATCGGGATCAGAACTTGGGCAGCCTGACCACCTGGACGAAGAACTCGTCTATCTGACGCACTGCATTCATGAACTGGTCCAGATCCACCGGTTTGGTCACGTAGGCGTTGGCGTGCAGCTTGTAGCTGCGCAGGATGTCTTCCTCGGCGGACGACGTGGTGAGTACCACGACGGGGATCAGCGACAGGTCGGCGTCGGACTTGATCTTCTCCAGCAACTGACGACCGTCGTACTTGGGCAGATTGAGGTCCAGCAGGATCAGATCGGGTCGCGGTGCTCCCTGGTACTGGCCCCGCTGGTACAGGAAGTCCAGGCCTTCCTGCCCGTCGTGTGCGACGTGCAGGGTGTTCTTGATCTTGTTGTGCTCGAACGCCTCCCGGGTGATCAGCTCATCCCCGGGGTCGTCCTCGATCAGCAGCACGTCGATCGCGCGGCCCGTGTCTGTCATGTGGGGGTTCCTTCCGGGTCAGCAGGCAGGGTGAAGCAGAAACGGGTTCCCCCGGTGTACGAGGTGTCGATCCAGATGGTGCCGCCGTGGTGTTCGACGATCTTTCGGCATACCGCCAGACCGATGCCGGTGCCGGTGTAGCTGTCGCGGCCGTGCAGCCGCTGGAAGATCACGAACACCTTGTCCGCGAATTCCGCCTCGATCCCGATGCCGTTGTCGGACACCGACAGCAACCACATGCCGCTGCGCTCACCGGTGCCCGGCTGGCACTCGATGACGATCCGCGGGACGGTGTCGGGATTGCGGAACTTCATCGCATTACCGATGAGGTTCTGCCACAACAGTGCCAGAAGGGTCGGATCGCCGACAAGGTGGGGCAGCGCTGTGTCGGGCCGGATCACTTCGGCGCCGGTCTCCTCGACCGCGGCCTGTAGGTTGGCCAGGCCGGTGTCCAAAGTGGCGCCGAGGTCCACGTCGGCGTGGGCGGCGTTGAGCCGGCCCACCCGGGAGAACGCCAGCAGGTCGTTGATCAACTGCTGCATCCGTTTGGCGCCGTCGACGGCGAACTTGATGTACTCGGTGCCGCGTTCGTCGAGCTGATCGCCGTAGCGTTTCTCCAGCAGCTGACAGAACGAGGCGACCTTGCGCAGTGGTTCTTGTAGATCATGGGAGGCGACGTAGGCGAACTGTTCGAGTTCGGCGTTGGAGCGGCGCAGCTCAACGGCCTGTTCGTCGAGGGCTTCTGCCTGTTCTGCCAGCCGCGCTCGGGCAGCGGTGGAGGTGTCGAGTTCAGCGACGATGCGCTGCCGCATGTCCTCGACGTCGCTGGCGATGGCCTCGATGTCACGGGGGCCGGTCTGGGCGATCCGGTCCTTGAAGTGACCGTCGGTGATGCGGCGGCACGCCGCGGCCAGGGATTCCAGCGGTTTGGTGACGGACGTGCGGACCAGGGCGGCGAGCAGCCCCGCGGTGATGACGAAGGCCACCACCACGCTGAGCAGCACCATGTTGCGCCAGTTGTCCACCCGTTGCAGGTCGGCGGCTGCGGCGTCGCGGGCCTGCACCAGATTGCTGTTCTGGATCGAGAACAGCTCCCGGAGCCGGTCGAAGGCGAGCTTGCCGGTTTCGGCGGTGGCCGGGTCCACCAGGGCGGGGGTGCCGGGGGTGACGCTGTTGATGATGGGCTCGGCATAACCTGCTCGCCAGGATGCCGCGGTTTCCTCGATCGCGTCGAGGTCGGCGAGCATCTCCGGGCGCTGGCCCACAGCGTTGCGCAGATCTTTCGCGGCGTCGCCCTCGAGACGCTGTCCGTCGTAGTAGGGCGTCAGGAACTGCGGGTCGGCAGCGATCAGGTAGCCACGCACGGATGTCTCCTGGTCGCGTAGCGCCGCCTGCAGTTGGTAGGCCGCGATGCGGGCAGGTCCGATCTTTTCGGTCAGCTCTTCGGTCATCTCGTCGGAACGTCCGAGCAGCAGCACGGTGGCCAACCCACCGGCCAGCACCACCAGACCCATGATGGACAAGACGAGGTTGAGCCACCCCTGGACGGTCAGCTTGCGACGGGTCCGGGCACGCCATGTTGTCATCGAGTGACCCGCTCGACGCGGACTACGGCAATGTCGTCGGTGAGGCCGCCGTGGTCGCGGGCGCGGTCCTCGGCGGCGCTGATCAATGCGTCGACGAATTCGGACCCGGGAAGGTCGGCGAATGAGCGGGCGAGTTCCAGGAGGCCGTCCTCACCGAGTCGTTCGTTGCCGCGCCCGGAGTGGCCTTCGAAGAGCCCGTCGGTCAGCAGCACCAGCCCGTATCCGGGCGGCAGTGAGACCTGCTGGGCCTCCCACATACCTTGGCGCAGACCCAGGGCGGGGCCGCCCGGTGGTTCCACCCACTCGACGGTGCCGCCGCCGTGCAACAACATGCCGGGATGGCCGGCCCGCACCGCCGTGATGGTCGGGCTGTCCGGCGGGATCGCCAAACTCAGCACCGTGGCGAAGATCTTCTTGGTGGCCCGCTCGGCGTGCAGGATGCGGCCCAGTTGGCCCATCCGGTCCGAGCCTCGCAAGCCGGCCAGGGTGAGGGTGCGCCACGCGATGCGCAGGGCCACTCCGAGAGCTGCTTCGTCCGGCCCATGGCCGGCGACGTCGCCGATCATCACGTGCACGGTGCGATCGGGGGTCTGGACGAAGTCGTAGAAGTCGCCACCCAGCAGGGCGTTCTCCCGGCTGGGCCGGTACTGCGCGACGATCTCGACGCCCGGGTGGTCCAGCAGCAGCGGTGACGGCAGCAGACCTCGTTCCAGGCGGGCATTCTCCCGGGCCCGCAGTTGGCTGGCGTGCAGTTCGACGGCGGTGAGTTCGGCACGCTTGCGCTCGATCGCATAGAGCACCGAACGGCGCAGCATCTCGGGCTCGACGCGGCCTTTGACCAGGTAATCCTGCGCACCGGAGGCCACCGCGGACACCCCGAACGGTTCGTCGTTGAGTCCGGTCAGCACGATCACCGGCACGGTGGAGTCGAACGCGGCCATCCGGTCCAGTGCGGCGATCCCGGCGGCGTCCGGCAGGTTGAGGTCCAGGAGCACGCAGTCGGGGCGTGAGGCTGCCAGCTCGCGTTCGGCGTCGGCCATCGACGGCGCCCAGACCAGGCTGATATCGGCGGCGGTGTCGGCGATCAGTTCTTCGACCAGCACGGCGTCGGCGCGATCATCTTCGACCAGCAACACGGACAGCCGCTGTTGGTAGGGGTGATACGGCAGGACCGGCGCCGGTTCTGGAAAGTGCGGCGCAGTCATCGACAAATCAGGGTCCTTCGGTTACAGCCATCAGCGGAGCAACCCGTGCTGGAGTGCGGCGAACCGACCTTACCGTGTATTGGCGTGACACGTCCCACGGCCCGGCAAGTTCTTGCCGTGGATGGCGTCAGGCCGAGCGCTTGAGCATCGGCAGCAGCAGGCTGCGGCGTGTGGTCATGGCGTCGGCGAAGTCGTGCAGGGCATCGGCCACCGATTTCACCAGCGGTAGCAATCGGTCGCGGATGGGCTCGTCCAGCAGTGCCTCCGCGGCCGGTCCACTCACCAGTGCCCATTCGACCCCCGCCGCAGCGCAGTCGTCGTCGATGACGGTCAGCAAGGCAGCACCCTCGGGTGCGACGTCGGTGAGGCGGCTGAGGTCCAACACGAATGCGGTGTCTGGCAGGACGAACCGGCGGACTTGTTCCACCACCGCGTCGACGTCGGCAGCGGTGACCTCACCGCGCACGGAGACCACGGTGGCGAGATGTCGTGAGCAGGCGCGAACTTCAGCGGGCATGTGCGGCCTCGTTTCCTGGTGGTGACCGAACTGTGACCTACGCTATCGCCGATTGTTAAGGCCGTCGGTCGATTCAGCTAATGCTTTGGTAAGAAACATTTGTCACAGATTTCCCAGTGAACACCGACGAGCAGCATCGCAGTTACCCGCCGGTAGCTTCAGCCGAGATCTCGGCAAACGCGAGATCACGGGTCGACGGAGTGAAGCAGATGCGCCAACTCCGCCTGGCGGTGGGTGTCGGTCTTGTCGAAAACGTGCTGTAGGTGTGTGCGCACGGTGGTCAAGGAGATCGACAGCAGTTCGGCGATCTGCTTGAGCTCCACACCGTGCATCACCTGCATGGCCACCTCCGCCTCCGTGTTCGTCAACTGGTAGATGCGGCGCAGCACGGCCGCCGCGCTCTCGGGCTCGTCGCCCGAATCGACGATCAACACCAGCGCGCTGTGTCCGCTGTCCCGATCGGACGGAACCACGTGCACGATGTAGGGCCTTTTGCCGGATGGTCTGACACAGTTGAACGACCCTGCACTGCGGATGTCACCGGCGCAGGCGCGGCACACGGCGGACCGCAGTTCATCGGTCACCCGGAGGTCGGCTGCGGTGATCCTGCCAGCCCGCATCGACAGTCCGTCGTCGTCACGCAGGATTCTCTCGGCCGCCGAATTGAGCGTGACAGCATGCAGATTCGCAGTGACCCTTGCGATCCCGTGCCGCACCCGTTCGGTGGCCAGCGCCAGCCTGTCCTGGATGCGGACGGCCTGCTGTAGATGCGGCACCAAGGCCGTCATGGTTTTCATCCGGTCCGCGGTGGCGAAGGCGTCGGTGCGTCGGGGTGAAGCGACCACCACGCACACCGGCTCGCGGTCGCGGGTCAGGCGCACGAACAGGCCGTCCTCCAGCCTGTTCGGGGCCATCCAGTCGCAGTAGAACTCGCCGGCGCGGAACGGCTGGATCAACTCCGAACCGGTGCGGACCACCCCGACCGCACCGGTTCGCACGGCATCCATGACGTGATCCAGACTGTTGTAGTGCTCGGCGTAGCTGCGGGCCGCGCAGGCGGGCAGGTTCGAGTCCTCGATGGTCCACACCGCGCCTGTCGGTCGGCAGAGCGCCCCGGAAATCCCACCCAGCACGGTGTGGATGTCCCGAAGTGAACCCTCCCAGCGCTGCGGAGTGAGCGCTGCGGCATAGATACCCGAGACCAGGCTCGAGAACTCCTGCACCGAAACCATGGTCTTTGGAAGGCTAGCCCGATCTCATGCATCTGCATGAGGAATTGCCAACGCATACATGATTGCCTTGGGAGACAGAAGATCTCATCGGGAGGAGGTCGGTCATGTCGATTTTGCTGCGGGGGAGTGCCGCGACAACCGAGCACGAGAAAGTCCATGATCATCACATAAGGAAGTCCATTTCGACTGTGCTGGCGCACATTCCGCACTCTTTGCCGGAGCCGCACGTGCACTATCCGCCGCTGCACCCCGCCTACCTGGAATCCTCGCGGATGTCACGCGAGATACAACATCTTTAGATAACGAATCTTTAGATAACGAGCGGAATCTCTGCATAACGAGCGGAGCCCCGCGAGCGAGATGCTCGCGGGGCTCCGTCAGTTCGGTCGTCAGATGTCGAAGCGGTCAGCCTCGGCCACCTTGACCCAGGCCTTCACGAAGTCGTTGACAAACCGTTCCTTGTTGTCGTCCTGCGCGTACACCTCTGCGATGGCGCGCAGCACCGAGTTGGAGCCGAACACCAGGTCGTTGGCGGTGGCGGTCCACTTGGCCGCGCCGGTGCTGCGGTCGGTGCCCTCGTAGACGTTCTCCTCGGTTCCCGACGGCTTCCACGCTGTGCCCATGTCCAGCAGGTTGACGAAGAAGTCGTTGGTCAGCACACCCGGGGTGTCGGTGAACACACCGTGCTTGCTTCCGCCGTAGTTGGCATCGAGCGCCCGCAGGCCACCCACCAGTGCGGTGAGCTCGGGAGCGGTGACGCCCACCAGGTAGGCCTTCTCCACCAGCAGCTGCTCCAGCGGAGCCTTCTCGCCGGCCCTGGCGTAGTTGCGGAAGCCGTCAGCCCGCGGCTCGAGCACTGCGAACGACTCGACGTCGGTCTGCTCCTGGGTGGCATCGGTGCGACCCGGGGTGAAGGGCACGGTGACCTCGACGCCGCCGTCCTTGGCGGCCTTCTCGATGGCCGCGTTGCCGGCGATCACGATCAGATCGGCCAGCGATACACCGGTACCGGACTCGGACTTGATCTTCTCCAGGGTCTCCAGCACGGTGGCCAGCTCGGCGGGTTCGTTGGCCTCCCAGCTCTTCTGGGGTTCCAGGCGCAGGCGGGCTCCGTTGGCGCCACCGCGCTTGTCGGTGCGACGGAAGCTCGAGGCCGACGACCACGCGGTCTTGACCAGCTGCTGGACGGTCAGGCCGGACTCCAGCACCTTGGCCTTGAGCGCTGCCACGTCGGCGTCACTGATCGGGGCACCCTCGGCGGCGGGCACCGGGTCCTGCCAGATTTGCGGCTCGGCCACCCACGGGCCCAGGTAGCGAGAAATCGGCCCCAGGTCGCGGTGCAGCAGCTTGTACCAGGCCTTGGCGAATGCTTCGTTGAGCTCTTCGGGGTGATCCAGCCAACGTCGGGTGATCGCCCCGAACTCCGGGTCCTCGCGCATCGAGACGTCGGTGACCAGCATGGTGGGCTTGCGCGCGGGCATGCCCTCGAACGGCGGCGGGATGATGGCCTCGGCGTCCTTGGCCTCGAATTGCCATGCGCCCGCGGGGCTCTTGGTCAGTTCCCATTCGTAGCCGTAGAGGATCTCCAGGAAGGAGTTGCTCCACTTGGTGGGCGTGGTGGTCCACACCACCTCGAGGCCGCTGGTGACGGTGTCGCCGGCCTTGCCCGACGCGAACGGGCACTTCCAGCCCAGGCCCTGCTGCTCGATCGGGGCGCCCTCGGGTTCGGGGCCCATGCCCTCGTCGGAACCCGCACCGTGGGTCTTGCCCAAGGTGTGCCCACCGACGATCAGCGCGGCGGTCTCCTCGACGCTCATCGCCATCCGGCCGAAGGTCTCCTTGATGTCGACCGCGGCGGCGATCGGATCCGGCTTGCCTTCTGGGCCTTCGGGATTGACGTAGATCAAGCCCATGGTGGTGGCGCCGTAGGGCTCGGCCAGCGTGCGCTCACCGGAGTACCGCTTGTCGGTGCCCAGCCACTCGCCCTCCTCGCCGAACAGAATCTCCTCAGGCTCCCAGACGTCAGCACGACCGAAGCCGAAGCCGAAGGTCTTGAAGCCGGCGGACTCCAGCGCGACGTTGCCGGCGAACACCAGCAGATCGGCCCAGGAGATCTTGTTGCCGTACTTCTTCTTGACAGGCCAGAGCAGGCGACGGGCCTTGTCCAGGTTGGCGTTGTCGGGCCAGCTGTTCAGCGGAGCAAAGCGCTGCATGCCCTGGCCGCCGCCGCCACGTCCGTCGTAGGTGCGGTAGGTGCCCGCGGCGTGCCAGCTCATCCGGATGAACAGGCCTGCGTAGCTGCCATAGTCGGCAGGCCACCAGTCCTGAGAGGTGGTGATGACGGACAGGACGTCGGCCTTGAGTGCTTCGGGATCGAGTTTGGCGAATTCCGTTGCGTAGTCGAAGTCTTCACCCAGCGGGTTGCCCTGCGGGGTGTGCGGGTGCAGCTTCGAGACGTCTACCTGGTCCGGCCACCAGTCCTGATTGGTCCGGGGCGCATGGGCTTTCGGGGTGGGAGCGTCGATTACCGGATTCTCGCTGTTGGACGGCACGGTGATTCCCTTCATATTCCATTCATCAATTGCGATGGGGCTGGCGATCACAGGTTCGTGATCAGGAACTGCGAACTGCGGGGACTTCAGGCGCACATTCGGGGCACAGGCCCCAGTAGATGACCTCGGCCTCGTCGATGGAGAAGCCGTGGTCTTCCGACGCGGTGAGGCACGGTGTTTCCCCGACGGCGCAGTCGACGTCGGCGATCACACCGCAGGAGCGGCACACCACATGGTGATGATTGTCGTTGACCCGCGATTCGTAGCGGGCAACCGAACCCGACGGCTGGATCCTGCGCACCAGGCCCGCCCCGGTCAGGGCGTTGAGCACGTCGTAGACGGCCTGCCTGGACACATCGGGCAATGCGGTGCGGACGGCACCGAAGATCGATTCGGTATCCGCGTGCGGATGGGTGTGGACGGCCTCCAGAACTGCGACCCGGGGCCGTGTCACCCGGAGGTCAGCTGTCCTCAGCTGCTCCGCGTAATCCGTGTTCGGGTTCACAACCGCAACTATGCCCTCCTTTTCTGGAATGAGTCAAGAGTTGGTCGCCATGAATTTCCGGGAGACCGTGGCGCAGCGCCCGTTACCATTCGCCCATGGCCAAACTCGAGTTGTCGCGTGAGCTGTCGCTGAACCCCGACAAAGCCTGGCAGCACGCCTCCGACCTCGGTTCGCTGGGGGACTGGCTGGTGATGCACGAAGGTTGGCGCAGCGACGTCCCTGACGAGATCACCGTCGGCACAACCATTGTCGGAGTGGCGGGCGCCAAGGGCATGCGTAACCGGGTCACCTGGACGGTCAAGAAGTACGACCCACCCAAGCAGCTGGAGGTCGAGGGCAAAGGGGTAGGCGGCACCAAGTACGGGCTGTCGATGAAGGTGACCCCCACCGCAACGGGGTGCGCCTTTGCCGTCATCGTCAATCTCGGCGGCCCGCCGTTGTTCGGCCCCATCGGATCGGTGGCCGCCCGCGCCGTCAAGGGCGACATCGACCGCTCGATCAAGGAGTTCGAAAAGCTCTACGCCTGACGTCGGCTGGCGCAACAGAACTGGGCCAGCACCCGCACGTGCGGCTGCATCGCGACCAATTCCGCATGCCCGGTGTCGGAGTAGATCTCGAGGACGAAGCTCTCCGTGCCGTCGCTGGCCGTGACGCCCAGCACGGCGTGATAGCCCAGTTCATCGAGCAGGGCCACCTCGGCGGGATCACAATCGGGCAGGTCGGACGCCGCCACGAACGGGATGCCCGTGGCCAGCGCTTGTGTGGTTGCCGGGTAGTCGGCCAGGGGATAGACGGTGTCTTCGGGGGCGGCCAGTACTCGCAGACCGGACACCCCGTCGCGCGTACTCTCCACGCCCCGGTATGCCCGCACACCCAGGCCGTCCGGGGTCACCACCGACAACGACCAGGCAGCCGCGCCTGCCACATTGCACACCTGGACAGCCAGCAGTTGCAGCGCCTCGGCCGCCGTCTGGGGCTGGTACTGGTCCAACAGGTGGGTGACGTGACGCACCAGGTCGACGGTCACCACCTCGCCGGGGGCGACACCGCGGCGCCGGACACCCGCGGCGGGCACGGGGTTGTCGTCGGCGATCCCGGTGCTGAACCGCCCCGGGCCCAGCCGTTTCGACTGCAGGAGTGCGGCGTCGGCGGCGGCTATCAGGGCTGGACCGTCGGCCACCAGCAGTCCGCTGACAGCGGCTCCCCAGCTCACCGAAATCTGTTGTCCGGCAAGCTCGATGATGGCGCGGCTGGCGGTCACGGCGAAGGACTCGGCATCCGGGAGCCCGGATCGGGGCAGCACCACGCAGAACTCGTCGCCGCCCAGACGCGCCACCAGGGAGCCGGTGATGGCGGCAGCGGTAGCGGCCAGAGCGTCGGCGACAGTGCGCAGAAGTGCGTCACCGGCCGGGTGGCCGTACCGGTCGTTGACTTCTTTGAAGCCGTCCAGGTCGCAGACCAGCAAGGCAGGCCGGACGTCCTCGACGATCATGTCGGCAAAGGCCTGATCCAGGCCGCGACGATTGGCCAGCCCGGTCAAGGGGTCTTCGAAGGCCTGCCGCCAGACCGTGCTGAACAGCTGGGAGCGGCCGACGGCCACCGCCATGTGGGCGGCGATGGCTTGCAGCACCTGGACGTCGTCGGCGCCGAATCGCCGTCCGTCGATGCCGGTGACCCACAATTCGCCCCACATGACGTCGTTGTACATCACCGGGACGGCGAGCTCGCTCTCCTTTTCGACGGAGTAGAGCAGCGACGACGAGTCGGTGTGCTCGTCGTCGATGGCGTTGACGTAGGGCAGTCCCTGGCGTAACAGCCGCATGATCTGGCGGTTGTCGTCCACCGGATAGAACTCGTTCTCCGGCCAGGGCTCCTCGCCCGGGCCGAGCTTGCCGACGTTGATGAGGGTGCGCAGGATGTTCTCCTCACGCTCCCACCGGCTTATCGACACCGACGACGCATCCAGGACCGCCAACGTGTGGTACGCAATGGCCTCCAACACCTCGTCGAAGTACCGGGCACACAGGACCGCCTGGGACATCTGCAGTAGCGATCGCAGGACATCCACGTGTTCGGTGTTGGCGGCGTCCAACAGGTCGGACAGCGCGGGGGTCGCGGTGTGGTCCAGCACCGGTGCGTAGGCGCCGGAATCCGGGTGACGGCGATGGCGCCACTGCGGCATTTCGGTCATGTTTCACCCCCGCGCAAACTCTGCGCCCCCGTGTGTGCACCGAGCGTACGCACGATGCTAGGCGCGCGCTACGGAAACCTTGGCCGGTTTGCGGGCAGTTTCCCGGGCGGTGTCTCTGTCCCCGGGCTCACACCGGCCAGGTTTCCCGGCGAAACGACGCATCGAAGAACATCCACTCGTAGCGCGCCGTTGTCGTGAAGTGCATGCGGGCCCGGACTTCCGCGTCGGGTGTCAGCGTTGCTCCCACCCGGTCGGTCAGTTCGAGGACTTCACCGACGGCGGCGGCGAAGTCATCTCCGGCATAGGTGTCGATCCAGCGCTGGAACCGCGGATCCGGAGAACCCTGTTTCACCAGGTGTCTGCCCACCTCGAGATAGATCCAGTAACAGGGCAGGATCGCGGCCAGGCCGTCGGCAAAGCTTCCGTCGTAGGTGGTGGCGAGCAGGTAACTCGTGTACGCCAGCGTGGTCGGTGCAACAGGTGTGGCGGCGATGTCGGCCGGGTCCAGTCCCAACTCCGGCAGCAACGAGGCATGGAGCGCCAGTTCGTCGTCCACCACGCCGGCGGCGTGTTTGGCGAACATGGCGGTGTCCACCAGCGTCGGGCTCTTGGCCCCGATCAGTGCGAGGGTTCGCGCGTAGTCGCGCAGGTAGTGCACATCCTGGGCCACGTAGTGGGCGAAGACGTCGGGTTCCAGTGAGCCGTCGGTGAGTCCGGTCAGGAACGGGTGCGCCACGATGGCATCGAAGATCGGCGTGATCTCACGCCATAGCTGCGCTGACCAGGAATTGTGGTTCGGTGCCGTCACCGGGGCCACTGTAGTGCACGTTAGAGTCGTGGCGTGAACAGCGATCCGGCACGCTGGCCGTCGCTGCGCGGCCATTGTGTTCTTGCGTCAAAACTATTCGGCGACAACGGTTTCCAGCGTATCCAACGGTGGTTGGAGGTGGAAGTCGACCGGGTCGACAATCGGGGCTTCGCCCGCGAGTTCAGCGAACACGTCGACTTGCCGGGCGTTGCCGAAGCCGACTATGCGCACCGCGTCATCACCACTTCCGCGGGCACGCTCATAGGCGGCATCCGTTTCTACGGACGCGACATCGGCCGCCCCTTCGTGGAGGTGGTCTGCCACGATTTCGCCGATCTGGACGAGTTGGCCGACTGCGTGCACCACGAGTGGATCGCTTTCGGCGCGGCGTGGGCTCGGCTGCACGACCTTCCGGGGGCGCTGCGGGTGCATGGCGCCGTGCTGGACGACACGGTGTTCGCCGCGTCGTGCGGTCGGCTCACCGAACCCGATGGCCGGGTCACTCTGGCGCCGTTCGCCGACACCGAGGACGCCGTCGAATTGGTGGCCGCCCGTTATGCCGCACTGGCCGCCGAGAATCCAGAGCTGGCCCGCAACGTGCGCGCCGCCGATCGCGACGACCTCCGCACCTGGCACCGTGACGGAACGCTTCTGGCGGTTATCGTCGACGACAACACGGTGGGCGCGCTGGCGGTGGCACCAGGCCGGGTGCTCTGGATCGACGGCTATGAGATCAACGAGGAAGTGATTCTCACTACTTGCGCAGGCAACAACTTCGCTGCGTCTGCGCAAGCCGAATGGGCCCGCAGGCCCGGTGTTGACCCGGAAAGATTGCTGGTAGGGACCATCGACCGACTGAACGTGGCGTCGCGAAGGACCGCGCGGCGGGCTGGCCGCCACGCCGTCCTGGAAAGCGTGTTCATCCCATTGCGGCGCCAGTTTTCTGCACAATGATCGCATGGTGACCGTGACCGAATCACATGCGTTGCTGGGAGCGGCTCTTGCACCGTCGAATCGGATCGATCCCTATCCGCACTTCCATGCGCTGCGTGAACACGGTCCGGTGCAGATCCCCGAGGTGAGCCTCACGGTGTTCACGTCGTTCGCCGATTGTGATGCCGCGCTGCGGCATCCGGCGTCTGCCAGCGACCGGATGAAGTCGACCCTCGCCCAGCGGCAGATCGCTGCCGGTGAGGCACCGCGGCCGTTCGGACTCGCCGGGCTGGTGGACCGGCGGCGCGCGCCTGCTTTCCTGTTCCTCGACCCGCCGGACCACACGCGGTTGCGAACCCTGGTCAGCAAGGCGTTTGTACCCAAGGTTGTCAACGAACTCGCCCCCGAGATCACGGCCATAGTCGACAACCTCCTGGACGAGGCTCAACGGCGAGGCCAGTTCGACGCGGTCTCCGACCTGGCCTACCCGTTGGCCGTGGGAGTCATCTGTCGGCTGCTCGGGGTGCCAGTCGAGGACGAGCCGCAGTTCGGCCGTGCCTCGACACTGCTGGGACAGACGGTGGATCCTTTCCTGGCGGCCACCGGCGCGGTGCCGGACGGGTTCGACCAGCGCATCGAGGCCGGGAAATGGCTGCGCCGATACTTCCGGGACCTCATCGAACGCCGCCGCGGGCACCCCGGCGACGACCTGATCTCGGCGTTGATCGCGGTGGAGGAGACCGGCGACCAACTTACCGAGGACGAGATCATCTCGACCTGCAACCTGCTGCTCATCGCCGGTCACGAGTCCACGGTGAGCCTGATCGCCCACGCGGTGCTGGCCATGCTGCGCCACCGTGAGCAGTGGGTGGCGCTGGGCGCCGACCGCAACCGGGTGGCCAAGGTGATCGAGGAGTCGCTGCGCTTCGATGCTCCGGCTCAGCTGTTGGGCCGCATCGCGGGTGAGGAGATGCTGATCGGTGGTACGCAGGTACCACAAGGGGACACGATGATCCTGCTGCTCGCCGCCGCCCATCGTGATCCGGCCGCCAACGAGCGCCCGGATGAGTTCGACCCGGACCGGAAGACGATCCGGCACTTGGGTTTCGGCCGCGGCACCCACTTCTGCCTCGGCGCGCCTCTGGTGCGGTTGGAGGCCTCGCTGGCATTGTCTGCGGTCACCGCACGTTTCCCCGACGCCCGCCTCGGTGGGGAGCCACAGTACAAGCCGAATGTGACGCTGCGCGGTCTGGAGAAGCTTCCCGTCACCGTCTAGGTCAGCATCACAGCATCGCCGACGGTGATGGTTCCCGACCGCAGAATCCGGCACACCGACCCGGCGCGCCGCCGCAATGCAGCCGCCGCACCGGGGCCGATGCCGTCGTCGAGTAGGCGGCATGGTGCCGCAACCCGGACCACCTCCAGTTCGACGTCCCCGATCTGGAGCCGGGCGCCCGGCGCGGTCGGGATGTCGCCGGCGTCGACGGTGAGATTGCGGCGGGTGGCGCCGGCATCGAAGGCATGCCCGAGGTCGGCGGCGGCCTCATCCAGCAGCTCCTGGGACTGGATGGTGACGTGCCGATGCCGGGTGCCGTGGTAGCGATCGCCCACCAGCCCCTTGCCTTCCTCGGCGAAAACGGATTCCACCGGCCGGGCCGCAAGCCCGCGCGCCTTGGCGATATGGATGGCAAGCACCTGCACCGGACCAGGGTAGAGCGTGTCGGGCCGGTCTCTCGAGGGCCCTGGCCAGCCACCTGCAGGCTGCGGCGACGGCGCCGGTAACTTAGAGCCATGGCACAGATAACCCTCAAGGGAAACCCCATCAACACTGTCGGAGAACTGCCCGCCGTCGGCGCCGCGGCACCGGCCTTCAGCCTTACCGGAACGGACCTGGGAACGGTCAGCAGCGACCAGTTCTCGGGCAAGGCCGTACTGCTGAACATCTTCCCTTCGGTGGACACGCCGGTGTGTGCCACCAGCGTGCGGACCTTCAACGAGCGCGCGGCCGCCAGCGGTGTCGCCGTGCTGAACGTGTCCAATGATCTGCCCTTCGCGCAGAAGCGGTTCTGCGGCGCCGAGGGCATCGAGAACGTCTCCACCGCATCGGGTTTCCGTGACAGCTTCGGCGCGGACTATGGGATCACCATCGCCGACGGCCCCATGGCGGGACTGCTGGGGCGTGCCATCGTGGTGATCGGCGCCGACGGCGCGGTGGCCTACACCGAGCTGGTGCCCGAGATCGCCCAGGAGCCCGACTACGACGCAGCGCTGGCCGCCCTGTCCTGATCTTCCCTGCCCTGGTCTTCTGAGGAAACCCGCCCCCGGCGTAACCGTTCGATCACGGTACGGCATCTCATTGATGTTGTGCCGCGCGCGAATTGGAGCCGGGGGCGGGTTTCGCTGTACAAGTAGAGACGACAGTGGTCCGCGGGGTGGCGGGCCCATGGAGAAATGGGTGAGATGAGCAGGCGCGTCTACGCGATCGTGTGCAGCTTGGCTGTCTTGATGGCGTCGGTCGGTATCGGGCTCGGCGCGGGAACCGCCTCGGCGGACCCGTTCGGTCGCACCCCGGAACAGCTGCAGGCCATCAACGTCGTGATCTCCCGGGCTCTGGCGGCCCGCGGTGTCCCGTTCACCTACGGCGGCGGCAACGCCGACGGCCCCACCAAGGGCGAAGCCCGCCCGGCCGCGGCGGCCATCACGGACTCGTCGGCCCCGGCCACCGAGCCCACGGCCGCCATCAGCGTGCCGCCCGCTCTCGGAGGGCTGACGCTGGCGCCGACGGCCACCGCCCCGTCGACTCCGCTGCCCGCAGCCGTGCCCGACGTCGTGGGCTTCGATGCCTCCGGTCTCATCGTTTATGCCTTCGGCGGAGTCGGGATCAAGATGCCGCGCTCGTCGGGCGAGCAGTACCGAGCCGTGCGCAAGGTGCTGCCGGCACAGGCCCTGCCCGGAGATCTGCTGTTCTACGGCCCTGACGGCACCCAGAGCGTTGCACTGTTCGTCGGCAACGGACAGATGGTCGAGGTGGGGGACAAAGGTGTCGCGGTGTCGCCGGTGCGCACCACCGATATGACGCCGTACCTGGGTCGCATCATCGGCTGACCTCGCCGAGGTGCTCGGCAGGCCCGCGAGCCGATATGCTCTGCCACGCGAAAGGGCCTGCGACACGGTGCAGGATTCACACGGTTGCACCCACTGACACAGGACATTCCCACTGACGCGCAGGTCCGGCGGCACCGCAGCGATCTCGACGGGCTGCGCGGTCTGGCCATCGCGCTCGTGGTGGTCTTCCATGTCTGGTTCGGCCGGGTGTCCGGCGGTGTCGACGTCTTCCTGGTGTTGTCCGGCTTCTTCTTCGGCGGACGCCTGCTCAGGCTTGCCACCGAGGGTGGGCAGCTGCCGCTGTTCACCGAATTGCGTCGGTTGATCCTGCGACTGATCCCGGCGCTGGTGGTGGTGCTGGCCGGCTGCGCGGCACTGACGGTGCTGATCCAGCCCCAGACCCGCTGGGAGAGCTTCGCCGAACAGGCCATGGCCAGCCTCGGTTACTTCCAGAACTGGCAACTGGCCGACACCGCCAGCGACTATCTGCGCGCCGACGAATCGGTGAGCCCGCTGCAGCATCTGTGGTCGATGTCGGTGCAGGGCCAGTTCTTCCTGGCGTTGTTGCTGTTCGTCGCGCTGGTGATGCTGGTCGGTGTTCGACTACCCGCGAGACTGCGCCGCGCCATGATCGTCACCGTCGTCGGGGCCGCCGCGCTGGCGTCATTCGTCTACGCCAATCTCGCCCACGTCACCGACCAGGCCAGCGCCTACTACGACACTTTCGCAAGGGCCTGGGAACCCTTGGTGGGTGTGTTGGCCGCGGTGCTGGTGACCGGGGTGCGCTGGCCTGGCTGGTTGCGGATGACCGCGACGGTGGCGGGCGTGGTGACCATCCTGCTGTGCGGTGTCCTCATCGACGGTGTCCGGGAGTATCCGGCGCGCTGGGCACTGGTCCCGGTGGGTGCCGCCCTCCTGGTGATCCTGGCCGGCGGCGGGGAGGGAGGCCGAGAGGCGTCCTGGCCGCTGCGGGCGCTGGGCACCCCGGCCATGGTCACTCTCGGCGGACTCGCCTACGCCCTGTATCTCTGGCACTGGCCACTGCTGATCTTCTGGTTGGCGTACACCGACCGGGCATCCGCGGGCCTCGTCGATGGTGCTGCCGTCATCGTGGTGTCGCTGGCAGCGGCCTGGCTGACGATGCGGCTGGTCGAGGAGCCGCTGCGCGAGCGCAGCGCACCGCTGGTGTGGCGGTGGCCGACGGCCTTGGTGGCGTCGCTGGTGCTGATCGCCACGGTGGGGCTGACCGTTGCGTCTTTGGCGTGGCGCGGCCACGTGGAGGCGGTGCGTGCCGGCGGCAGCGAGCTCACCACACTGCCGATCCGTGACTATCCCGGCGCGCGGGCCCTGATCGAATCGGCCAGGGTGGCCAAGCTGCCCATGCGGCCCTCGGTGCTCGAGGCTCGTGACGACCTTCCGATGACCAGCATCGACGGCTGCGTGTCGGACTTCCTCAGCACCGAGCTCATCACCTGCGAGTACGGCGATCAGCACGCGGCCAGAACCATCGCCCTGGCCGGCGGCTCGCACTCCGAACACTGGATCACCGCCCTCGACGAGCTGGGTAAGCGGCACGGTTTCACAGTGCGGACCTACCTGAAGATGGGTTGCCCCTGACCACCGCTGAGGTTCCCATCATCGCCGGCTCGCTGGAGCCCTACCCGGAATGCCGGGTGTGGATCGACGAGGCCATGTCCCGGATGATCGCCGATCGACCGGACTTCGTCTTCACCACCACCACCCGTCCTTACACGGATGCCCCCGGCGACTTCGTGCCGGACAACTACCTGGGTATCTGGGACAGATTCGCAGACAACAACATCGCCATCCTCGGGTTGCGCGACACCCCCTGGATGTTTCGCGACGGTGCGCTGTTCTCACCGCCAGACTGTTTGGCCGCCGGCGGTGACGCCGACTCGTGCGGTTTACCGCGCAGTGATGCGCTCAATGAGCGCAACCCGACGCTGGATTACGCCGACCGATACCCGCAGCTGACGCTGCTGGATCTCAGTGACGCGGTGTGCAGCGCCGAGGTGTGCCGTGCTGTCGAGGGCAACGTGTTGGTCTATCACGACGAGCACCACCTGTCGGCCACCTATGTGCGCTCCATGGCCGACGAGCTCGAACGCCAGTTGTCGGCCGCCACGGCCTGGTTCTGAGCTGACAGCACCCCCACCCGTGGGGCAGGGGTGCTGGTGCCGCCGCGGCGATCAGCCGATACCGACAACTTCCTTGGCGATCTCCGCAACACGGGTCTGTGCCGCGGAGACCACGCGGGCACGACCTTTGTGTGCTTCCTCGTAGGCGACGACCATGCGGATGTCGGCGGGCTCGACCAGCTCTTTGACGGCGCCGATCGCCTCGGTCTGGTTCAGCTCGTCGTAGTCGTCGATGGGCAGTTCGGACGCTTCCACCACACCGGCACCCGCGCTAATGGTGTGCAGGGCGTCCGCGGTGTCGGCGGCACCTTCGCGGCGAGCGGCCTTTTCCGCGTTGAGCAGCGCTCCGTCACGAGCTGCGGCCAGGGCCGTGCCCGCGATCTCACCGGCGCGGCCGCCGCGATCCAGCAGGCCCTCCAGCGCTGGGCGGGTGCTGCGCAGCGTCTCGAGGGCACGATCAACCCCCCGGTAGCACCAGGTGATCGGCAGGTTGGCCAGCTTCACCGCAATACCGGCGGCAGCCTGTGCCGGAGTGCGCCGTAGTGCGGCCGGCCCGCCGAGCGCGTCTTCGGCCAATACCGTCGTCAGCCAGGTCACCGTGGCGGTGTGCGCGGTGATCAACCGGTCGGCCAGCGCCTCGACCTGCGGCTCCTTCGCGGCGACGGCAAGGGCCTTGATGTAGCGGGAGCGGTCCAGCAGCTGGTCTTCGAGCGCCAGGTCACCCAGCAAGGCCTCATCGAAGGGTTCGGCCTGCTCGGTCAACGCCTTCACCACTGCCGCGGCCCGGCCGAGGAACGGGCCCACGACGTCGGGAAAGCCGCCGAGGTCGCGGATGGTTTTCTCGATCGCCTCGGCCCGCAGGCGGCCGTTGGCGGCGTTCTCCTGGAGTTCCTTGCGCACGGCGTCCGTACGGGCCTGCGTCACCCGTGTGTCGGCCACCTGGATCTCGGTGTGTGTCAAGTCCAGCACGGTACGAAGCTGCGCAAGAAGTGTGGTGGTCTCTGCAGTGGTCATTCGGCTCTGCACCCCTCATCGAGTCGATTGTGTCTGTCAGCCGCCGATCGGCGTCTGCTGTAACGGCTACCCGTCGAACGCCGCGTGGTAGCCATGACGCCCCGATTGTGAGGAATGCCGGGCCTCGCATACCTGACGCTCAGGCGGGTATCCCTGCGATGGCTCTTCTGCGTGTCAAGATCGCGGTGAGCCGCGCGCTGCAACTGCTCGGAGAGGCCGGCGGTGCCGCCGTGTTCGCACCCGCACTGGCCGCCTGCCGCTCGTCGAGCAGCGGGAATGCCCTCGCCGGAAATGCTCCTCTCTCAGGCAAATTCGAGGGTGTGACGCTGAAGCTACTGGTGAACCAGCCGCACGTGACGTCGTTCCGCGACGGTCGACTACAAGAAACTCGAGATCGGCGCCAACTACCTGACGGGTGACGTCCAGCCGATCACCCTGTACACCTGAGCCACAACTGATGGGTCACTTCACTCCCTAGAGCTGCCCGTGCCTCGGCGGCTTCGTCCCGGACAGGGTGTAGCGGCCGATGTGCTGCAGCTTCCATCGCGTGGGATCGTGCAGGGTGTGGGTGCGGGCATCACGCCAGTAACGCGACAGATTGGCGCTGCCGGAGGCGCTGCGGGTGCCACCGAGGTCGAAGAGCACCGAGGTGGCCTCCAGCGAGGCGCGCACCGCCGCAACCTTCGCCACCGCCACCGCGATGGACGCCTCTGCGCTGCTGTCCTCGGTCAGATCGACGGTCGCTGCGTCGACTTTGCGGGCCGCGTCGGCCAGCAGGGCCTGCGCACCTCGCACCGTGACGGTCAGTTCACCGGCGATGTTGATCAGTGTCGGATCCTCCGCTGATGACGCGACGCGGGCCTCGAAATGCGGCCTGCCCTTGGCGGCCTGGCGCACCGCCTCGTCCAGTGCTCCGGTTGCGATACCGACATCGATTGCGGCATGGAGTAATTGAGCGCGGGCACCATAGACGGTCGGGCCGCCGAAAATGGGAGAGAAGGGCACCACATACTCGGCGGGCACCCGCACATCGTCGAGGGTGACGGTGCCGGAGGCGGTGGTGCGCTGGCCCATGCCATCCCAGTCGTCCACCACGTCCAGACCGGCGATGTCGCGGGGAATGTATGCCAGCGCCTTGGGTGTCGACGGGGTGGGCGTTTCGCCGGATCCGTCGGACAATGACGCCCGCACAATCACCCAGTCGGCGAAAAGCGCTCCGGTGCAATAGAACTTACGCCCGGATAGCACGTAGTCACCGGACGGCTGCTGTACCAGAGTGGTGGTGTCTACATCGATGGTGTGCGGCCCGCGTTCGGACTGTGCGTTGGCAAACAGCGCGCCGTCGAGCACGTGGGCGTAGTAGAACTGCTGCTGGCTCGGCGTCCCCTGCAGGCGCAATGCCTCCAGGAAGGTGTAGTGCGAGTGCGGAATCTGGGCCAGGGAACCGTCCGCGTGCCCGATCAGCCGAAACACCTCGGCGATCACCTCGATGGGCGCGTCGACACCGCCGAACTCGACGGGCACCGAGAGCGCCAACAGCCCGGACTCCTTGAGTGCCTTGATCTGGTCGTGCGGCAGGCGACGTTCCGCGTCTCGAACACCGGCCTCTTCGGCGAACTCTCGCGACAAGGCGGCGGCGACGCCGAGCGCGTTCACCGCGCCGATCCCACGAACGGTATGGACGCTGCCCCGGCTTGCGTCGACACCCCGGTGAACAGACCGCGCTCGCGCAACAGTGGCACCACACCTTCGCCGAACCAGTACAGCTCCTCCAGGTGGGGGTAACCGGAGAAGATGAACTCGTCGATGCCGATCTCGGCATACTCGGCGATCCGGTCGGCCACGTCGATATGGCTGCCCACCAGTGCAGTTCCCGCGCCGCCGCGCACCAGCCCGACACCGGACCAGAGGTTGGGGGAGATCTCGAGGCTGCGGGCGTCGGTCCAGGTGCCGTTGGCACGGTTGGCCTCGTGCAGTGCCAGCATCCGCTTCTGTCCCTCGGACTGACTGCGCGCCAACCCTTCCTGCGTCTTACGCACCGTTTCCTCGTCGAGGGCGTCCAGCAACCGGCCGGCCTGTGCCCACGCCTCGTCGGCGGTGTCGCGTGAGATTGTGTGCAACCGGATGCCGAACCGCACCTGGCGGCCCTCGTCGGCGGCCAGTTTGCGGATCCACTCGACCTTCTGCTGCACCGCCTCCGGCGGCTCACCCCAGGTCAGGTACACATCGGAGTGTCGCGCGGCGACGGGGCCCGCGGCGGCAGAGCTGCCGCCGAAGTACAACGGCGGCACGGGATTCGGCGGCAGTGCCAGCGCTGCTTCGTCGACGCTGATGTACTCGCCGTGTTTGGTGACGGTCTCACCGGCCCACAGCCGGCGAACCACGTCGAGGAACTCGTCGCACCGCTGGTAGCGGGCGTCCTTGTCCAGGTAGTCACCGAACGAGCGCTGCTCGTGGGCTTCGCCGCCCACCACCACGTTCAGCAGGATCCGGCCCGGGGCGTGGCGGGCGAACGTCGCGGCCATCTGTGCCGAGAGGGTGGGGCTGACCAGCCCAGGGCGAAACGCCACCAGGAAGGCCAGCGACGTGGTCTCGCGCGCCAGCAGCGCGGCGGTGACGAAAGCGTCTTCGCACCAGGCGCCGGTGGGGATCAGCGCGCCGGTGAACCCGAACGACTCGGCTCCGCGCACGATCGACGTCAGGTAGTCGATGGAGGCGTCGCGGTCGCTGTGCGCGGTTCCCGCGGGCAGGCCGTGGCCGCCGCCGACGATCAACCGGCTGTCGCCGTAGGTGGGCAGGAACCAGTGCAGTTTCAGCGTCATGTCCGTCATTCTCCTAGCGCGTTGCGTTCGGCTGCGAGGCTACCGATGCCGACGACGACGGCACGGTGGACGGCCGGTCGATGATGGTCGAACCGGGTCCGCCGACACGGTAGGACGCGCCGCGGTGTTCGTCGGGCAGCCGGTCGCCGCGACCGAACAGCTTGTTGCGTAAGGTGCCCGGCGTGTACTCGGCTTGGTAGGCGCCACGCGAGGTCAGCACCGGCACCACGTGGTCGATGAAATCGGCGAACGACCCGGGGGAGATGGCGTAGGCGAGGTTGAAACCGTCGACATCGGTCTCGTCCACCCATTCCTGCAGCAGGTCGGCGATGCGTTCACCGGAGCCGACGAAGCGGGGCCCGATGCCGCCGATCTTGCCCCAGTTCGCGATGTCGTTGACGGACCATTCGCCGCCGTCGGGGTCCGCCGACTGAAACGCCTTGACTGCGCTCAGGATGGCGTTGGAGTCGACATTGCCGATGGGCTCGTCCAGGCCGTAGCGTGACAGGTCGACGCCCATCCACCCCGACATGAAGGTCAGGGCACCCTCGGCGTCGCCATAGGAGAGATACTCCGCGTGCTTGGTGGCGGCGGCCTCGTCGGTCTCCGCGGTGATCACGGTGGAGAGGTTGAAGATCTTGGCGGCGTAGGGATCACGCCCGGCCAGTTCCAGCTCCCGCCGGATGGTGGTGACGTTCTCCCGCAGGATCGCCTTGGTGGGCGCGGCGGTGAAGATGGCCTCGGCGTTCTCGGCGGCGAAGCGCACCCCGCGCGGGGAGGCACCGGCCTGGAAGATCACCGGGGTGCGCTGTGGTGAGGGCTCTGAGAGGTGGATGCCGGGGACGCTGAAGTGTCGACCCTCGTGCCCGATGTGGTGCACCTTGGCAGGGTCGGTGAAGACGCCGCGCTCACGGTCGCGAATCACCGCGTCGTCTTCCCACGAACCTTCCCAGAGCTTGTAGAGCACCTCGAGGTACTCGTCGGCGTGGTCGTAGCGCGCGTCGTGGGCCGGCTGGTCGGTCTGGCCCATGTTGCGTGCTGCGGCGGGCAGATATCCGGTGACGACGTTCCAGCCGACGCGACCGTTGGTCAGGTGGTCCAGGGTGGAGACGCGGCGGGCGAACGGATAGGGGTGCTCAAATCCGGTGCCGGGGGTGATGCCGAAGCCCAGGTGTTCGGTGACGTAGGCCATCGCCGACACCAGCATCAGCGGATCGTTCACCGGAATCTGGGCGGCCTGGCGGATGGCGGCCTCGTCGCTGGCGCCGTAGATGTCGTAGGTGCCCAGCACATCGGCGATGAACAGGCCGTCGAACCGCCCGCGTTCCAGCAGTTGCGCCAACTCGGTCCAGTAGGCCAGATCCTTGTAGCGGGCGGAGCGGTCCTGGGGGTGTCGCCAGAGGCCGGGAGACTGGTGGGCCACGCAGTTCATGTCGAACGCGTTGAAGCGGATGGTGCGGGTCACTGGGAGGATTTTTGACGACCCTCGCCGTTCGGGCACTGCTTTGGTTCATCGCGATTCGAAGTGTCGGTGCCTGCCGTCACACTGCTGTCATGGAACAGGCTGTTGCTTTCATGGGGAATCGCCGGCGAGCGCAGATGCCCGACGTGACCGAGGTGGGCACATGACGACGGATTTCATCGACCGTTTCCACGTCTTCGACGCGGACGTCTGGACCGCGGCGTATCTGCCGGCGTGGAGTTCGCGTGCCGCGGCTGCGGCCACCTTCACCACCGGCGTGGACGGCCTCGACCTGTCCATCCCGGCGGCCCATCCGCTTTGGTGCCCAGATCAGCACTCGCCGCCGCTGCGTGTGTCCGGCATCCAGAGCGTCAACCGCTCCGGGCCCGTCGGTTCCACGGACGCCCCGCAGCCGTTCCTCGATGGCCAGCGGGTCCGCGAATACCAGCCGACGGTGCTGGGGTTCGCCCCGCACTTCGGCCGCATCGAGGTGACGTGCGCGGCGGAACTGAAAGAGCGGTCGATGTTCTCGGCGTGGATGGTTGGCCTCGAGGACCAACCGGACCGCTGCGGGGAGATCTGTCTGATGGAGGTCTTCGGTAACACGGTCGCAGACGGGTACGCCGAGGTGGGGCAGGGCATCCACCGATTCCGCGATCCGGCTCTGCGCGAGGATTTCTCGGCGCCGCGACGCCGGATAGACATCACCACACCACACCGCTACGCGGTGCACTGGAGCCGCGACCGCGTTGAGTTCAGCATCGACGGCGTGCGCACCAGGACGGCCGACCAGGCCCCCGACTATCCGATGTTGCTGTTCTTGGCGGTGTTCGACTTCCCGGAACAGTCCGACGCCGCTGGGGTACCGCACCTGCGGGTCAGCGAGGTCCGCGGCACCGACTTGGGGGAGGGCACGCTACTGGGGGGTCAGCTGTGATGACGGCCGCGCGGGACCACCATCGGCGCGCCACCCAACGGATCCGGCATCACCACACAGTCCAGCCCGAACACCTCGCCCACCAGCTGGGCGTCGACGATCTCGCGCGGAGCGCCCTGCGCCACGATCCGGCCACTCTTCATGGCGATGACGTGATCGGCGTAGCGGAAGGCCAGATTGAGGTCGTGCAGGACGATCACCACCGTCGTCTGGCTCGCGCGGTTGAGGTCGGTGAGCAGATCCAGCAGATCCACCTGGTGGTTGATGTCCAGAAAGGTGGTGGGTTCGTCGAGCAACAGGATGTCGGTCTGCTGGGCCAGTGCCATGGCCACCCAGACGCGCTGGCGTTGACCACCGGACAGCGACGCCAAGGCCCTGCCGGCCAGCTCGTGAGTTGCCGTCACCTCCAAGGCCCGTCCCACCGCCGCGTCGTCGGCTGCCGACCATCGCCGGAACCAGCCCTGGTGCGGATAGCGGCCGCGGCCCACCAGATCGGCCACCGTGATGCCGTCGGGTGCCGCCGGCGACTGCGGCAGCAGCCCCACCACCTTGGCCACGTCCATGCCGGGCATCTCCTGCACTGAGGTGCCATCCAGCAGGACCGCACCCCCGCGCGGCTTGAGCAGCCGCGCCAGCCCGCGCAGCAGGGTGGATTTGCCGCACGCGTTGGCGCCGACGATCACCGTCACCTTCCCCGGCGGCACATCGACGTCGAGATGGGCCACCACGTCGGCGTCGGCGTAGCCCAACGTGAGGTCGGTTGCGCTGAGCTGATGGTCGGTGGTCATCCGCCACGTCCTTCCCGGTTCACCGTCGCGAGCAGCCAGATCAGATAGGGCGCGCCCACCGCGCCGGTCACGACGCCCGTCGGTAGCGACACCGGAAGTAAGTGTGCGGCAACCAGATCGGCTGCCAAGACGATGATGGCGCCGACAAATGCCGCAGCCATGATGCCGGTGCCCGATCCTCGCAGCAGCCGCACCGCGATGGGGCCGGCCGTCAGGGCCACGAATGCCAGCGGTCCGGCCGCGGCGACGGAGAACGCCACCAGTAGCACCGACACCCCGATCATCGCCGATCGCGCCGTCTCGACCCGGATGCCGAGACCCCGGGCGCCGTCGTCGCCCAGCTGCAGCACTCGCAGGGCGCGGGCCGACAGCAGCGCCACCGGCAACAGCACCGCCACCGCAGCCGCCAGTAGCTGGAGTTGCACGCTGCCCGCCTGTCCGACAGACCCCACCAGCCACGTCATCGCCTGCCGTGCATCACCGATGTCGGCTTTGGCAAGCACCCACCCGATCAGCGCCGTCATGAGCTCCGTGATGCCGATGCCCACCAGAATGAACCGGTAACCCGTCAGCCCGCCGCGCCAGGCCAGCACGTAGATCAGCACCGCCGCCAGCACTGCGCCCGCCACCGCCGCGCCGGCCACCGTCACCGCACCGACCTGCAGCAACACCATCGCAGTCACCGCAAAAAGGCTTGCGCCAGAGGAGATTCCGATCAGATCAGGCGATGCCAGTGGATTCGCCAGCAAGGTCTGAAATGTCAGGCCCGCCGCACCCAGGGCCAATCCGACCAACAGCGCGGTGCCCGCGCCGGGCAGTCGCAGCTCCCACACCACGAAGTCGACGGCGGCATCGTCAGACAACCCGAGCACTGACCCGAGGACTTCGCCGACGGTGAGTGGGGTGTCGCCCACCATCATGGTGAGAACGGCCAGCGCGGCGACCAGCAGGCCCAACAGCGAGGTCACCACCAACGACCGCCGTCGTAATTGCGCCCTGGTGTCGCGGAAGGTCTGCGCTCCGGTGCTCACCATCACAACTCCGCGAGATCGCGGCGGCGAACCAAAGTGATGAAGGCCGGCGCGCCCAGCACCCCGAGCACCACGCCCACCTGCACCTCACCCGGCGGTGCGATGACTCGCCCGACGACGTCGGCGACCAGCAGCACGATGGGGCCCAGGATGGCGCTGTATACGAGCACCCAACGGTATTCGGGGCCGCACATCGCGCGCGCGATGTGCGGAATCACCAGACCCACGAACACGATCGGTCCGCAGGCCGCCGTCGCTGCTCCACAGAGGACGGCGACCACCAGAAACAGCCCGATTCGGGTGCGCTGCACCCGCTGACCCAGAGCCACCGCCAGATCGTCACCGAGAGCCAGCCCATTGAGCAGCCGGCCACAGGCCAGCGCAGCGATGATGCCGAGGATCAGGAACGGCGCGACCTGCGTGAGCACTGGCCAGTACCGGCCGGCCAGTGCTCCTACCTGCCAGAACCGCAGCTCGTTGAGTGCGTCGACGTTGAGCATGACCACCCCGGACGTCACCGAGTAGAGCCCGGCGCTGACCGCGGCGCCGGCAAGGGCGAGTTTGACCGGGGTGGCACCTTCACGGCCGAACGCCGCGACCACATACACCAGGGCGGTGGTCAATGCCGCGCCGATGAAGGCCAGGACCACGTACACGCTCAGCGGCATGGCGCCGAACATCAGAATCGCGGTCACGATGAAGGCGCCGGCGCCGGCGTTGATGCCCATGATCCCCGGATCGGCCAGTGGATTACGTGTCGATCCCTGCAGGATCGCCCCGCCCAGCCCCAGTGCGGCCCCGGCCAGCAGGCCGATCAGGGTGCGCGGAAGACGCATGTCGCGGATCACGGACTGGGCGGCCGAAGCTGGATCGAAGTCGGTCAGCGCACCCCACACGGTGGCGACGTCGACATCACGTGAACCCAGTCCGATGCTGGCACAGGTCACCACGGTGAGCACTGCGAGCAGCGCCGCAAGGACCGTGGTCCGGCGACCCAGGTGGGTGAGGGCGCTCACGAGAGGCGGGGGTTCGACTTCTCCACGGCCGCGGTCAGTTGATCGAGTTGCTCGGCGTAGGCCGACCAGGTGCTGATCCAGAAGGCCGGCCACGGCGTGACGGCGCCCGCCTGTACCGCTGCGAGCTGCTTCCAAGTAGGTTGGCGCTGCGCCGTTTCCAGGCTGGCGTCGTAGGTGCGGTCATCGAGGAGGATGAGGTCAGGCTGGTACTTGTCCGCGTTCTCCCAGCTGAGGTTCTCCCAGTACGGAAACGCGGGATCCGGGCTGTCCGGCACCAGGACGTCGAGCCCGAACGCGGTGAAGTCCGCCAGCTCGGCGGAGTGTTCCGGCACAGCCACATAGAGCAACTCATCGGAGGGCGACATGCCCATGGCCGTCAGGCCGGGCTTGGCCGCCACGGCGTCGGTGAAGCGCTGTTTGGCTCGCTCGAAGTCGGCCTTGTGCGCGGCGATCTGCTCGTTGTCGACGTCGGCGCCCAACGTCACCGCGAGTTCCTCGAAGCCGGTGAGCATGGACTGGACGGAGTCGGTTGCCACCGGCCCCACCACGGGTGCCAGTTGGGCGGCTTTCTTCGACGAGGCCTCGACGCCCTCCTCGAAACCGCCGTAGGCCTGCTCGAGGGGCCAGTAACCGCTCACGATCAGGTCGGGGCGCAACCTCGCGGCCTTCTCGACGTCGATCTGACCCCACGTCTCGCCCAGGATCTCGATGCCATCGAGGTCGAACCCGTCGAGGGCGCGGGTTTGCGCCAGCGGCTGATTGAGGTAGATGCCTACCGGTTTGATGCCAAAACTCAGCAGTGCGGCTGCCGCCTCGCCTTGGGCGATGATGCGGCTGGGCACCGCGTCCGCGGTGACGGTTTCGCCGTTGCCGGAGGTGTAGGACCACGCGTCACCTGCGGTGGTTGTGTCCTCTGAGCTGCCGCAGGCGGCCACCACCAGCCAGCCGTGTACCTAACCTCTCAGGTCAGTACAGTTAGGCAAGCCTATGCAGAGTGACCCCGGTGGGGTGACGTCAAACCACCCGGCGACCCAGCAGCCAGGCCACTCCGTCGGCTTCGCCCGCCGCCTCGACCGCCAGACCGGGGAACGCCCGTGGCAGTTCGCCGGCTGGTACCCGGAACCGGCCGGGCGTGGCACCCACCTCACTGAGCGCACTGATCGCCAGCAGGCCGCCGGGCACCAGTCGGCCCATGATCGCCGAATCCAGTCGGGTGTCGCGAAAGTGCTGACACACAACAACATCCACAGGTGACCCCGCGGGAAGACCGTCGTCGAGGTCGGCCACCTCGAATCGACAGCGCACGCTCACCCCTCGTTGGACGGCCAGCTCACGCGCGCACCCGATCGCCACCTCCGAGATGTCCACACCGGTGACCGACAACCCGCGAAGAGCCAGCCACACCGCAGCAGAGCCGCTCCCGCAGGCGATGTCCAGCGCGGAGCCGGTGGTGGGGAACCGATCGGCATACGGCGCGAACACCGGCGACAGACCCGGTTCGGCGGGCCCGGACTGCAGGTAGCGTCCGTCCCAACGGGCCCGGTCGTCAGCACTCACTAATTGATCGCAAGGAACGGGCTGAGCACGTCGCGGGCGAACTGGGCGGTGTTCACCGAGGGATTGCCGTCGGGGTAGCTGACGGTGGCCAGCACATTGGCGCCCGCATCGACGAAGTTGCCGTCGGCGCGGTCCTGGTGAGTAGACGACGTCACCAAGATGATGCCGGAGGCGCCGGCCTCCTCGGCCAGCGGCACCGAGAACTGCGCGTTCTGCACGGTGCTGTTGGCGCGGTCCTCGACGATGATGCGACTGGCGGGGAAACCGAACAACATCAACATGTTTCGCATCTGCCCGGCTTCGGTCTTGCCGTTGCGCGGATTTCCGCCGGTCACGATGATCGGTGCCTGCGGGAACATTGCCGCGACGGCCATGCCGGTCAGGACCCGGCGTCGCAGGATGGTGCGCATGGTGCCGTCCGGGTTGAGACCGTAGCCGAGGATGACGATGGCCGGCCGGGAGAAGTCCTTGCCCGCAGTCACCACCGCGGGTGGTTCAGCGTGTGCGACGGGCGCGGCGACATGGCCACCGAACGCGACGGTGAGGATCAGAACCAGGGTAGCGAGCACTGTGCGCACGTCATTCTCCGTAACTGTCGTCTCCGTAAAGAGTCGTGACGGCTGGGGCGAGTGTTACGGAACCGTCGCATCCCTATGCTTGATCAGGTGGACGCACGCGACTACCGAGTAGGCGACGCCGAGCGCGAACAAGTGGCCGGACTGCTGCAGCACGCCGTCAGCCAAGGGATGCTGACCCTCGACGAATTCAGTGACCGGATGGACGCTGCGCTGGCCGCGCGTACCCGGGGTGAACTCGGTAAGGTGGTCGCCGATCTGCCGGTGCACTCGGTGCCGGTCCAGCTCGAGGCGCTGCCACTGTCAGCCACCATGTCGTCCATCCGCCGTGCCGGGCGTTGGCTGGTGCCGGGCCGGGTGACGCTGAAGAGCCGGTTCTCCAACGTGGTGCTGGATCTCACGCAGGCCGACATCCGCACGCCGACTGTCACCATCGACCTCGACGACATCTGCGGCAGCACCGACATCATCGTCCCCGACGATTTCACCGCGGATCTCAACCAGCTGCGGTGTCTGGGGGCCAGCGCGAACTCCCGCATCGACGCCGGGCCGCCGGTCGGGCGGGTACACCTGATCCTGCGTGGCAGCATCCGATTCGGCGCGCTGACGGTCAAGCACCCGTTCGGCGCCTGGATGCGGAAGAACCTGCGGTGACACCCGAGATACCGATGGCCTACGAACCACCCCCAGGGCTGCTGCGCATCGAAGAGTGCCTGGACGCCGACGGCGACATCGTGTTGCCGCCGGGCGTGACGTTGCTCTCGCTGATCGACCGCAACGTCGCGAACGTGGCCGACGCGGTGGCCTATCGGTATCTGGATTTCACCGCTTCCGAGCGTGGCGTCGCGGTCGAGTACACGTGGGCTCAGCTCGGCCGCCGGCTCGAGGCCATTGCGGCTCGGCTGCAACAGCTCACGGACCGCGGTGAGCGGGTGGCGATCCTGGCCCCCCAGGGCCTGGATTACGTGGCGGCGTTTTTTGCGACCATCAAGGCCGGCAACATTGCGGTGCCGCTGTTCGCGCCGGAGCTGCCCGGACACGCCGAACGACTCGATACCGCGCTGCGCGATTCCACCCCGACAGTGGTTCTCACCACCACCGCGGCCGAAGCCGGAGTCCGTGCGTTCCTGGACAAGCTGGACCTACCACCGCAGGTGCAGACCGTCGACACCATCGACGACAGCGTGGCAAAGGGCTTCGCGCCCATCGAGATCGACGTCGACGACGTCTCCCACCTGCAGTACACCTCGGGCTCCACCCGCGCCCCGGTGGGCGTGGAGATCACCCACCGCGCGGTCGGTACCAACCTGATCCAGATGATCCTGTCCATAGACCTGCTGGACCGCGACATCCACGGCGTCAGCTGGTTACCGCTGTACCACGACATGGGGCTGTCGATGATCGGCTTCCCGGCCGTGTACGGGGGCCACTCGACACTGATGTCGCCCACCGCGTTCCTGCGGCGCCCGCTGCGGTGGATCACCGCGCTGTCCGATGAGGCCCGCGACGCCCGGGTCATCACTGCCGCACCGAATTTCGCCTACGAGTGGGCGGCTGCGCGCGGACGGCCGGACCCGGCATCGGACGTGGATCTGTCCAACGTCGTGATGATCATCGGGTCCGAGCCGGTCAGTCCCACTGCCATCGGTGACTTCAGCACCGCGTTCGCATCGTTCGGGTTGGCGCGCACGGCATTCAAACCGTCCTACGGCATCGCCGAGGCCACCCTGTTCGTCGCGACCATCGGCCCGGACGAGCAGCCGACGGTGACGTACTTCAGCCGCCGCGGGCTCGAGCACAGCGACGCGGTCGTGGTGCCCGCCACCGACCCGGACGCAGTGGCGCACGTGGCCTGCGGGCAGGTGGCCCGCAGCCTGACGGCGGTGATCGTCGACACCGATTCTGCCAGTGAGGTTTCCGACGGCCGAGTCGGTGAGATCTGGTTGCGCGGCGCCAACATCGGGCGGGGGTACTGGAACCGGCCCGACGACACCGCGGCTACCTTCGGTGCCCACCTGCGCAACCGCAGCGAGGCGTGGCTGCGCACCGGCGATCTCGGTGTGTATCACTCCGGTCAGTTGTACATCACCGGCCGCCGCGCGGATCTGATGGTCATCGACGGGCGCCAGATCTATCCCCATCACGTGGAAGACACCGCCGCGGGCGCGTCGGCGATGGTGCGGCGCGGCTACGTCACCGCGTTCAGCGTTGCCGGCGACCAGGTGGTGGTGATCGCCGAACGGGCAGCGGGCCACGCCCGTGCCGATGCCGCTCCGGCCCTGGCGGCCATCCGCGAGGCGGTCATGGCACGGCACGGGCTGACGGTCAGTGACGTTCGACTGGTTCCCGCGGGCGCGATTCCGCGCACCACGAGCGGCAAATTGGCCAGGCGCGCCTGCCGAGCCGATTACCTCGCCGGCGTGGGCGGCTGACGTATATTTCCTGACACCGGACGACCCGTGCCGCGAGAGGATGAACAGGTGAGTTCAGCGGATGCGTCGCCGTTCGGCGCAGACCCTGACGTCGGCGGTCAGCTCGCGCTTGTCGACTGGTCGCAGACTCCGTTGGGGCCGCCGGCCACCTGGCCGCAGAGTCTGCAGACCGCGTTGCGCATCCTGTTGTCGTCGCGCTACTCGATGTGGCTGGGGTGGGGCCCGGAGCTGACGTTCTTCTGCAATGCGGCATACCGCGACGACACCCTTGGAGCCAAGTACCCCTGGGCGCTCGGTCGACCGTCGAGGGAAGTCTGGGCAGAGGTGTGGAACGATGCCGGCCCGCGAATCCATCAGGTATTGGCCACCGGCGAAGCCACGTGGGATGAGGCACTGCTGCTGTTCCTCGAGCGTTCCGGTTACACCGAGGAGACGTACCACACGTTCTCCTACAGTCCGCTGCACGACGACAGCGGGCACGTGGTCGGCATCCTCTGCGTGGTCAGTGAGGACACCGAGCGGGTGATCAGCCAACGCCGGATGGCGACCCTGCGAGATCTGGGTTCGGAGCCCAGCCTGGTGATCTCCGAGGATCTGATGTTGTCCGGAGCCGCCACACAACTGGCGGGCAATCTGCGTGATCTGCCGTTCACCCTGACCTATCTGTTCGATGCTGCGGGAGCGCGCCTGGCGGCCACCAGCGGCATCGATCGCTCCCACCCGGCCGCTCCCGGCTACCTGTCGATGACACAACCGGAACCGTGGCCCATTGCCGCCGCGGCCCGCGGTGAGACGGTGGTGGTGGACTTGCAGGGGTTCCCGGACCTGCCCACCGGCGACTGGGCCGAGAGACCACAGCGGGCACTGATCGTTCCGCTGCTTCAGCAGGGCAGCTCTCCGAGCGGATTCCTGGTGGCGGCGCTGAACCGGTTCCGACCGTTCGACGAAAGCTACCGCGGTTTCCTGGATCTGGTGGCCGCACACCTGGCGGCGGAGATCGGCAGTGCCCGCAGCTATCGCAGCCAGCTGCAGCGCGCCGAGGAACTCGCCGAACTGGACAGGGCCAAGACCACCTTCTTCTCCAACGTCAGCCATGAGTTCCGCACGCCGCTGACGTTGATCATGGGACCGGTCAACGACCTGTTGGGCGCCACCGGCACCGACGAAGACGCCCGTCGTGTACTGGAAGTGGTGCAGCGCAACGGTTTACGACTGACCAAGCTGGTCAATACGCTGCTGGACTTCTCCCGCATCGAGGCTGGCCGGATGCAGGCGAGCTACGAGCCGGTGGAACTGTCCACGATCACCACCGAGCTGGCCAGCGTATTTCGCTCGGCAATGGAACGTGCCGGCCTGGAACTGGTGGTGGACTGCCCACCGCTGGGCGAGCAGGTCTACCTCGATCGCGACATGTGGGAGAAGGTGATCCTCAATCTGCTGTCGAATGCGTTGAAGTTCACCTTCCACGGCTCCGTCACCGTCCGGGTGGGCCGCGACGGCAGTGGTGCGGTGGTCACCGTCGCTGATACGGGCATCGGTGTGCCCTTGGCCGAGCAGGCGCGTCTCTTCGAGCGCTTCCACCGGATCGAGAACGTCCGCGCCCGTTCCAATGAGGGCAGCGGTATCGGACTGGCACTTGTCAAAGAACTCGTCGGCCTGCACGGCGGCACCATCGTCGCCGACAGCGCCGAGGGTGTCGGGACCACGTTCATCATCCGGCTGCCCTTCGGCAGTGCGCACCTGCCGCCGGACGCAGTTGCGACTACGGGCGCGGGCCCGTCGTCGTCGAGCACGGCTGACCCTTACGTACACGAGGCGCTGCGCTGGCTGCCCGGTGGCGACGAACTTGCCGATGCCGCTGTCGCTGCCGCCGAGGTGCCGTCGGCGCATGTCCTGGTGGTCGACGACAACGCCGACATGCGTGGCTATCTGGCCCGGTTGCTCACCGAGGCCGGTTATCTGGTGTCGACGGCGCTCGACGGCCAGGAGGCTCTCGAGGCCATCCGGTTGGATCAGCCAGATCTCGTGGTCAGCGATGTGATGATGCCGCGGTTGGACGGCCTCGGGTTGGTGGCGGCGCTGCGCACCGATTCGCGTACGGCAGCCGTGCCGGTGCTGCTGCTGTCCGCACGGGCCGGGCAGGAGGCGTCGATCGAAGGTCTGCAGGCCGGGGCAGACGACTATCTGGTCAAGCCGTTCGCGGCGGCCGAACTGTTGGCCCGGGTGCGGGCCAACGTCGAGCTGTCGCGGTTGCGTAACCATCACGCGCGCTGGCGCACCGCACTCGTGGAGTCCCTGCAAGAGGCGTTTTTTGTCTGCGATGCCAGCGGCGCCGTCATCGAGATCAACGCTGCGTTCACCGACATCCTCGGATACGGCCCCGAAGGTCTGCCGTACGCGGCGGTGCACCCCTGGTGGCCGGATCGCGAGACCGACCAGCAGGCGCATCAGCAGTTTCAGCAGGCTTTCGCGGGAATGTTGGGCCGCTCGCACGGTGAGTACACGGTGCCGGTGACCCATCGCGCCGGGCACCGCGTCTGGGTCACGTTCACCTTCAGCCACGCCGCCGATCCGGACACCGGACGACAGGTGACCGTCGGCACCTTGCGTGACGTCACCGCCGAGCACTACACGGTGCAGCGTCAGACCGCCCTGGCTGAGCTCAATCGCCAACTTGCACAAGCCGATACCGTTGACGAGGCATTGCTGGCCGCCGCCGGTGAGCTGCGCGTGCTCTGGCAGGCCCGCCATGTTCTGGCCGTTGTGTTCGTCACCGCGGGGGAGCAGGTCGACAACGACCCTGTGGTGCTCGGCGCCGGCGTCACCCCCTCGTGGGCGCAACTGCCCAGCTGGGTGCGTGAGCACATTGCCGAGTTGCGTGACGGGGAGTTGCTTGCCACGGTCACCCCCGCGCCTGGGTTTGCCGGCATCGCGCTGCATCACCCGCTGGGAGTGACGGTGCTCTGGGTGCAGTTGTCCGAGTCGCGACCGTTGAGTGCCGAGGACCAGACGCTGCTGACGGTGCTCGCCGGTCGACTCGGTCAGGGGCTGCAGCGGGTACATCAACTCGACCAGCAGCGTGAGACGGCGTTGGCACTGCAGCATGCGTTGTTGGGTCCTGCTGTGCTGCCCAGTGGCATCGCCGTCCGATACCAGCCGGCCTCACGCCCGCTGCAGGTGGGCGGTGACTGGTATGACGTCGTCGATCTCGATGACGGCAGGGTCGGCCTGATCGTCGGTGACTGTGTGGGCCATGGCCTTTCGGCCGCTACCGTGATGGGGCAGTTGCGCAGCGCGTGCCGTGCGCTGCTGCTCGAACAGCCCAGTCCCGGTGCCGCCCTGACCGGGTTGGACCGCTTCGCCGCGCGGCTGCCGGGTGCGGCGTGCACCACTGCGTTCTGCGCGGTGCTGACTCCCGAGACGGGGGAGCTGGTCTACTCCAGCGCCGGGCATCCGCCGCCGATTCTGGTGCACGCCGACAGGAAACTGGCCCTGCTCGAGGACGCCAGGACCATTCCTCTGGGCATCCGTCAGGATTGGGAGCGACCGGAGTCCACCTTGGTGATGCCGGCCCGCTCTACGTTGCTGCTGTACACCGACGGGCTGGTGGAACGTCGCAGCGACTCGTTGGATCACGGCATCACCCGGGCCGCCGGCTTGGTTCAGGAGGGTCGCACACTCGGACTCGAGGACCTCTCGAGCAACATCATGGCGCGCCTGATGCCTGACGGTGGATACCAGGACGACGTGGCGCTGCTGCTGTATCGCCAGCCGGGTCCGCTGCAGCTGGACTTCACCGCCGATGTCAGCAACCTTGCGCCGACCCGAGGCGAACTGCGGAACTGGTTGGGGCGCGTCGGAGTCGGTGCGGAGCAGTCCCAGAACATCCTGATCGCGGTGGGCGAAGCCGTGGCCAACGCCATCGAGCACGGACACCGCAACTCGCCGGGCGGCCTGGTCAAGCTCAGCGCCAACGTGCTGGTCGACGAACTGCACCTCACCGTCGTGGACACCGGGGTGTGGAAGGCCGCACGGCCCGGTGCCGACATCACCCGCGGACGTGGTGTCACGTTGATGAACGCGCTCATGGATGATGTGACGATTCAGTCCGACGACGGCGGCACCACCGTCCACCTGTACGCGAGGATCAGTGCATGACCACCCCACTGACGCTCGACACACGCCGTCGCGACGACGGGACGCTTGTCTTGGTGGCAACGGGCGAGATCGATCTGAGCAATGTCGCTCGGTTCAGCGAGGCGCTCGACGACGTCATCGCCGACGGCGCGGGCAACGGTGTGGTGACGGTGGATCTGTCAGCGGTCGACTACTTGGACAGCGGTGCCATCAGTGTGCTGTTCCACCAGAGTGGGCACGTGAAGGTGATCGCGAACCCGGTGCTCATCCCGGTGCTCAACATCAGCGGGCTCGCCGATCTGACGTCGGTGGAGCCGCCTGTCTCCGACATCGGATGACTCACAGCACGTCGACCAGGATTGCCACCGCGGCAGCGGCGAACAGCGCCGCGAAGATCACGATGGCGATTATGGACACCACACTGGTGGGCGTCACCCGCCGACGTGGCCGCGGCTCCGGCTCACCGAGCCCGGATGTCTGCGCCGAATCCGGCGGTGTGGAGCCAGGGCTGACCCCGCCACCCGGCTCCAGGCCGGTTATCTCGTACGGGTCAGGATCCGGAGGGACCGTTCCCGTGGACGGCGTGGACTGCTTGTCGATGGACATGCTCGGTCGCATACCCGAACCCGACCCACTCACACGCCATCCACGGCGTCACCGGACGGTCAGTAGTTGGTGCAGCTGGCGGCAACCGAGTTGATCAAGCCGGTGTAGCTGTTGAGCTGCGGGTAGGCCTGGATCTGCGCGATCATCGCGCGACGGCCGTCCGGCGGCGACGCCACCAGCTGCTGCAGCCAGGAGCTGGCCAGCTGGTTGCTGCTGATCTGTTCGGCGGCGGCCGGCGACTGCGCATTGAGCGCCGCCATGACCTGGGTGTACGAGCAGGGCGAGTGCACGATCGTCTCGACATCGGGCTGTGCGGCGGCGATTCCGCTGCCTGCGGCCAGCGCCACCAACGCCGTGCCGGAACCGATCATCAGCCTCTTCACCATCGACATTCCGGTAAACCTTTCCTTGCCGCTTCCCCCAGGCGCGGCCCATTTGACCCCGCAAAGCACTAATCGCCACGTTAGCAGTGTTCGTTACCGGCGATCCGGCTCGTCACAAGTACGGATCGGCCCAGGCGCTGATGATGCGTGCCGCTCGGGCCGCTTGGTTCTTGCCGGTCAGGAGGTGGTCGGCGCCCTCCAGCGAGACGAAACTGCGGGGGTGCCTGGCGGTCCGGAAGATATCGCTGGCATTGGCGATACCGACGGTGTTGTCGGTCGGTGAGTGCATGACCAACAGCGCGCGCCGCAGTGTGCGGATGCGTTCGCGCAGATCTGCTGCGCGGACGTCCTCGATGAAGTGGCGTTTGAGGGTCAGCGCCTTGCCGCCCACCAGGAAGGGCGCTTCGCCATCCTGCTCGATCCGGTGGATCAGCGCGTCGTAGTTGTGTTCCACGTGCCCGGGGTCGAACGGCGCGCCGACGCTGGCCACCGCCGCGACCGTCGGGCAGTCGTGGGCGGCGGCGATCACCGCCGCACCGCCGAACGAATGCCCCACCAACAGGTGCACTTCGCGGCCGCTGTCGTTCATGTACTGCACAGCACGCACGGTGTCGGCCACCTTGTGCGAGAACGAACCGTCGCCCCAGTCGCCCTCGGAGTGTCCCAGCCCCAGGTTGTCGAAGCGCAGCATGCCGATACCTTCGGCGGCCAGCTGTTTGCAGATCCGGCTGGCGGCGGGGCAGTCCTTGCCCAGGGTGAAGCCGTGCGCGAAGACACCCCAACCCCGGGTCTCGCCGTGCGGAAGGTCGAGGATGCCCGCCAACAGGGGTCCGGTGCTGCTGGAAAACGTCACGCGCTCGGCCACGCCGCTCATCCTTACAGCTGCAGGGCGCCGGCGCGGCACCATCGGCATCGAATCACGTTTCGACCGGCCCCGAGCGGCAGGCCCGCTCACGTCATCATGGCCGACCTGGAATGCGACGAGTCCTGCCCGGATTCATCCAGTCCAGCACCGCCGTCCAGCTGTCGACGTCACCGCTGGGCCCCGCCCAGCAGATGTAGCCGTCGGGGCGCACCAGTACCGCAGGACCTGCGTCGGTGCGCTCTGCTTGCAGCACAACGCTGTTCGCCACTTCGACGGCACCGCGCTCGCGGATCAGCAGAAAACCCGGAGTGCGTTGGACGGCCGTCACACGACTTTCGGTCAGCGGTATTGCAGTGGCTCTGGTGCCCACCAGGCGGTGCTCGCCGGGCCGGTTCGGATAGCGCAAGGTGGTTCCGGCGAAGGTGCCGGCTACCGCATCGCGTATCCGGGGTAGACGAAGCAGTCTGGGTGCCAACATGTTTCGTAACATTCGGGCGGCTCGGGGTTTCAGGGTGATGGCGCGGGCCATTAGGCCCGACTGGAACAGGACCCGTGCGCCGATGGGACGGCGCTCCCGGTGGTAGGTGTCCAGCAGGGCATCGGGGGCGCCGGCGAGCACGGCGTCGATCTTCCACGCCAGGTTGGCTGCGTCCTGGATGCCGGTGTTCATGCCCTGGCCACCCATCGGCGAGTGCACATGGGCCGCGTCACCGGCCAGAAACACCCGGCCGTGCCGGTAGCAGCTGACCTGTCTTTCGTCGCAGTGGAATCGGGAGCGCCATCCGATCTCCTGGATGCCATAGTCGGTGCCCATTGCTCGGTGCAGCACGTCGACGACCTCGGTGTCGTCCACAGGTTCGGTGTCGGGTAGCTGGTGTCGGCGATCCCACACCATCGTCCGGTACCAAGCCCCGTCGGTGTCCCGTCGCCCGTACGGCGCCAGAAAGCCGAACACCTCTCGTGTGCTCCCCACGGTCAATCCGTCTCCGTCGGGGCTGCGTTCCAGCTTGACGTCGGCCAGCACGATCGACGACAGAACGGTCCTGCCGGGGAAGTCGGCGCCAACGAGGGTGCGTACGGTGCTGTGGGCACCGTCGGCACCGATGACGTAGCGCGCCCGGAGTTGTCCGCCGTCTCGGGTGGTCAACGTCACCCCGTCGTAGTCCTGGCGCAGCGCCACCACGTCCACGCCGCGGCGAATCTCGGCACCGCAACGTTCGGCGTAGCCGGTCAGGGCGCCATCGACATTCGTCTGCGGTGTCACGAGCACAAACGGGTACGCCGATCCCAGGTGGGTGAGGTCTATCCGAGCGCCGGCGAAGATGCGGACGTCCGGGGCGTGCTGGCCTTCGGTCAGCAGCGTGTCGGCGATGCCGCGGGCGTCGAACACCTCCAACGTGCGGGCCATGGTGGCGAACGCCCGGCTGGACCGCTGCACCGACGGCCTCCGCTCCAGGACCACCACCGATCTGGCTGCCCTGGCGAGGTCTCCGGCGGCGGTCAGTCCCGTCGGCCCGGCGCCGACGACAATCACGTCGGCGTCATACCCGGCCGTCACGACACAGCTTCCGGGGTCGGATACCAGCGGCGGATGTCGTCGGGTGTCGAGGTCGCGGCGCGGTTGAACACGAATCGGCAACTCGGCTGCAGGGTATGTGCGGCATTGACAATGGCCTCGAACAGCAAAGTGTTGTCGGCCACCAGGCGTATGCCGGCTCCGATCAGCACAGCGTCGTAGTGTGCGCCGGTCAGGGCGGCGCGCGCCTGGGCCGCGCCCTGTTCGCCCGCAGGGATCAGGCAGTTGTCCACCAGGTATCCCGCTGCGCGCAGGCCCTCGACGTTGCGGTCGTTGGCGCTGCGCAAGCTGTCGGCGTCGAGGCCGGGAAATTGGGCGAAAGCTGGTGATGCGTAGTCGATGACGTCGGGATCGAGTCCGATCTGGATGGCTCTCACGCGGTTCACCGTGACCTCCCTCAACCTAAGTCAACACTTGGTGACTTCGACGGTACGACGCGTTCGGCAACAATGTCAACACTTGGTGACTTACTATTGCGGCATGTCCGCACGTCCCCGCAATGCCGATGCCACCAGGGCCGACATCCTGGAGGCCGCTCGCGCCCGATTCGGTTCCGACGGCTACGAACGCACCACCCTTCGGGCGGTGGCCGCGGACGTCGGCGTCGACGCCGCACTGGTGATCCGGTATTTCGGCAGCAAACAGGACCTGTTCGCAGCCGCTGCGGAGTTCACCCTCGACCTGCCGAACCTGGCTGACGTCGAACCCGAGCACCTGGCCGAAGTACTGCTGTCACGGTTCTTCGAAGTGTGGGAGGAAGGCACCACCTTCGTCGCGCTCCTGCGCGCCGCGATGACCAGCCAGACCGCCGCCGACACCATGAAGCTGGTGTTCGCCACTCAGGTGGCACCCACGTTGGCCGCCGCCGTCCCCGACCATCCAGGCGAGCGGGCCGGCCTGTTGGGTGCGTTCGTGATCGGACTGGCCACCACCCGTTACGTGTTGGAGAATCCGGTTGTGGCCGATCTCGGCCGTGATGATCTGATTCGCTGGGCGACACCGGTGATCGCGCAACTGCTGACTGGACCTGCGCCCACGGGGTAACCCGGCTGCCGTGTGGACGCCGCCGAGGATTGCCGAGAGGGCCGAACACGTAAACGCTGGGTGAAGACGCGGCAAACCATCGTGTTGAGTACTGCATGACACTGCCGCACTGACGATGATTACTGGGTGGAGTCATTTGTCGCGGTATACGTTGATCAGTCCGCCAAGGTAGAGGCTGTCCGCGCCGCCGTCGCCGGACTCGAGGTTCCCGTGGGGGTGACGCAGGCCGCGGTGGTCGGTACCGACACCTTCGGCTGCCGCATCGCTGTCGACCTCAGCGGCGACTTCGATTCCAGCGGCGGCGCGTTGATCGCACGAGACTATGCGGAAAGCCTGAGCGGAGCGCTCGGACTGCCCGTCTACTGCCTGTCCGACCTGCTGACGCGGGACTACTACGCGAGTTGATCCGAATCTGACATCCCCTCGGATAACGTTCGACCGCGTCGATCGGCGCGTCGGACGATACGAGGGAGACAGTGTTGAAAGTCCTGGTCACCGGGGGCACCGGGTTTGTCGGCGCATGGACTGCGAAGCTGGCGCAAGAGGCCGGACATCAGGTGCGGTTCCTGGTCCGTAATCCGGACCGGCTGCAGACCAGTGCCGAGAAAATCGGCGCCGACACCTCCGACTACGTGATCGGTGATATTGCCGATGCCGAGGCCACCGACGCCGCAATCGATGGCTGCGACGCGGTGATCCATTGCGCAGCAATGGTTTCCACCGATCCTGAACGTGCCGACGAAATGCTGATCACCAACACCGAAGGTGCGCGAAATGTCCTGGGCGGCGCGGTCGCCGCGAAGTTGGACCCCATCATCCACGTCTCCAGCTTCACCGCGTTGTTTCGACCCGGCCTCGATGTGCTGCACGCCGATCTCCCCATCGCGGGCGGATCCGACGGATATGGAAAGTCCAAGGCGCTGGTCGAGGCCTATGCGCGTGGGATGCAGGATGCCGGTGCGCCGGTGAACATCACCTATCCCGGCATGGTGCTTGGCCCACCCGCCGGCGATCAGTTCGGTGAGGCCGCCGACGGTGTCGAAGCATCGGTCAAGATGCGCGGCGTTCCCGGGCGCAGCGCCGCCTGGATCGTGGTGGACGTCCGCGATCTGGCCGCGCTGCACGTCGCGCTCCTGGAACCGGGGCGCGGACCGCGCCGCTACATGGCCGGGGGTCGTCGGGTGACCGTGGGGGAGTTGGCCACGATGATCGGCTCGGCCACCGACAAGGACCTGCTGGTGTACCCCGTTCCCGACATCGCACTGCGCGTGGTCGGCCGGTTGTTCGACGTGATCGGCGACCAGTTGCCGTTCGAGACGCCCATCAATTCGGCGGCCATGCAGTACTACACGCAGATGCCGAGATCCGACGATTCTCCGGCCGAGAAGGACTTCGGCATCGTGCTGCGCGATCCAGCCGAGACGGTGGCCGACACCGCCGAGGGATTGCGGCGCGTGGGCCGTTTGTGAGTCGGTCCCGGGCGCCCCATTCGCCGTGTACCGCTGACACTCGCCTGCGGTAGCGGGAAGCTTCGGCGGGTAACTACTACGGTTGAGTTCCGGCATGCACCGACCCCCTGCCGGGCAGTGCCGGAAAGGATGACACGACGTTGGTCACGCACAGTCTGACCGTGATTTCCGCGCTGCTGGCCGCAGTCTTCATGGCCGTCGGCATCGTCGTGCGCCAGCGGGCCACCTTGGACGTACCGCCGGAAGCCGGCGTCAGCCCGGTGATGCTGCAGACGCTGGTGCGCCGTCCGCTGTGGTGGGCGGGAACCTTGGCAGCGGTGGTCGGTTACGGATTCCAGGCTGCTGCTCTGGCGCACGGGTCGCTGATCCTGGTGCAGCCGCTGTTGGTCTCCGCGCTGCTGTTCGCGCTTCCACTGAGCGCCCGGTTGGCCGACCGCACAGTATCGATCAGTGAATGGATATGGGCGGTGCTGCTGACGCTGGCGCTGACGGTGTTCGTGCTGTTGGCCCGCACCGAGCCCGGTGAGTATGTGGTGCCGACCCTGACGCTCACCATTCTGGCGGCAGGCACCGCCGTGTTCTCCGTCGCGCTGGTGGCGCTGGCCGTGCGCACCTCGGGTACTCCGCGTGCGGTGTTGCTCGCCGTCGTGGTCGGGGTGCTCTTCGGAGTCATGGCCGTGCTCACCAAGATCGTCATGCACACCGCGACCCACTCCGGTGCCGTCGCGGTGCTGACACGGCCGGAGCTCTACATGCTGATCACCGTCGCGGTCATCGGCACCGTCCTACAGCAGTCGGCGTTTCACGCTGGGGCCCTGCAGACGTCGGTACCCACCATGCTGGTGCTCGAGCCGGTGGTCGCCGTGGTGCTCGGCGCGGTCATGCTCTCCGAAGACATGTCCGTCAACGGGCTCGAAGCCCTGGCTCTGCTGATCGCGGCATTGGCGATGGTCGCCGCCACCATCGCCCTCGGCCGCGATGAGGGCGCCTACGAGGACAGGCTGGAAGCCGTCGCGGGCGACCGGGGTTGACGCTGGGTCAGTGCGCGACGTTGAACGCCGCGATGACCTTGCGCGGACGCACCCGGACGATGAGTTCGCCCGGAACACCGTTGCGCTTGCCGAATTCTTCGGCCCGGTCTTGGCCCATGTAACGGCCGCCGATCCTGGTGGCTGTGTCGCGTAGGGCGGCAGGGTCCTCGCTGAGTTCCGCCACACCCTGCACCTGCACGAACGAGTACGGTGGATGCGGATCGTCAACCGTGATCGTCACTCGCGCATCGCGGTGCAGCGCTTTGCCTTTCGCCGATGCCGCCGCGGTGTTGAACACGAGGTGGTCGTCGTCGACCACGAACCACACCGGCGCCACCAGAGGACGACCGTCGGATGCCAAGTAGCCCAGCATCCCTGTCCTGGTTCCAGCGCTCAGGAACTCGACCACCTCAGGGGAGAGTTGGGTCATCGTCTACTCCTCACTCGGCGCGGTGGCACCGACACCGATGGTGATCTCGGGAGAGTCAGCTGGGTCCAGCCAGGTCAGAATCGACCGCATCTCGTCGCGCCCGATCGTGACACAGCCCGCCGTCGGGCCGTCATAGCTGACGTGCAGGAAGATGCCCGCCGACCGCCCCGGGATGCGCTCAGGGTTGTGTTCGATCAGCACCGCGTAGTCGTAGGTCGACCCTGAATCGAAGAGATTCTCGGCCCAGTCCGACGGGCTTTCCGTCGAATGGACGTGCGTGTTGTAGGTATCAGACTCGGGCTCCTCGTCCCACCAGTCCTCGTCGGTGGTCTGGAAGTACGGCAGCCGGGTGCCGGGGTTGGGCTCACGGCCGAACGCCTGACCAAGTGGAAAAGTACCCACCGGAGTGCGGAAGTCTTCGTCGGCAGGCTCTCCGACCCCCAACTCGCCGAGATCGGCGGGCGTGGGCCCGAGGACCACCCGCCAATGCCAGCCGTCCCGCTCGTAGGCGGTCAACGTGCCAGTCGGCGAATCCTCGGTGGGTGCGACGACCACGATCCGCTGCGTCGTGACCGGGGTTTGGGCCTCGGCCGTGCCGGTGGCTGTCCACATCAGCACGCCGACCGCGATGAGGACTTTGCGCACACGACGAGTCTAGGTGGACCAGCGCTTGACCGCGTGTTCCGTCATCAAGCCCAGGTCGGCGCGGCCTTCGCCGTCAGGCAGGTGGACCGGCTGCCACACCGACGGTGATCTGCGGCGCGGCGGCCGGGTCGAGCCAGGTCAGAATTCTGCGCATCTGGTCGCGGTCGACGGCCACGCAGCCCCAGGTGGGCTCGCCGTCGGTGACGTGCAGGAAGATGCCCGCCGACCGACCGGGGATGCGTTCGGGGTTGTGTTCGATCAGCACCGCGTAGTCGTAGATGATCCCCGAATCGAACAGGTTCTCAGCATCGTCGCTCGGACTCTCGGGGGAGTGCACGTGGAGGTTGTACGTCGGCGACTCTGGCTCCTCGTCCCACCAGTCCTCGTCGGTGGTCTGGAAATACGGCAGCCGGGTGCCGGGGTTGGGCTCACGGCCAAAGGCCTGACCGAGCGGAAAAGTACCCACCGGAGTGCGGAAGACGTTGTCTGCGGCCGGCCCGACGCCCAACTCACCGAGATCGGCAGGTGTGGGTCCGAGTACCACCTGCCACTGCCCGCCGATCCACTCGTATGCGGTCAGTGTCCCGGTCGGCGAATCCGGGGCGGACGCACTGACCACAATCCGCTGAGTCGTCGAGGGGGGTTGAGCGCCGGCTGTTGCGGTGGCCATCCACGTCAGCACGCCGATCACGCCGAGGAGTTTGCGCACACGACGAGTCTAGGTGTCGACGATGAGTTGCCGTCGGCGTCCTGGGCGGCGATCTGGTCTAGTCGTCCTTGCGGATCAAGCGTCCCAACGCCTCCCGGTCCGGCGCCAGGAGCTCGTCGATGCGCGGCTGGTTGACGTCCGCCACGATGATCTCGCCGACCTCCTGGTACACGTCACTGAAGATGCCGTGCGACTTCATCTTCTCGGTCTGGTAGATGTTGTCCTCGGTGGGCGTGACGTAGTAGACGATCTCCGGCTTGAAGCGGTGGATCAGCCACAGGTGGATGAGGTCCATCAAGCGCTTCTTGCGGAACTTCTCGGCGAAGGTGTTCTGATCGCGGACGGTCAGGATGCTGCGGCCGTGTCGGTCCTTGATCGGGTCCACCACCACGTTGGCCAGCGGATCATCGCCCTCGCCCAGGATCTGCAGATCCAGCACATCGGAGCCGGCGCGTCGCGGCCGCAGCTGGACCCGCAGGTTCTCGCCCAGCTTGTAGTGCGCACTCCACAACGCCAGCCACTCCTCGAGCAGCTTCTTGGGCACCTCGGTCTGTACCAGGTGCTGATGCTGGGTGGACCCCTTGCCCATCGCCTTGGTGGTAGCGGTACGCCCGGAGACCGCAGCCAGCGCCGCGTCGCTGCGCGGGCCACCGACCAGCGTTTGTGGTGTGCGGTAAGGGGATTCGACCAGGCGCATCTTCCGCTGCAACCGAGCCAGGGCGAGCATGCCCTCCTGCCTCAATGCGGTCGCGAACTCCTCGCAGGCCACGCCGTCGACTTGGTGGCCACCGTAGGTGATGAAGTTGAAGACGAAGCCCATCTTGCCGAGTTCCTCAGGGAAGGCGCGCATCTCGTCATCGGTCATCCCGGTGGTATCCCAGTTGAACGAGGGGGACAGGTTGTAGGCCAGCATCTTCTCGGGGTACACCGCGTGGATGGCTTCGGCGAACTCGCGGGCATCAGCGAGGTCGGCGGTCTTTGTCTCCATCCACAGCACGTCGGCGAAGGGCGCCGCCGCCAGGGATTTGGCGATGGCATACGGGATGCCGCCGCGCACCTGGAAGTAGCCTTCCGGAGTCTTGGCCCGTTCGCAGTCCCAGGCGACATCCGCGCCCAGTTCCTTGGCCTTCTCCCTGGCAGTGAACAGCGGTGCGCGAGCGGCGAATTCACGCCACTGCGCCGCACTCATCTCCGGCGATTCACCCTCGCGGGCGCGGAACTCCAACAGTTCGGCGACCGCCTCGCCATAGGTCTGCAGACCAGAGTCGACCTGCCAGACATCGATGAACTTCGACTCCACCTCGTCGTACACCGCGTCGATCGAGGTCACTTTGCCGTCCAGCCAGGCCGCTGCGGCATCGTCGATGACGGCCAGCAGGCCTTGGCGCTCCAGCCATGCTGTCGCGGTGGAGTATTCGCCTTCGGGTAGCGCATAGAGCATGTGCCCGTTGAGTTCGGTGGCTCCGCGCTCGTAGAAGCGGCGCATCACCGCGAGGAAACACGCCTTGTAGGAAGGGATTTTGAGGTTGGTGGCGCCGAGGAGGAACGGCTGGTCCCGCTCGTCGGCGCGACTGTCGATCAAGTTGGCAGCCTCGGCGTCGGTGCGCGCGACGATGATGCCGGGCACGCCCATGATGTCCAGCTGGAAGCGAGCGGCGTTGAGACGTTTGAGTTGCTCATCAGACGGCACCAGCACCTTGCCGCCCTGGTGGCCGCATTTCTTCGTGCCCGGTCGCTGGTCCTCGATGTGGTAGCCGGGCACGCCTGACTCGACGAAACGCCGAATCAGGTTGCGTACGTGAGGATCTCCGCCATGTCCGGTATCGGCGTCGGCGATGATGAACGGGCGGTAGTCGTAGGCAGGCGTGGCCGCACGCTGCGCTTCGGTCATCTGCAGCCGCAGGTACTGCTGATTTCGGTCGGCGGTCAGCAGCGCACGTACCAGGCCTGCGGCCTCGTCGGGAACCTGACTGAGCGGGTAGCTGGCCAGGTCCGGTCCGGGGTCTTCGCTGATGGAGCCTTTTGCCGAGGTGGCCCAGCCGCCGAGATAGATGCCCTCGATGCCCATCCGCTTCATCACCACGGCCTGGCCGGGGGAGTAGGGCCCGAAGGTGGTGATGCTCCTCTTCTGCGCGAAGAGTTCACGCAGCCGGGCGTGAAATGCCGTGGCGGCCTCGCGTGCCACCGGGTAGTCGGCGGGGATGGTGCCCCGTTGCTCCACCACCTGCCGTGCGCTGTAGAGCCGGATAATGCCCGCGAACCGGGGATCGTCGAAGTAGCGCTGGGTGGCGGCTACCTCTTGATCGAAGGGGGTCTGGGCGGTGGCGTCGGCGTCGATGGCCATGGGCTCACGCTCCTCGTTGAGCTCGCTTTTCCCTGTTGAGAGTGCCGAGTGTAGTCGTGTCGGCCGGTGGCCATGGCGGCATTGAAACTGCCCGGTTCGACTGAATTGGCCGCGTTGTGATCGAACGTGTGTGCGGCCACCCGTGACGGGCAGAACGGACCACGGCCACAATCGCCATTCCGATAGGCAATCGCGGCACGGGAACTCGACGGCGAGGAGCAACACGCCGCCTGGGTGACACCCATCACTCTGACCGGCATCTGCGATGGGCATCACTGGAGCGGATGAAAAGCCCACGCGCCCGGTCTATTTGACCTTCGTCACGGCAGCGGTGGTAGGCCACCGAAATCAGAACGCACGCACTACTGTCTCGCGGGTGATGCCGCCCAGTCTCGCCAAACCCGCGAATGCCGTGGGCGGTTTCTTCGCCATGTCACTGGACACCTTCGTCATGATGTTCCGACCGCCGTTCGCCTGGCGCGAGTTCATCCTGCAGACGTACTTCGTGGCCCGGGTCTCCATCGTGCCGACCATCATGTTGGCGATCCCGTTCACCGTCCTGGCGGTGTTCATCCTCAACATCCTGCTCGTGGAGTTCGGTGCCGCCGACTACTCAGGAACCGGTGCCGCACTGGGGGCCATCACCCAGATCGGCCCGGTGGTCACCGTCCTCGTGGTCGCCGGCGCGGGGGCCACCGCCATGTGCGCGGACCTCGGTGCCCGCACCATCCGCGAAGAACTCGACGCCATGCGCGTACTCGGCATCCAGCCCATCCAGGCCTTGGTGGTCCCGCGGGTGCTGGCCGCAACCTTGGTGTCGGTGTTGCTCAACTCGATCGTCGCGGTCGTCGGCATCACCGGAGGCTTCATCTTCTCGGTGTTTGTCCAGAACGTCACCCCTGGCGCGTTCGTGGCGGGCATGACACTGCTGACCGGCCTGCCGGAGATCGTCATATCACTGGTGAAAGCCACCTTGTTCGGTATCACCGCCGGCCTGATCGCGTGCTACAAAGGCATCTCCGTCGGCGGTGGGCCCGCCGGTGTCGGCAATGCCGTCAACGAAACCGTGGTCTTCGCTTTCATGGCGCTCTACCTCATCAACGTGGTGGTCACCGCCGTCGGCGTCAAGGCCACCCTGTGAATCTCGAGAGCCTGGACCGACTGGGGGAACAGACGGCGTTCTACGCGCAATCGGTGCGCTCCATGGGCGACGCATGTGTGCACTACCGCGGCGAGATCCTGCGGCTGGTCGCACAGATGAGCCTGGGCACCGGCGCGCTGGCGATGATCGGCGGCACCATCGTCATCGTCGGATTCCTGGCGCTGTCGGCGGGAGCGCTCATCGCCGTCCAGGGCTACACCCTGTTGACCGGCATCGGCGTCGAAGCACTCACGGGCTTCACCTCGGCGTACCTCAACGTCCGACTGATCGCCCCGTTGACGGCGGGTATCGGCCTGGCCGCCACCATCGGCGCCGGTGCCACCGCACAACTGGGCGCCATGCGGATCTCCGAGGAAATCGACGCACTGGAAGTCATGGGTATCCGCTCCATTGCCTATCTGGTCTCCACCCGGCTCATCGCCGGTGTGTTGGTGGTCGTCCCACTGTTCTGCATCGGCGTGCTCATGTCGTTCATCGCGGCCAGACTGGGCACCACACTGGTTTACGGGCAGTCCACCGGCGTCTACGACCACTACTTCGACACCTTCCTCAATCCCACCGACCTGCTGTGGTCGCTGGGGATGGCCGTTGCCATGGCGGTGGTGGTCATGGTGATTCACACCTACTACGGCTACACGGCAACGGGTGGACCCGCCGGTGTCGGCGAGGCGGTGGGCCGTGCTGTGCGTGCCTCGCTGATCGGCGTCGTCTTCATCACACTGGTGGTCTCACTGTCCGTGTACGGGCAGTCCGGCAACTTCCACCTGTCGGGCTAGCCAGTTGCACCCTCGCCTGTGGGCTCTGACCCTCATCACCGGAATCGTCGCGCTCGTCGGGCTCACCGCAGTGCTTTTCAGCGGCTCGCTGCGGTCGACGATCCCCATCACCGTGACCAGCGACCGTTCCGGCCTGGTGATGGAACCGGGCGGCAAGGTCCGGCTCCGCGGCATCGAGGTGGGACAGGTGGCACACGTCGGCGGCGGCAGTCACTCCGCCACACTGGCATTGGAGCTCGACCCCGACCAGCTCCCGTTCATCCCAGACAACGTCGAGGCCGAGATCAAGGCCACCACCGCGTTCGGCGGCAAGTTCGTCAACCTCGTGGTCCCGGATGACCCGAGTGCGACGGCCATCTCCGCGGGTGCGGTGGTGCGCTCACGCAACGTCACCTCCGAGGCCAACACCGTCTTCGACAACCTCGTGCGGCTGCTCGACCAGGTGGACCCCGCCAAACTCAACGCCATCATCTCGGCACTGTCAGAAGGATTCAGCGGTCGGGGGGAGCGCATCGGTGAGGCCATTGCGGCGTCCAATCAAGTTCTGGCAGAACTGAATCCACGCGCCGATATCGTCCGCCAAGACCTGGTGGCACTCGCGAGGGCCAGTGCCGCCTACGGCGGTGCGGCACCGGACATCCTGCAGATCCTGGACTCAGCCAGCACCACCAGCTCCACGATCACGGCTAACGCCACCGCACTGGACGCACTCCTGGTCGGGGTCATCGGGTTGTCGCGCGCCGGGATCGACCTCATCACACCGAACCAGGGAAACCTCGTTGCGGCCGTCAACCAACTGGAACCCACCACCGACCTGCTGCACAAATACGACCCGATCTACACCTGCACGCTGTTGGGCGCCGTGGAACAACTCAACGGTCTGGGCGACGGGTACCGCGTCACCGGGGGCAACGGGCGCACAGCGATGCTGGACGCGGGCCTGCTCTTCGGCGACGACCAGTACCGCTTCCCCGATCACCTGCCGATCGTCGCCGCCAAGGGCGGACCCGACGGCAAGCCGGGCTGCGGATCCCTGCCGCTGGTGTCGGAGAACTACCCGGTGCGCCAGCTCGTCACCAACACCGGGTGGGGCACCGGCCAGGACCTGCGGACAAATCCTGGGATCGGGTTCCCCGGCTGGGCCAACTACTTCCCGGTGACCCGCCCGATTCCGGAGCCGCCGGTGGTGCGCGATCCCGCTCCGGCCGGCCCGGCGCCAGGGCCCACACGATGAACAACAACCTCGGCAAGGCCGTGCGGTGGCTCGCGGTCTTCATGACCGTCTGTCTGGCTGGGCTTTTCGCGCTCATTGCCGCATTCGGTGAGCTCCGCTTCGACCCGTCGCACACCTACGACGCCGAATTCCACAACGTCTCCGGACTGGAGGGCGGCAACTTCGTGCGTATCGCCGGTGTCGAAGTCGGCAAGGTCTCCGACATCAGGCTCAGGCGTGACGGGACCGCGGTGGTGACGTTCACCGCCGACGACACTGTGGTGCTGACGCACGGCACTCGTGCTGTGATCCGCTACTCCGACCTGGTCGGCGGCCGCTATCTTGCTCTCGAAGAGGGGGCGGGGGACACCACACGCTTGGCACCAGGTCAGACCATCCCCGTCGCGCAGACTGCGCCTGCGCTGGATCTGGATGCTCTGATCGGCGGATTCCGGCCGCTGTTTCGAGCCTTGGACCCCGACCAGGTGAACACCCCGACCGGCGAGCTGATCCAGGCGTTCCAGGGGCAGGGGTCAACGGTGACGTCGCTGTTGCGGCACACCGCCGAGTTCTCCCACCGCCTGGCTGACCGCGACGAACTGATCGCAGCGGTGATCACCAACCTCGACACGGTACTGGGCAGTCTGAGCGCCCAGAGTATGCAGTTCGACAAGGCTGTCTCCGCACTCTCACAATTGGTTTCAGGTCTCGCGCAACGCGGTCCGGAGATCGCCAGTTCGATCGCCGCCACCAACGCCGCGGCGGTCACCGTCACCGATCTCCTGGCCAGGGCCCGCACTCCTTTCAAAGATGTTGTCGCCCAAACTGATCGTGTCGCAGCCATCGCGGTGGCCGACAAGGACTATCTGGAGAACTTCCTGGACACGCTGCCCGACGCCTACCGAATGCTGGGCCGCCAAGGGCTTTACGGCGACTTCTTCACTTTCTACCTCTGTGACCTGTCGCTGAAGGTCAACGGCCAAGGCGGCCAACCGACCTACATCAAGCTGGCGGGCCAGGACACCGGGCGGTGCGCACCTAAATGAAGCCCTTCTCCGATCGCAACCCCGCCCTGATCGGCGCTATCGGGGTCAGCCTCACCGCAGTCGTCGCGCTGACCACGTTGAACTACGATCGGATTCCACTGCTGTCTGGATCCGACTCCTACTCTGCCTACTTCGCAGAGATCGGCGGCCTCGCCGTAGACGCACCCGTGCACGTCTCCGGCCTGGAAGTGGGCAAGGTGTCGCGCATGGCACTCGAACGCGGGAAAGTGTTGGTGGAGTTCGACATCGACAGTGACGTCTTCGTCGGCAACCGGTCCGAGGCTGCCATCAAGACGAACACCGTGCTCGGAGCCCGGGTCCTCGACATCACCACCAGGGGCGACGAGCCCTTGGACGAACCCATCCCCGAGGACAGGACCACCGCTCCATACGAACTGCCTGACGCACTCGCCGACCTCACCACCACCGTCGAGGACATCGACACCGGTACCGTTTCCGCGTCGCTGGACACCTTGGCACAGACATTTCAGGACACCCCAACCGAATTGAGATTCGCTCTCGACGGGGTATCTCGGCTGTCGGAGAGCCTGGCCCGTCGCGACCAGCAGTTGCGCAGCCTGCTCGCCAATGCCAACGAGGCCACCACGGTGTTGGCCCGGCGTACCGATGACGTGGTGCGCCTCATCGGCGACTCACAGTCGCTGCTGCTGGCGTTGCGTGCCCAGAGCGACTCGCTGGACGCCATTGCCGGCAACATCACCGCTCTGGCCAGGCAACTCGAGGCCTTCATCGCCGAGAACCGGGAGCAGTTCCAGCCAGCCCTGGAAAAGCTCAACGGTGTGCTGGCCATAGTCGACAGCCGCCGCGACAAGGTGCAGGATTCCATCCGGCGGCTCAACAGCTACACCATGTCACTCACCGAGTCGGTGTCCTCGGGACCGTTCTTCAAGTCCTATGTCGCCAATCTGCTGCCCGGACAGTTCGTGCAGCCGTTCGTCGATGCCGCTTTCGCCGAGCGGGGCCTTGACCCGAATGTGCTGCTGCCCAGCGAGAGCTCGGATCCACAAATCGGGCAGCCCGGAACACCGGCGCTGCCGATCCCGCTGCCGCGCACCGGCGGAGAGGCGCCACGATGACCACACGCAAAGCAGTGGGCGCACTGCTGGTGGCCTGTCTGGTAGCCGGCCTGGTCGTGGTGTGGCGTCCCGGTGCCGTCGCACGAACCGACGTGGTGGCCTACTTCCCGTCCACCAACGGACTGTACGAGGGGGATGAGGTCCGGATACTCGGCATGCCGGTGGGGCGGATCGAGACCATCACCCCGGAACCGCAGCGGGTCAAGGTGACGTTCTGGGTGGACCGGCAGTACCCGATCCCCGCCGACGTCAACGCCGTGATCATCTCGCCGGCCCTGGTCAGCGCCAGAGCCATTGCGCTGACCCCGGCGTACCTCGACGGCGCACAACTGACCAGCGGCAGCGTCATCCCCGAAAGTCGAACCGCCGTGCCCGTCGAGTGGGACGATCTGCGTGCGCAACTGCACAAGCTCACCGAGTCCCTGCAGCCCGCACAACCCGGCGGAGTCAGCACGCTGGGCGCTTTCGTCAGCAGCACCGCAGACAATCTGCGCGGCCAGGGCGCCACGGCCCGCGGCGCCATCATCGAGCTTTCCCAGGCACTGTCGGCGCTCGGCGATCACAGCGGGGACGTCTTCGCCACAATCCGGCATCTGTCCGCGCTGGTCTCGGCGCTCGAGGGCAGCACCGATCTGATGGCTCACCTCAACCAGAATCTGGCCGCCGTCACCGCCACCCTGGCAGGAGATCCCGACGAAATCGGCGCTGCCACCCGCGCCATCAACGACGTGGTCGGCGACGTCCAATCCTTCGTCGGGCAGAACCGCGAAACCCTGGGAATCACCGCGGATTCCCTGACATCGGTGTCCACTGCCCTCACGGAGAGCCTCGACGACATCGAGCAGACACTGCACATCGCCCCGACCGCACTGTCCAACTTCATCAACATCTACCAACCCGCACAGGGCTCACTGTCCGGAGCACTGGTGATGAACAACTTCGCCAACCCGATTTCGTTCATCTGCGGGGCCATCCAGGCCGCCTCCCGAAAGGGGGCCGAGGAGTCCGCGAAACTGTGCGCTCAGTACCTGGCGCCGATCATCAAGAACCGCCAGTACAACTTCCCGCCCATCGGCATCAATCCGTTTGTCGGGACACAGGCGCGGCCCAACGAGATCACCTACAGCGAGGACTGGCTACGACCGGGCGCGAGCCTGCCGGAACTGATGATGCCGGGAGCGGGCTCATGAAACGGATTGTCTGTGCGGCGGTGTGTCTTGTCGCCCTCACCGGCTGCAGCTCGTGGCGGGGCGTCAACTCGCTACCACTTCCTGGCACCGAGGGCCGCGGCGAGGGCACCTACCAGATCCAGGTGCAGCTGCCCGATGTGTCCAACATTCAACCCAATTCGCGAGTGCGCGTCGGTGACGTCAACGTCGGCAATGTCACCGGCATCGAGCGACAGGGCTGGCACGCATTGCTGACCATCGACCTCAACGGCGATGTCGAGTTACCCGCGAACAGCACCGCGACAGTGGGGCAGACGAGCCTGCTCGGGTCACTGCACGTGGAGCTGGCTCCGCCCATCGGCATCGCCCCGCAGGGCCGTTTGCAGGACGGGGCGCTCATCCCGCTGTCGTCCAGCGGCGCCTACCCCTCCACCGAGCAGACTCTGGCGGCGGTATCGACGTTGCTCAACAACGGTGGCGTCGGTCGACTCCAGGACCTCACCGATGCGCTGGGTACCGCACTGGCTGGGCGTGGCGGCGAACTGCACACGCTCATCACCCAATTGGACACCTTCATCGCCCATGTCGACTCCCAGACCGACGACATCACGGGCTCCGTGGACGAGCTCAACGGTCTGGTCGGGCAGGTTGCGGCGCAACAACCTGTGGTGGACAGAGCAATCGAGACCATTCCCGATGCGTTGGCGGTGCTCAGCCAGCAGCGCGACCACCTGGCCGAGGCTCTGGTGCAGTTCGGGCAGTTCGCCGCCGTCACCGCCGATTCGGTGAACCTGACCAAGGAAGCACTGATCAGTGAGTTAGAAGATCTTGCGCCGGTGCTGAAATCGCTGGCGGATGCGGGTCCGGCGATGACCCGCTCGCTCAGTCACCTCGGCACGTTCCCCTGGCCGAAGGAGACCATCGGCAACTGGATCCGGGGTGACTACGGAAACCTCTCACTGGCCATCGATCTCACGCTGAGCCGACTGGATGCCTCACTGTTCACCGGCACCCGCTGGGAGGGCGACCTGACCGCACTCGAACTGCAGTGGGGCCGCACGCTCGGACAGAAGCCCAGCCCGTACACCGCCGGCAACCCGCTGGTCGTGCCCTACCAGACCGTGCAGGGCCCGTGAGATGCGACTGACGAGACGTCTGCGGATCCAGTTGGCGGTACTGCTGGTCATCGGGTTGACCGCTGCCGTCGTGATGGCGATCAACTATGTCAAGGTGCCCGCGCTCCTGGGTATCGGCCAGTACCGCGTGATCGTCGAACTACCCGAATCCGCAGGTCTGTATCCCAGCGGCAACGTCACCTATCGCGGAGTCACCGTCGGTCGCGTCGACGACGTCCGGTTGACCACCACCGGAGTCGAAGCCGTGCTCGCGCTGCGCACCGGCACTGACATCCCGTCGGATCTCGACGCCGAGGTGCACAGCCAGTCCGCAGTGGGGGAGCAGTACGTGGCGCTGCTGCCGCGCTCCGATGCTGCCCAGCCGCTTCGAGACGGTGACGTGATCCCGCTGTCACGCACCACCATCCCGGCTGATCTCAACGAGTTGCTGGACGCCACCAATGCCGGTCTGCTGGCCATTCCCGGCGACGATCTGCGCACGGCGATCGACGAGTCCGCCACGGCGGTGGCAGGCCTGGGTCCGGAGCTGAGCCGCCTCATCGACGGAGCCACAGGAGTGGCCATCGACGCCCGAGACAACCTCGGTCCACTGATCACGCTCATCGACAAGGCCGCCCCGGTGCTGGACTCCCAGGCCGACACGGCAGCAGATATCCAGGCGTGGTCGTCGCATGTCGCCGAGCTCACCGCCCAGTTGCGGGACAACGATGCGGCCGTGGCCGGGATAGTGCAGGGTGGCGGTCCGGCCACCGACGAGGTGCGGGCACTGTTGGATCGGGTGCAGCCGACCGTGCCGATCCTGCTCGCCAATCTGGTGAGCATCGGCGAGGTGGCCCTGGAGTACAACGCCAGCCTCGAGCAGATCCTGGTGCTCTTTCCCCAGGGCACCGCGATCTTCCAGCAGCTCGGCGTGCCCACCCACGGCACCGGCCTGCCGCCGGGTGGCTACCTGGACTTCAACCTCAACTTCAACCTCCCGCCACCCTGCACCACCGGATTCCTCCCCGCTCAGCAACGCCGGGCGCCCGCCCTCGAAGATGCCCCCGACCGTCCGGCGGGTGACCTGTACTGCCGCATTCCTCAGGACTCGATGTTCAATGTCCGTGGGGTGCGCAACATTCCATGCCAGACGGTGCCGGGCAAGCGAGCCCCTACGGTGAAGATGTGCGAGAGCGACGAGAGCTACGTCCCGCTCAACGACGGGATGGCGTGGAAGGGGGACCCGAACGCGACCCTGTCCGGTCAGCCGATTCCGCAGGTGGCTTCGGTGGAGTACGACCCGGCTACCGGCACCTACCTCGCTCCCGGCGGCACGGTCGGTCGGCGGCCCGATCTGGCTGCCGGCGTGCCGACCGAGAAGACGTGGGAGTCGCTGTTGGTTCCGCCGGGACGGTAACTCAGCGATTGCGATCGGCTAACGATCGTGCACGTTTCCAGTCCGGGGGTGTCCACCGGGAATGCGGTTGTGATGACGTGGATATCAATGGCTCACTCCCGCACGTTGCTGACATCCCTGGCCGCAGCCGGCGCCGTCCTGGCATCGGCGCCCCTGGCGCACGCTGCGCCGCCATCCGACGGCCAGGGCTACCTGGATTCGACGGCCCGGTGTGCCTCGGTGGCCGACACGGTGGTGTTCGGCAGCACCTCGGCCTCGAGGGTGGCGATCTGCCGAACTGCAGATGGCCTGCAGTACCGCGGGGTCCGAGTGCGCGACGGTGCCCGACTGATCCTGCCCGCCAGCGGTTCCAACGGCACATACACGGCCACCCGGGACGGGGTCACCTACACCGTCACCTCCGCCGGCCTCGACATCACCAGCGGTTCGCGCACCCTGCGGTCGGAGGCCATGCTGGATTTCCACGGCAGCGCCACGCCGGATGCACCCTCGACGGCACCGACTGAACCCGCCGCTCCGGTCGACGACCGCCCGCCGTTACCCGCCGAGGTGGGCGGCAGCGGGAGCTGACGCCGACCGCGGCCACCTCCTCATAGCTTCCGATGGCAGCCGTTCCGGCACCGTCGCGCAACAGACTCGGGCCGGCCCACAGCCCAGGATGGATCTCCAGGCTGCGGGCATCGACCAGCTCGCCAGTGGTCAGTGCGGCCATCCTGCGCTGCCCCTCGGAACCGCTGGCCAGATATCGCTTGTGAGTGGCGCGGACCTGGTCGGCGGACAGTCCGGCGATCAGATCCTCGGCTTGCCACCACGCCTGCTCTGCAGTGGGCCGGGCCACGCTGTGCAGACGCAGGCCGTAACGCAGCGTGCGGCCGTACCTGGCGGCCGCCTCGCGGACGCGAGAGATTTTGTCTCTCACTTGATCTGGGGGCTCACCCCAGGTCAGATAGACGTCGGCGTGCCGGGCGGCCACCTCGATGGCCGCAGGTGACGACCCCCCGAAGTAGATCGTCGGGACCTGCTCGACGGGATAGGCGATCCTGGCGTCGGTCACGTCGTAGAACTCACCGCGGAAGGAGAACTCGGGGTTGTCCCAGATCCCGCGCACCACGGTGAGGAACTCCTCGGTGCGCCGGTACCGCGCCGACTTGTCCAGGTGGTCACCGTAGCGGCGCATCTCGTCATCGTCACCGCCGGTGACGACGTTGAGCGCCAACCGGTTTCCGGTGAATCGCTGATAGGTGCTGACCTGTGCGGCAGCCAGACCGGGCGACAGAACCCCGGGTCGGAAGGCCACCAGGTACTTCAACCGCTGCGTGTGCTGAGCCAGCGCTGCGGTGGCGATCCAGGAGTCCTCGCAGTGGGATCCGGTGGGAGTCAACACCGCCTCGAAACCGAAGTCCTCGGCGGTGCGGCCCAGTGCCGTCAGGGTCCCCAGTGACGGTTCCAGATGCGAGTGGGCCCGCGCCGCAGCTGTTCCCCTGTTGTCGGCGATGGTGGTGGTGTCGCCATGTGTCGGCAGGTACCAGTGGAACTTCAGGCTCATTATCCGATCTCCGACCATCCACGGCGGCAACCCTTTTCGCCGCCGAGGCCGAACATCGCGCCTGGCGCCCTTGAATCCCGTTCCATTGCAGTTTGTTTCATTGTTCGATCGACAGACTAGTGCCGCTCCGCAAGGACGCATCAACAATGGCCAAGGTCACGGTGCGCCATTTGGGCACCTCAGGGGCGTTCTGCGGGCGTCGCGGGCCGCCGCATTCAGATCAACACGATTTCTACTGTTCTCGGGCCTTGAAAGGTTGCGTACGTTGAGCAGCTGTCTGCCTGGACGGCCCTGCAACGACGCGCGGCGACATCCTTTCGAACCAGAGAGCTCCCATGATCGAGATCGAGAACCTGACCAAACGGTTCGGTGATCGCACTGTGCTTGACGACATTTCCTTATCGGTCGGCAGCGGTGAGATCCTCGCCGTAGTCGGCCCAAGCGGTGCAGGCAAGAGCACCCTCTCGCGATGTGTCAGCTTCCTGGAGCGTCCGAGCAGCGGCACCGTCCGAGTGGACGGCAAGGACTTCACCCGCATCGACGGAGCCGAACTGCTGGCCGCTCGCCGCAGTGTCGGCGTGATCTTCCAGTCCGCTCCACTACTGCGCCGTCGCACCGTCGCTCAGAACGTGGCGCTGCCGTTGGAGTACCTGCACGCCACCGACAACTCCGTCCAGAAGCGTGTCATCGAACTGCTGGACCGGGTAGGACTAACCGAGCGCAGCGGGTTCTATCCCGCCCAGCTCTCTGGGGGACAGAAGCAGCGCGTCGGTATCGCCAGGGCACTGGCTCTCGGACCGTCGAATCTGCTTTCCGACGAGGCGACCTCAGGGCTGGACCCGACCACCACCAAGCAGATCCTGGCGCTGCTGAGCCACCTACGAGACGAGTACGGGCTGTCCATCATCTTGATCACCCACGAGATGGAAGTGGTTCGTGAGATCGCAGACTCGGTGGCCCGCATCGACGAGGGCCGCATCATCGAGAGCGGTTCGGTCGAAGACGTCATCCTCGACCCCACCTCACTGCTGGCGCACGAACTGCTCCCGGACCGCCCGAGTGTGCCGCTGCAGGGTGACGGCGAGGTGTGGGAAGTTTCCTACGCGTCTCGCCAGGTGCCGCTGGACTGGTTGACGTCCATCGCGACCGCACCGGGAATCTCCGATGCCACAGTGAGTGTGCTCAGCGCCAGTGTCGAGGCCATCCGCGGTATTGCCGTCGGCCGCGCGGTGCTCTCCATTTCACCGTCGGCACCCAGCGGTTTCCGGGACTACCTCAGCGATCGCGGGCTGCACGTACGCACCACGACGGCGCCGGTGGCGGAGGCCGTCGCGTGACGACTGTGCTCGCCATCGAGGATTTCGACACCCCGTGGGCGAACGTGCCCAACCTGTTGCTGCCGGCCTACGGTCAGACCTGGGTGATGGTGGCGGTCACCATGGCGCTTGTGGTGCTGATCGGCACCCCGGTCGGCATCATCCTGCACAACACCTCGGAGCTGGGCCTCTTCCCGGACTCTCGGGTGTTCCGGGTGCTCAACACCATCGTCAACATCGGCCGCTCGCTGCCATTCTTGATCCTGATGGCGGCCATCATCCCGGTCACGCGCTTCATCGTGGGCACCACCATCGGCATCCCCGCAGCCATCGTGCCGATGACCGTCGCCGGTGTGCCGTTCTTCGCCCGCCTTGTGCAGAACGCGCTGCGCGACGTGCGGACCGACGTCACCGACATGGGGCAGGCCTCCGGAGGTTCGGCGGTTCAGGTCATTCGGTCGGTGCAGCTGTCCGAGGCGCTGCCCGCGCTGGCCGGCGCGTTGACCGTCAACACCATTGCGATGATCGAGTACTCGGCCATCGCCGGATCGATCGGCGCCGGCGGGATCGGGAACCTCGCAATCACCTACGGCTACAACCGTTTCGACGACAACATCATGATCGCCACGGTGATCACGTTGATCGTCACCATCCAGGTCGTCCAGTTCGTCGGTGACCGCGCGGTCGCCGCACTCACCCGTTAGGAACAAACCATGAGCACGCTTGATCTCGAGATCAAGAAGAAGAACAAATGGCCCTGGATCGCCGGGGCGGTGGTCGCCGTTGTCGCGATCGTCGGCGGCATCGTCTACGCCAACACCTCCAACGCCGACCAGCCCTTCGGCACCAACCTCAAGGTCGCCACCTGGAGCACCGACATCGCGGCAGAGAACCTGCTGCAGTTCATCGCCGCCGATGTCGCGCCGGATCACGGCATCACCATCGAACCGGTTCAGATCGACAACCTGATCGAGATCAACCGGGCCGTCGACGCGGGCAATGTCGCAGGTAACTTCTTCGAACACCAGCCGTTCCTCAACGATGCCATCGCCGCCAACGGATTCGAACTGACCCTGGCCGCACCGACATTCACCTGGGATCAGGCCACCTATTCCAACAACTACCGCAGCTGGGACGAGCTGCCCAACGGCGCCAGCATCGCTCTGCGCGACGATCCCGCCGGCCAGGCCATTGCCCTGCTGGATCTCGCCGAGGCCGGTCAGATCACCCTGAAACCGGGCAAGGACACCATCGAGGGCCTGCCGCAGCTCGGAGACGTCGAGTCCAACCCGAAGAACTACCAGTTCGTCCAGGTGCCGATCGGTCAGCTGGCGCGCAGCCTCGCCGACGTCGACGCGGTCACCGTGCACATCTCCGACGTCTACGCCGCCGGACTCACCGAAGATCAGATCCTGGCTCGCCATCCCGCCCCTGCGGGCAGTGAGGGAGGACTGGTGGTGAGCAACAAGCACCTCGAGGATCCGAACGTGCAGAAGCTGATCGAGACGTTCAAGGACCCGAAGATCGCTGAGTTCCTGGAGACCACCGACAATGCACTGATCCGCGACACCCTGGGTCCGATCGGTGGCTAGCCCGAAACGACCCCTGTACTACTCGGCGTTCGTCATGAACACCGCTTCTCATGTGCTGCATGGGCTCTGGCGGGCACCCGAGGCCCAGAACCACCGATTCAACGAGTTGAAACACTGGACCTCGCTGGCGGCACAGGTCGACAAGGCCGGTTATGACCTGCTGTTCTTCGCCGATGTCTTCGGTCTGCGCCAGACGTGGAACGGCAACTGGCGCAAGGCGGTCGAGGCGGGCATCCAGATTCCGGTCAACGATCCCTCGGTGCTGGCGTCCGCGCTGGCGGCGGTCACCGAGAACCTGGGCATCGTGTTCACCAGCTCGATCATCCAGGACCACCCGTTCGACTTCGCCCGGCGGATGTCGTCGCTGGATCACTACACCGACGGTCGGCTGGGCTGGAACATCGTGACCAGCTTCAACGACAACATGTTCCGCAGTTTCGGCCACGAGGGCACGCTCGCCCACGACGAACGCTACGAGTGGGCCTACGAATACGTCGAGGTGGCGTACAAGTTGTGGGAAGGCTCCTGGGACGACGACGCCCTGGTGCAGGACAAAGAGCGCGGCGTGCATTCCGACCCGGCGAAGATCCACAAGATCAATCACGTGGGCAAGCGCTACAAGGTCGAGGGTCCGCATTTCTCGTCGCCTTCACCACAACGCACCCCGGTGTTGTTCCAGGCCGGCTCGTCACCTGCGGGTCAGCTGTTCTCGGCCCGCAACGCCGAGGGTGTGTACATCAGCAGCCCGAGCCCTGCTGCCGCACACGCGCTGACCACGGAGACCCGGCAGCTGGCCGCCGCCAACGGACGCGACCCCGACGACATCACCTTTGCCCAGGGGTTGTCCTTCGTCATCGGCGATACCCACGCCGAGGCGGTGCGACGCAATGACGAGATCAAGCGTTACCTCGACCTGGAAGGCATTGCGCTGCATGCCCTCGGCGACGCGGGGATCGACGCGGGCAGCCACCCGTTGGACACCCCGCTGAGTGAACTGGGGGAATTCACCGGAGTGAAGAGCTACGCCCGATGGGCGGCGGAATTGTCGGGTAGCGCCGAGCCGACCATCCGGGACCTGGCCTGGGTGATGGAAGGAGCCAACCGCGTAGTCGGAACGGCCGACGAGATTGCCGACCACCTCGAGGAATGGCGTGAAGCCGGCGTCAACGGCGTCAACGTCTACCACGCGACGGTTCCTGGTTCGTTCCAGGAGGTGGCGGACCGGTTGTTCCCCACGCTGCGTGAGCGCGGCCTGATCGCCACCGAGAAGTCCGGGACGCTGCGGCAGAAGCTGTTGGGTAGGGGTGACCGACTGCCGGATTCACACCCGGCCGCTGAGTACCGGGACGCCTTCAACGACAACAACCTACTGAAGCGACCTACTGAAGCGACGACGACCTACTGAACGGAGCCAGTCGGCCATTCCCTGACAACACGCTGCCAGGGGCGAGTCGGGACACGACGACGGCACACCCGCGCTGGTAGGGTCCAGACCACCGACGACCGACGAAACAGGCAGATTCCCACACGAAAGAGTCTTGTGCGCACCGGAGAGATCAAAGCCTTGTCCGGCTTGCGCATCGTTGCCGCTCTGTGGGTGGTGCTGTTTCATTTTCGGCCGTTGCTGGAGCAGGCGGCGCCAGGTTTTCGCACGGCGCTGGCCCCGATCCTCAACAGCGGAGCGCAGGGCGTCGACCTGTTCTTCATCCTCAGTGGGTTCGTGCTGACCTGGAGTTATCTGGACAAAATGGGGCCGCACTGGTCCACCAGGGCCACACTGCACTTCTTGTGGTTGAGGCTTGCGCGGGTCTGGCCCATCTATCTGGTGACGATGCACCTGGCTGCGTTGTGGATCATCTTCACTCTCTACGTCGGGCACATCCCGTCCGAGGCCGTGCATGAACTGACTGCAGGCAACTACCTGTCGCAGTTCTTCATGGTGCAGTTGTGGTCGGTGCCGTTTTTCGACGGCACCAGCTGGAACGGCCCCGCCTGGTCCATCAGCGCAGAGTGGCTGGCCTACCTGCTGTTCGGCGCCCTGATTCTGGTCATCTTCCGGATCAGCCAGGCCACCCGCGCCAGGGGACTGGTGTTGCTGGCGGTCGCGGCTTCGTTGCCACCGATCATGTTGCTGCTGGCCACCGGATTCTTCTACTCACCATGGAGTTGGCTGCCCCGCATCGTCATGCAGTTCACCGCCGGCGCACTGGCATGTGCGGCGGTGCGCAAACTGCGGCCCACCGATGGCTCCAGGCAGGTCGCGGGGTGGACGTCGCTGGCGTTGGTGGCTGCCATCGTGGGGCTGCTCTACTGGTTCGACGCGCACCCCTCGCCGCGCATCTACGACTCGGTGGGACTGGTCGACGTGCTCTTCGTCCCGCTGGTGGTGGCGCTGGCGATCGGCGCCGGGAGCCTGCCGGCCTTCCTGGCCTTGCGGCCCATGGTGTATCTCGGGCACATCTCGTTCTGCCTGTACATGGTGCATGAGATCGTCCACACGGCGTGGAACTGGGCGGTGTTGCAGTTCGAGATTGTGCTGGTGCCCAGCTGGTGGGCCAAGGCGGTGGTGGCCGGTCTCATCCTGGGCGCACTGGCCACCTCAGCGGTGCTGTACCACCTCGTCGAAGAGCCCGCTCGGCTGTGGATGCGGCGGATGATCGACGTCCGCAAACTCCCCGTGGACATCCGCACCGAAAAGGCGGCACACGGGTCGCTGAAGTCCGTCCACGATTCCGACGGGTCCGTCTCCGCACGGGCGGGTTGACCCTGGTCATCTCCGGACTGTGCGAATGCGCACGGGCCCGTGCCAGTCGACGTCCGGATCGACAGTGTTGCCGCCTTGGGTGATCTCCACTTCCCCCGCCCTGGCGAGTGCTCGTGCCGTCGCGCGGGCATCGTCCATCAGTTCTCGCCAGCCCTGGCCACCGACCATGCGCGCCGCGTCCGACGGGCAGATGCTGCTGTCGGGCCCACGGCGGGTGGTCAGCTCCCGGATGACTTCCTCGAGGCGCTGTCGTGGTGGACCGGACATGTCTTGAGTTCTACACCTGCGCCGGTGGGTTGTCAGTCCTGTCAGACGCCGGCAGCCGAAATGCCTACCCGGGGGCCAGCTGGTCGACGCTGCTGCGCAGCGCCTGTATCACCGCCGAAACTGAGTGGGCTGGCTCAATTCTGGTGACGGCCAGCGTGGCCCGGCCCGTCCAGTCCGGGTCCTTGACACCGATGACGGTCACACCGGCCGGCACCGAGCGTGCTGCCAGTTCGGGGAGTAGACAAATGCCCAGCCCCGCCGCCACCATCCCGAATCGGGCCGGCCAGCTGCGCAGCCGAAACCTTATGACGGGATCGGCGAGCGTGGGCCAGGCCGCGAACTGCGGTTCGGCGGCCGAACCAGCTCCGGCGATCCAGTGTTCGTCGGTCAGTTGCGCCACATCGACCTCTGCCGACGTGGCAAGGCGGTGGTCCTCGGGGACAGCGACACACAGATCGCCCGCATACAACCGGTGGACGGACAGGTCGGAGAGGTCGTAATCGGCCAACCCACTGCCAACGCCGACCACGACGACGTCGAGTCGACCGCTTCGCAGGTCACGCAACAGCGCGGGTGTGGCCGCCTCGACCAAAGACACCCTCAGCCCAGGATGTTCGGTGTCGAGGTGGGCCACCGCCCGGGGGACCAGGACCGACATGGCTGCCGGAAACGCGCCGACGGCCACCCGCCCGGTGAGACGGTCAGCCAGACTCTCCAGACTTCGTTCCAAGGTATGGACACCGCCCAGAATGTGCGCGGCGTGCTCGAGCATCACCGCCCCCGCCGCCGTCACACTCACCCCGCGTGCCTCCCGGACGAAAAGCCGCTGTCCCACCGCGTCTTCCATAGCGCCGACCTGCCTCGAAATCGCGGGCTGCGAGTACCCGAGTGAGCGTGCCGCCGCACTGAACGACCCCAACAGCGCAATTTCGCGACAGACCCGCAGGCCCTCGAGCGTCACATCGGTCACCCCGACCATGCTAGCTATCCATTTCCCGTATGGGTGTTCGTCGAAACTGTCATGTCGCGAATGGATTACCCGGCCTCTGGCGATCCGTTGGACTCGTCGAACAGAGAGGAAAACATGACCAACACCTGGTTCATCACCGGCGCCTCCCGTGGCATGGGTCGCGAACTCGTCGAGCAGGCACTGAAACGAGGAGACACCGTCGCCGCTGCGCTACGGCGACCAGAGCAGCTCGACGATCTCGCGGCACGGTTCGGCGAGCGGCTCTGGCGTCGTGCACTCGACGTCACCGACACCGTCGCGCTGCGCGAAACTGTCGGCTGCGCCTTCGCCGACCTCGGGCGCATCGACGTGGTGGTGTCGAACGCCGGCTACGGAGTGTTCGGAGTGGCCGAGGATCTCGACGACGGGCACATCGACCAGATGATCGCCACCAACCTCACCGCATCCATTCACCTGGCCCGTGCGGTGCTGCCGTACCTGCGTGCGCAGGGCGGCGGACACCTGATGCAGATGTCGAGCATGGGGGGACTCCTGGCATTCCCGGCGTTCTCCCTGTACCACGTGACGAAATGGGGAGTCGAAGGCTTCTACGAATCCTTGTCGCAGGAGGTCGAACCGTTCGGCATCCGAACCACGCTCATCGAACCGGGAGTGGTGCGTACCGGCTTCTTCGATGCCGCCACCCGGATCGAAGTCAGCCAGCCGTACCGTGGCGGCCCCGCCGACCGACCCGGCCTCACCGAGGACGAGATGACCGACAGCGTGGAGCGCACCGTGGCCGCGATCATCCGTGCTGCCGACATGGCTGATCCACCTCGGCGCCTGGTGCTCGGCTCGGACGCCTGGTCGCTGGTGACCGACGTGTTGTCGGCGCGGCTGATAGAAGTGGCGGCACAACGGGACAACGCAGCAACGGCGGACATAACCTAGCGCCGCGCCCAGGGTTTCTCGTTGTGTCTGCGGCGTGCCTGCTCGGCGGCGCGGTCCTGCGCCCAGACTTCTTCGAACCTCTCGCCCGGGCGCACGTTGGGCACACGATTCATGATGGAGCTCAACCACTTCGGAGCCGAAGCCGGCTCATACTGTGGGATCGCGCCGCTGAGTGCTGTCAGGCTCTTGAGCACCACGAACACTCCGAAGAAGGCGTCAGGAGCACTGGTGATCGCCACGGCGAGGAATCCGAAGATCAGCGTCATGTGGACCACGATCACTCGGCTCAGGCCACCGTTGGCCAGCTGTTCCAGTTGCCAGAAGGTCCACTGCCGCAAGCCGATCAGATCCACCAGGAAGTCCAGCGCCAGCAGCACCACTACGGTTAGGCATCCGAAAACAACGCTGCGCCAGTCGATCTGGATTATCGAGCCGTATCCATTCCGATTGAGGATCAACAGGATGGTGCCCAGCATCAGAGCATGTACCGCACTGAAGGAGAAGGCCACCAGCGCAAAGCCCGAGATGAAGGACGCGGACCGTCCGCTGCGGCGGCCCTCGGTGGGCCCTCGGTAGTCGAAATGGCCGCACAAGGGCTTCCAACGCCGATGCAGTTGCAGGCGAGCGCAGATGAACACGCACACCGCGAGCGTCTCGAACCAGTAGACCACCAGGGTCGTGGCACCCGACCAGTCCGCGGCAAACCAGCCGACCGCCGGCACCGCGATGACGCCCAGCATCGTGAGCACGTGCGCGACGCGGGTCATCGGCACATCGTCGCACGCACCTGTGCACCGGGTTCAGCCTCGACCGGCCCGCCACTTGTCCAGGAGCCTGCGGTCGCGCTTGGTGGGCCGGCCCGCGCCGCGGTCGCGAACCGCCACGGGGATGTGGGGCACCGAAGGTGCCGGGGGAGTCCGGTCCAGATAGCAGGTCACTGCCACCGGAGCACCGACCCGTTTCTGGATCACCTGCACTACCTCGACGATGCGGGTGGTGTCGCCGACTCGAGCTCGGACGGTGTCGCCGGGAACCACCGATGTGGACGGTTTTGCGGTGCGGTCGTTGACCCGTACGTGTCCGCCGCGGCACGCTTCGGCAGCGTCGGAGCGAGTTTTGGTCAGCCGCACCGCCCACAACCAGCGATCCACCCGGGTCGACTCCATACCGTCCATCATGACTCAGGCCGCGACGGGGTTTACCGCCGCCGGCAACGGGCTAGTTAGACAGTGTTCGCAACACATGCGGGTCGCAGCTGACCCGGGAATGGAGTGATCCCCGTGAAGTGGAAACAGGTTCTTGCCGGAGCCGCGGTGATGGGCGGCTTGACTGCGGGTGCCGTCGGAGTCGGTGCCGCCACGGCCGCTGCCGAACCCGGCTGGACGCCGCCGCCGGTTCCGCCGGCAGGCCCGAGCACCGGAACTCCTCCGGCATGGGCCCCGCCGCAGCCGGTGCCGCCGGCGTGGGCCATGGGCAACCCCCAGGTCTGGGACGAGGGCTGGCAGCACTGGGGCGTGTGGGTGAACGGGGTTTTCGTCCCGACCTACTGACCCTCATCGGCGTCGCGGCCACCGTGGACCTCCGGGTTGACGGTGGCCGCCTCCGTCAGGGGATGGCGGTGAATCATGTTGGGATGCATGAACTTCAACCAGTTGTAGGGGTGTTCCGGTGACGTTGTGCTACCCAGGGTGAAGGTACGGTCGGTCCGCCGGGACCGGCCGATGGTCGTCAACCACGAGGCGACGGTGCTGATCCGGTTGCGGACGCCGGTGAGAAACGCGATGTGGATAAAGCCCCAGGCGAACCAGCCGAGTCGGCCCGCCAGTTTGACGGGGCCGACCTGCAACAGGGCATGGCCGTAGCTGATGTAGGCTGCCGAGCCCAGATCGCGGTAGCGATAGGCGCGGCGCGGTTCACCCCGGGTGTCACGCCGGATGCAGGCCGCTGCATGCAGACCGCCCTGCATGGCATTCTCGGCCACCCCCGGCAGATGGTCGCGGCCCACCAGATCGCCGATCACGAAGACTTCGGGGTGCCCGGCAACGGTCAGGTCGGCCTCCACGGCGATGCGCCCGGCCCGGTCGGTGTCGGCGCCCAGCGCCGCGGCCACCTTCCGCGCGAACGGCACCGCTTCCACTCCGGCGGTCCACAGCACCGTGTGGGCAGGATAAACCTCTTCGGGGCCACCGTGTTTCGGTGTGACGGTGATGCCGTCATGACGCACATCGGTGACGTGTACGCCCAGGTGCAGCTCGACTCCCAGCTCTTGCAGGATTCGAGTGGCCTTGTCGGTCAAGGCGGCTGCGAAGCTGTTGAGCACACGGTCGCCGCCGTCGAAGAGCATCACACGGGCGTCCTCGGGCTCGATGCTGTGGAACTCCTTGGACAGGGCCCGTGTCGCCATCTCCCGGATCTGGCCCGCCAATTCGACGCCGGTGGGACCACCGCCGGCAACGGCGAAGGTCAGCCACGCATCGCGATCCGGACCGGGCGGCAAGGTCTCGGCCATCTCGAAGGCCCCGAACAGTCGCCGCCGGATGCTCACCGCATCGTCGAGTGTCTTCATACCCGGCGCCCACTGCGCGAAGTCCTCCCGCCCGAAGTACGCCTGCCGCATCCCCACCGCAAGCACCATGACGTCGTAGTCCACTGTGAACGTCGTGTCATCGGGGCGGCGGACAGTGACACGTCGGGTCTGGACGTCGATATCGCAGGCCTCGCCCATCAGGGTCGTCACATTGCGGTGCGCGGCCAATTCCTCACGCAGGGAGCGACTGATCTGGCCGATGCTCAGGGTGCCGGTGGCGCACTGGTACAGCAGTGGCTGGAAGACATGGGATCCGGCGCGGTCCACCAAGGTCACATCGACGTCCACACCGCCGAGCCTGCGCGCGCAGAACAAGCCACCGAAGCCGCCGCCGATTATCAACACCCGAGTTCGCGTCATCCCTATGGTCTACCTTGACCTCGAATTCAGCATGACGATGCCTGCGCTCGTCGAGGTAACGGCACGTGCGACGGCCGCGATACGCGGTGTGATCGGGCTGACGTTCTCCTGTGGAGGCGCTAGCCTATGGAGCGACGTCGAGAGGACACCTGGGATACATGACTGAGCGGGAACACGTCGCATCCTCGTCTGCCGCGAGGCTGGCCGGAAAGGTCGCGGTTGCGGGCTTCTTGGCCGCCGCGGGCGCTCTGGCTGCGGCAACGCAGGCCGGCGCCGAACCCGTGCCACCGGCACCGGCTCCGCCGCCTCCGCCAGCACCACCGCCGGTACCGCAGATGGCCAACCCGGCCTACGGTCAAGGAAACTCCGGAAGCCCATTCGGCTACCTCGGCGATATCTGGCGCGCCGCCCGCAGCGGTGACCCCGTTGGCGCCCTGGCCGGCGGACCCGCCGGTGCGACAGCTCCGCCGCCGGCAGGGGCCGGCCCGGCGCCGGCATTGCCGCCCGGTTTCGTCTCGATCAATGCTCCCGAGTCCACCACCTCGGCACCGGGGGAGAGGTCCTCGGCAGAGCCGCAGCAGGGTGGACCGCCGCTGCCCGAGGGATATCACCCTCTGAGCGGTCCGCCGCCTCCCGGTTGGTATGACCAGCCCGCGGGTGATCCGGCCGCGCCGATCTTCCCGGCGGCACCTCCGGCTCCGGCTCCGGCGGCGCCGGCGCCGATCTTCCCCGCTCCCTGACCCGTCCACCGACCCGCAGTGGCACGGCCTCCTGGTGGGGTGTCTGCGGCCCGGTAGCGCCACCTAGCCCGACACCTCGGCGCCCGATACCTCGGCTAGCTGTACTGACCTGAGAGGTTAGGTACACGGCTGGCTGGTGGTTGACCGCCGAGTGCTGTGTGGCCGCGGTGGTGATTGTAGGTGTGCAGCCAGCGGGGGTACTCCTGGCAGCGTTGGTCGTCGCTGGTGTAGAGCCGGGCGTAGGCCCATTCGTCGGCCAGGGTGCGGTGGAAGCGCTCCACTTTCCCGTTGGTCTGCGGCCGATACGGCCGAGTCCTGCGGTGCTCGACGTCGTCGCCCAGCGCGTCCCGGAAGGCATGCGAGCGATAGCAGGACCCGTTGTCGGTCAACACCTTCCGAACAACGATGCCCTGTTCGACGAACCAGCCGTTGGCTCGTTGCCAGAACTCGGCGGCGGTGTCCTTGCGTTCGTCGGGCAGCATCTCGGAGTACGCCAACCGCGAATGGGCGTCGATCGCGGTGTGGATGAAGTGATATCCCCGCACCGGCTGATGGGACTTGTTGGTGGCTCCGGTCTTGTCCGCCTGGGAGTTGCGCTTACCCGCTGAGCGCCCGAGCTTGCGCCAACCGCCGCCGGCGGGGATCTTGCCCAGCTTCTTGACGTCGACGTGGACCAGATCACCGCACGCCGCCGACTCCATGCGGCGCACCACGCGGCCGGTGGCGCGGTCGAGCCACCGCAGTCGGGCGATGCGGTAGCGGCGCAGCACGTTGTGCACCGTGGAGACGTTGAGCCGCAGCAGGTAGGCGATCCGGGCCGGTCCCCAGCGGCGGGTGACGCGCACTCCGATGATGCGCCGCTCAATGCGCGTCGGCGTGCGGTTCGGACTGTAATGCGGTCGTGAGCTGCGGTCGACCATCCCCGCCTCGCCCAGCTCGAGGTAGCGATCCACCCACCGGCACACTGTGGTCACCGACACCTGGAAGCGATCGGCCGCGCGGCGACGCGACCACCCGTCATTGACAACGCATCGAGCCAGCCGCAGACGACCGGTTTCGGACAAAGGGGCATTACGGTGAACCACGAAGACCTCCGAGATCGGGGAGCGTTCCTAGACAGCTCGCACTCCACTCGGAGGTCTTCGTCTTGTCACCTCACCACGCCGTCACCAACGTCCGTGGTCAGTACAGCTAGCGCAGCGCCAAGGCCAACTCGTGGAGGTCACTGACCGAGACGTCGGCCGACGGATCCTGCCGGGCTTCGGTCAGTGGTCCGAACTCCAACGGGCGGTTGATGAACGCGGTACGCAGACCGGCGGACCGAGCCCCCTTCAGATCGGACGGGTGGGCGGCGACCAGCATCAGCTCGTCTGGCGCGACTCCGAGAAGCCGTGCCGCGGTGAGATAGGTCTGGGGTGCGGGCTTGTAGGCGTTGGCCAGCTCGGCCGACAGCACGCAATCGAACCGTAGGTCGCCGTGGCGGGCCAGATCGATGAGAAGCGCGACATGGCCGTTCGACAGGGGTGCGGTCACACGTTCTCGCCGCAGTTCCTCGAGGCCGGTGCGGACATCCGGCCACGGGTCGAGCCGGTGCCATGCTCGGACAAGCTGCTGTCGCACCGGTAGCGGCAGGGTGACTCCGCGCTCGGCCAGCAGATCGTCGAGGGTGATCAGGTGCAGTTCGTCGAACGTGCCCCACGGACGCGTGGAGGTGTTCACCTCGTCGAGAATCGGTCGATAGCGGGCCCGCCACGCATCGGCCAGTTCGTCCGCGTCGCCCGGTACCTCAGCTGCACGGAAGGCGTCGGCCACCCCACTGCGCCAATCGACAAGCGTGCCGAAGACGTCAAAAACGAGAGCGCGTACGTTCACGGTCAGCTCCTTGCCGGTCGTCTCGGTTGCAGCAGTTGATCCACGGGCCCGTGGTCATCGGTGAGCACCTCGGCGTCGCCGATCCAGCGGGTCAGATCGTCGCCGGTGGCGAAAGTCCAGTGGGTCGATTCCGCATCGAGTGTCTCTTGGAGTGCCCTCAGGTTGATCGGCCGGTCGGAGGCCACCACCACCATGTTGCCTCCGTCGATCACCGTCGCAGGATCGAGCCCCAGGTCGTTGGGTTCGCCCAGCAGCGCGACATGGGCGAAGACCGCCCGCAACGTGGCAACCTGGGCTCGCGCGAAGTCCAGGTTGCCATAGTCGATGAGGTTGGCCGCGTACACGCCCTCGGCGTTGAGCACTCGGTGGATGTCGCTCACCGCTTCCAACGTGGTGAGGTGCCAGGGCACCGCCACTCCGCCGAACGCGTCCCCGACCACCAGATCGCGGCTGTCGGTGTCGAGTCTGCGAAGACCCAACCGACCGTCCTCGACCCGCGTGTCAATCCCGGAGTCGGCTGCCAGTCCCAGCTTCTCGTGGTCGATCCTGACCACGCCGCCGTCGATCTCGGACACGACGCTCAGCGTTCCCGGCCGGGTGGCGGCGAGATACCGCGGGATGGTCAGCCCACCGCCGCCCAGGTGATACGCCACCAGCGGTGCGTCGGGTGTGAAGGCGCCGTCGACCACCGCCGCGATTGCCCGGACGTAGGTATAACGCAGAAATGTGGGGTCATGGAGGTCGACGTAGGAGTGCTGGATGCCGTCGAGCACCAGTGTCCGCCCGCTGCTGCGATCCGGATCGGCCACCACCCGGACGCAGTGGTACTTGGTCTCGGTGTCGCAGCCGCCGGGCCCGAAATAACTGGCCACTCCTCCCGCGACGGTGAAGACCGTCAGGACCGCCGTCCGCGCACCACTCCAGCGACGCATCCGCCACTCGACCAGCGATCCGCCGAGCACCAGCAGAACACCCAAACCGATCAGGATGACGCTGACCGGAAGCCAGGTGATCAGGACGAAACCGGTGAGCACCGTTCCGGCGATGGCCCCCAGCGTGCTCAGCCCCGAGAGCCGTCCGACCACCGTCCCGGTCTCGGTGAGACTGGTCAGCCGCAGTTTGGTGACCATCGGTGTCACCGCAGCCAACAGCGCGCCGGGTACCAGGATGGTCAGTGCAGCCACCAGCATCAGCAGTGGCTGGGCCCACTCCGCGGCGGTGCGTAGCAGGGCGGGCGTCAGTGCCACCACCGCCCCGGAGACCCCGAGCGCGGCGCCGATCAGCCGACGCGGATCGACGACGTCGGCGATGCGGCCACCCACCCAGGCACCGACCGCGATGGCGGCCAACGCGATGCCGATCACCATCGTGCTGGTTTCCAGAGTCAAACCCAGGTAGGGAGCCAGCAGTCGTAGGGCGGTGATCTCGACCACCAGAACCGATGCTGACGACAGCACCGCCAGCGCCGCCGCGGCACGCGGGCCCAGGCCGGCGGATGGCGGCACCGGGTTCTCGTCAGGGGAGTGCGTCGGCCCGGTCACTGCACCATCCTCCCAAATCGGCGCGCATTGGCAGTTCAGTCGGCGGCGAGTCCGCGCGAGCGTTTGTCGAGATACATCCGTTCGTCGGCCAATCGGATGGGATCCTGTTCGCCTGCGGCGATGCCGACGCTGAAACTCACGGGTGTCTCGGCCAGTACCCACCGCCGGCGCAGGCGATCGAGAACCTGTGCTGCCTCATCGCGGTCAGCCCCCACCAGGATCACGAGGAACTCGTCACCCCCGAGCCGGAAGGCCAGGTCGTGCGGACGGATGGACCACCGCAAAGCGTCGGCGAACGCGACCAGCAGGCGGTCGCCGTCCGCGTGGCCGTAGTTGTCGTTGTAGACCTTGAAACCGTCGAGGTCTATCACCATCACCGCGGAATCGGTGGAGTGTTCGGACAGCCGGGTGGCCAAAGTGCTGCGGTCGAGCAACTGGGTCAGCGCGTCGGTCTGCGCGATCTGGCGCAGCAGCATGCTCTGCGCCTCGAGCCTGGCGATCAACCAGGCGGGAACTTCGGCGACCAGCACCCACATGATCGCGGTGACCACGACGGTGGGCACGCCGTTGGCGCCGCCGCCCACGACAAAGGCGGCGACCCCCAACGGGACGAGCAACAGTGAGCGTCCTCGACCACAGGTCAATCCCAGATAGGCGAAGGCAATGGTGATGGTGCCAGGCAGATCGTGGGTGGCGGTCGGGTCGAGGAGTCCGGTGAGCACCGTGGCCATCAGGGCCGCGACCGGCCAGCCGATCAACAGTCCGCGACGGTGTTGCCAGCCGAGCCGCCAGCCCAGCACCGCCACCAGCATCGCGCTCAGCGCGATCCCGCCCAGTGGCCAGTAGAGCCGACTGTCTCCGCCGCCACCCGCGTACCTCGCTGCGGCGGCGTAGAGGCCGAGCATGAAAAGCAACGCGGTCAGGCCGATTCCATGCCACCGCGGCACGGAAGGTTGATGGTCGGCCGGCGCGGACACGCGTTTAGACTAGGTGCGCGACAGGTCGGCTGCACCAGCGCGTCCACGATAGCCCGGCCATCGACAAAATGGCCATCCAACCGGGTTGGACCACACGTCCGCCGCGATGAGTTGTGCACCTGTACTTCGAGGTGTACGGCGAGATATGGTCGCCCACCCCGGCGCCGCTGCTGTTGATCCCCGGTGCGTTCATGGCCACTGATTCGATGACGGAATGGATGCACGCGTTCGCGAGCGACCGTACGGTCATTGTGTTCGATCAGCAGGGGCACGGCCGCACCCCCGACATAGTTCGGGCGATGTCCTACGAGCAGTTCGGCGATGACGCCGCCGAGCTGTTACGGGCGTTGGGAGTGAAAAGTGCTGACGTGCTCGGCTATTCGCAAGGTGGCGGTGTGGCACTTCAACTGGCGGTGCGCCAGGTTCACTGGTGCACAGGCTGGTGACGATGTCGGCCACCTTCCGGCGCGGCGGCTGGCGCCCGGAAGCGTTGGAATCGATCAAAACCCTTGGTCTGCAAGACTTTTCCGGAACATCGGTCGAGACGTCCTTCAAGGCGCACACTCCCGACGATCAGGCGTTCGCGGGCTATCGGGAGAAGATGGAGATCCTCGACGACGTTGAGCCGGCGGCTCCGGATCTGTTCTGACAGCACTCCTCGATCGAGCAAATCAGAACCTGATCCGACCGCGTGGAGCACCTCACGACGATCGCAAACTCCTTGCCAATACAAACTCGCGTGAAATTACGGTTTTGGCGAGATATCGCAAACCGAGAATTGCCGAGCACGTCGGACTGCACCGGTGAGGCCTGCAACGGCGGTGACTGCGGCTTCTTCTTCGGCAACGGCGGAACCGGAGCCAACGGCGGGACCGGCGGAGATGCCGGTTTGATCGGCAATGGCGGCACCGGCGGTGCAGGTGCGGTTGCCCAGGACAATCTTCCCGCCACCGCCGGTGGTGCCGGCGGGGCAGGCGGACTCTTCTGGGGTAACGGCGGCACCGGTGGGGCGGGAGCCGCAGCGGTTTACGTCGACGAAGAACGCGTTTCGGAGGCCACGGCCGGCGGCGCCGGCGGTAAAGCGGGTTGGGCGCTGGGCAACGGCGGGACAGGAGACGCAGGCGGTCTGTTCGGCGGACGAGGCGGTGCCGGCGGCGAAGGTGGTGCCGCCACCTCCGACGACGGCGACGCCAAGGGCGGCATCGGCGGTGTCGGAGGCAACGGCGGAGGAATCTTCGGCCAGGGCGGTAAAGGCGGCAACGGCGGCGCGGCCGACGCAACCGGCGGTGACGTCACCGGTGGTACCGGCGGCCAAGGCGGCTCAGGTGGATTCGCCGGCCGTGGCGGTGACGGCGGTGATGGCGGCGACGCCGACAGCGAGAGTGGCGACAAGACCGGCGGAGCAGGTGGGGCGGGCGGCTCCGGCGGACTGGGCGCTGGCAGCGGCTCGGAAGGCTCGCAGGGCAGCGTGTCCGACGACTCGGACTGACGACTCACACCGCCTCCCGCACGCTGCGCCTCACGACGAAACCCATTAGTTTCGTTGCATGCAGCTGGGCACACCGTGAGCGTCACCGACGATCTGCCGTTGATCGATCACCACTGTCACGGGGTGGTGGACACGAATCTGCAACCCGACGAAGTTCGTTGGCTGGGAACCGAATCCGACTGGCTGGCCAACCCCGGTGTCGAGACTCTGGATTCGCCGCTGGGGCTGGCCATGCGGGCGCTGTGTGCGCCCCTGATCGGGCTGCCCAAACACGCGCCGGTGCAGGATTACCTGACGCGTCGGGTCGAGCTCGGCACAGCCGCCGTCAACGAGTTGCTGCTGGCCGCGGCAGGCACCGGCCGATACCTCATCGACAGCGGGTTCCTGGTCTCCGATGTGCTGTCGCCACAACAGATGGCGACGCTCACAGGCAAGCCCGCCGATGAGATCGTGCGCCTGGAGCGCATCGCCGAACAGGTGGCGGCGGAGTCCACCGCGTCGGGGTGGGTGCGGGCGTTCCGCGAGGCGCTCACCGAGCAGGCCGAGGGGGCCGTCGGGTTCAAATCGGTGATGGCCTACCGCAGCGGTTTCGAACTGCACGACGCGGCACCGGAACCCTCGAGCGTGCAACGTGCGGTGGATGAGTGGTTCGCCAACGGCACCACCCGTCTGCAGCATCCGGTGGTGCTTGCGCACCTGGTGTGGGAGGCAGTCCAGTTCGGCAAGCCGATCCAGTTCCACACCGGCTTCGGCGACAGCGACCTGGTACTGCACCTGTCCGACCCGTCACGGCTGACCAAGTTCTTTGTCGCCACCAAGGATAGTGGTGTGGATTTCATGCTGCTGCATTGCTATCCGTTCCTGCGGGAGGCGGGCAGCCTGGCCCACATCTTCCCGCACGTCTACCTCGATGCCGGGGTCACCGGGCACTATCTCGGGCCGAGTGCGGGCACGGCGGTGCGACAGTCGATGGAGATCGCACCGTTTCACAAGATCTGCTACTCCTCGGATGCGTATGGGCTGGCTGAGCTGTACGCCATTTCGGCAGCCGCCTGGCGGCGCGAAACCGGGCGCCTGCTCGACCAGTGGCTGGCCGGCGACTGGCTCTCCACCGCGGATGCCGAACGCATCGCGTGGCAGATTGGTGTCGGCAACGCCGCCAGGGTCTACGGTGTGGACGAGCAGTGACCACCACCAATGAGACTGCGGCTCTTCGGGAGCGAGAGCATGCGGCACTTGCCGTCGTCGAGCGGGAGCTACCGTCGGCGATCGCCCTGCGTCATGCCCTGCACCGTGACCCGACTCTGGGCGGGGAGGAGGATAGGAACCGTCCACTCATCGAGGCCGCACTCGGGTGTTCCCTCGTCGAAGTCGCCGAGGGCGGATTCTGTCGCGTCGGCGACAGCACGGGGCCCGCTGTTGCGATCCGCGCCGAACTCGACGCACTTCCGATCACCGAACAGTCCGGGGTGGTGTTCCAGTCGACCCGGCCGGGGGTGGCGCATCTGTGCGGCCACGACGTCCACACCGCCGCCCTGGTGGCGGCGTCTCGAGCCATCGGCTTTGTCGGTGCCCCGTCGCCGTTGGTGGCGGTGTTCCAACCCCGGGAGGAGACCACGCCGTCTGGAGCCCTCAGCCTGCTCGGAGACAACGCTTTTCAGTCCCAGGACATTCGGGCGATGATCGGTGTCCATCTGCAACCCCGCATTCCGACCGGTTCGGTATCGGCTCAGCCAGGACCTATCAACGCCTCGGCAGACACGTTCACCATCGTCGTTCACGGTCGCCCCGCGCACGGCGCCTACCCGCATCTGGCCCGTGACCCGGTACTGGCCGCTGCTGCGATCATCACCGCACTGCAGCATCTGGTGTCGCGACGAGTGGACCCGATGAATCCGGCGGTGGTCACGGTCGGGCGGATCGTCGGAGGCCAGGCGCCCAACCAGATTCCGGAACGAGTGACCCTGGAGGGCACCATCCGTAGTTTCACCGAGGACGACCGTAGGCATCTGAGCCAGGCACTGCGCGAGACGGTGTCAGGGACAGCGCGGGCCCACGGCTGCGAGGCCGAGGTGGACGTCGAACTCGGAGAGCCGGTGTTGCGCAACGATTCCGCGTTGGCCGTTTCGGTCTCCGATGCTCTGCAACTCGCAGGGTTCCACACCGGATCGGCGGTGCGTTCCTGCGGCGCCGACGACTTTGCCTATTACGTCTCGCGTTTCCCGTCGGTGATGATCTTCGCGGGAGTCGGCGACGGCGCAGCCGACTCTCCAGGCCTGCACCATCCGCGCTTCGCACCTGCCGACGACATCATTGCCGACGTCGCCCGCATCATGGTCGTCGCGTACTTCGCGGCTGTCGAAAGGAGCGCTCCATGACCGAATCCGCCACCTCGCGGGTGCTGCTGGTATCCCATCTGGACAACTCCGGCGTCACCCGGGCAAAACTGCTGCCAGAGCACAAGATCAACGGTGCGGGCCGCAAGGGCATCACGGTGTCGCTGAGTGTCGGCATGCTCTTCTCGATCGACGACCACGTCAATGCCACTGCCGCACTCGACGGAACGGTCGGTGACCTGCGGGGTATCCCGGACATGGCGGCTGCCCGGATCCTGGATCCGGCGACCGGGCTGACGTGGGCGCCCACCGACCTCTACGGTCTCGACGGCACACCTCATCCGGCATGCCAGCGTGCCGCACTGCGCCGTGTTGTCGCCACCGCACGCCGGGCGGGGTTGGAGCTTTCCGTCGGCATCGAGGTCGAGTTCACGTTGTTCACCGGCACTAAGAACGACGCGGTGCCGGCACACATCGGTCCCGGATACTCGACGCGCGTGGTGTGCGAACTGGAGTCGTTCTTTCTCGATGCGCTCGACGCGTTGCAGACGGCGGGTGTCGGTGTCGAACAGTTGCACCCCGAGTACGGCGACGGACAAATGGAGTTGTCCCTGGCACCGGGGGAGCCGGTGCGGGCCATCGATGAGTATCTCCTGGCGCGGGTGGTGTTGACCCGCGTCGCGCTGGCACACGGGTTGTTGATCTCGTTTGCTCCGGTGCCGGTGGCAGGCACCATCTCCAACGGGTGTCATCTGCATCTGTCGGCTCGCCGGGATGGCCGAAACCTGTTCTACGACAACCAGACCCGTGAGGGCTTCACGGTGGAGGCAGGCCACATGATAGCCGGCATCCTCGCCCATCTCGATGAGGGCATCGCCTTGCACGGCGGCAGCGTGCTCTCCTTCGAACGGCTCAAACCGCACAACTGGGCAGGTGCGTATGTCTGCTGGGGCCCAGGAAACCGGGAGGCAGCCGTGCGATACATGGCCGGCTATGCCGGACATGAGGACGGCCAGTCCAACATCGAGGTCAAATGCGGTGACGCTGCCGCCAACGTCTATCTGTCCGCTGCGGCGCTGATAGCCTCCGCACTGGACGGCCTCCGGCGTCAGGTGCGGTTACCTGCTCCGGCTCTCGCCGAACCGGGCGGGTTGTCGGCTGAAGAGTTCGCTGCAACGGGTGCTCGACGGTTTCCCGAAACTCTGGGTGCGGCACTGGATCTGTTGGAGCAGAGTTCTTTCTTCCGGGAGCTCTTCGGCGACGTGTCTCTCGACGCCTTCATCGCCACCCGGCGCCATGAGTGGCAGGCCTACGGTTCGGTGTCGCCGGCCGACCTGGCTACGCGCTGGCGCTTTCGATACTGACCAGCCACTCCAGTATCGGAGTACGCAGGTCGGCGAAGTTCTTGTAGGCGGCCAGATCCTCGGGCAGCTCAGCCAGCACGGAGAGCAGCTGCGCGCGCCACTGCGGGACGGCCGCCAGCTGTGACAGCGGCGCCAACTGAGTGGTGATGAGGAACAGGATTGCACCGGTGCGGGGCAGCGCTGTCAGGTGCTGGATCTCGATACGCATCCGCAGTGCACCGGGTTCCGCGCACAGGCGTGTCTGCAGCTCGGCGCGCGGCGCTCGACCGTGGGCTGATTCCAGGCTGGCGTCCAATTCCCCGGTTTCGTACATGCTCCAGTTCAGCCGGCGCACCACATCGCCGGGGGACAGTGCCCGGATGAAACGTTCGGTGCGCGCCACCATGCCGGTGCCGTGCACGCGCGGCACCGGACCGTGCAGGTCGGTGAAGGTCATGCCGAGGGAGAAACTGCTGGACCAGGATCCCGTGAACGTCGCCGCGAAGGACTCGAGTCGCAGTGCGCCGTCGCGGGTGTCGAGCAGGAACAGGTCTTCGACCACTTCGGCCGCCGCGGTGGTCAGTGGCGCAACTTCGGGGTCACCGTAGGCCAGGTCGAGCTTGGTGCCGGTGACGGTGTTGCAGAAGCGCAGCCGTTCGGGATCGGTGAGGTCCGTTGTGGCGATGTCGGGGTTCTCGGAGGCGAAGCGCTCCAGAATCCATGCTGCGGCATCCCATTCGGCGGCCGCCATGTGTGGCAGGCTGCCGACCCTGCGTGGGTCACGGGCCAGGATGGTGCGGCGTTCGGCAACGACGTCGGCGTAGGTCTGGTCGACGTGGAAGACACCCTCACCCCACGATCCGGCCGCGGTGGTGGCGGCCACGCCGGCGTGCTCGACGTTGGTGAAGTAGCGGTAGCTCGGTCCGTCGAACGGCCAGGCGAATCGGTGGATCGGCGTTTCAGCGCTCATGTCACCTCTGGTGTGTCGATGGTGATGGTCCCGATTCCGCGGGAGACGCAGGCCAGCATGAGGCCGCCGCGGTGGTGGTCGGCGTCGCTGAGTACCAGGTCCCGGTGTTCGACCTGCCCAGCCAGCACTCCGATCTCGCAGCGGCCGCACACGCCGCGCTCACACATTCGGTCCAGGCGGATGCCGAGCCCGTCGAGTGCCTGCAGCAGGCTGATCCCTGACGGCACGGTCACTGATCGTCCGGATTCGCCCAGCACAGCGTCGAACGGCCGGCCTGCGTCCAGAGCGGGGGCGGTGAAGTGCTCGATGTGTATTCGCGGGCCGGGCCAGGCGAACTCATCGGCGAGTGAGCGGAATTCGTCGAGGAATCCCGGCGGCCCGCAGGCATATGCGTGGGTTCCCAGTGGTTGGCGGGCCAACGCATGCCGCACCGCGTGACGTAATGCCTGTCGGCCGGTCACCACCGTCGTGTGCGGGGGTGCGAGCTGGTCGAGCTCGTCGGCGAAGACGGGAGTGCCGGCGCCGACGATCAGCTCCACCGGCCGGCCCCACCGCCGCGCGGCGTGCAGATGGGACAGGATCGGAGTGATGCCGATTCCCGCCGCCACCAGAAGGTGCCTGGCCGCGGACAGCACCGGCGCGAAAGCCGAACGTGGTGGCGACGCCCGCAGGCGGGTTCCTCCCTGGGCATACCGGTGTAGCCAGTCAGATCCACCGCCGACCGCGCCGTGGCGGATGCCCAGTCGGTAGACCGGCGGCCGATGGCCGTCGTCGAGCAGCGAGTACGCGTTGACCACGTCACCGGCTCGCACGGCGAGGTGCGAACCAGGGATGTAGGAGGGCAGTGGCCGACCGTCGACAGCGCCGAGCACGAACTCGTCCACGCCCGCTCCTACCGAACGTCGTGAGAGCACCTGTAGTTCAAGGTCATTCATGAGCATCAGCGAGGTAGCGGCCGGACGTCCGGGACCAATGGCGGTGCAGGTGCAGCAGTCGGCCGCAGCCGGAACAGGATCCTCGGTGCTCTTGTGCCGGCAGGAGTGTTGTCGCCCCGCAGGACGGGCAGTACCACCGGTGGGACTCGGTGCGCTCGACGAAGACCACGATCTCCTCGGACAGCAGACCCGCGGCTGTGGCTCTGGCTTTCGCGTGGGCAACGCGGCTGGCCTCACCGCAGATGGCCAATCGCCAGCCCACCAGCCTGTCGGTGAACAGTTCGGCTCCCACGGTGTCGTCCAGAACCTCGGCGGGAGTCTGGCTGTGCCACAGCGGGATTGCGCAGCCGGCCGCCCCCGAGCATCCGGCCCTGAGTAAGGTCCAGGCCGCCGCGCGAGGCAGGGGCGGTACGTCAGTCGGCCAGTCCGGCAGGGTCAGCCGTGCCGGGTAGGCGGTGTCGTCGTAGGCCATCATTCACCGAGCGTCGCGCAGATCTTGCGGAGCAGGTCGGCGAGCGTCTCGCGTTCGTCGGGGTCCAGACCGGCGATCATGTCCTCGTCGTCAGCGATTCGTCGCGGCATCTCGTCGTCGACCACGGCCCTGCCCGCGTCGGTGAGGGCCAGGAGCACCACCCGCCCGTCCCGCTCAGATTTCTGCCGCACCAGCAGGCCACGGCGGAGCAGGCTGTCGGCGATCTTGGTGATGGAGGCCCCGCTGAGCATGGTGGTGGACACCACTTCGCTGGCCCGCAACGGCCGGTTGGCGCGGGCCAGCGCACTCAGCACGCTGAACTCGGACCGGTTGATGCCGTGGCGTTCGAGATGAAGATCCAGGCGCTGGTTGCTGATCGAGGCGATGCGGTGCACCCGTCCGAGGACCTCGATGGGCGCGGTGTCGAGGTCTGGGCAGGCTTGCTCCCACTCGCGCCGAATGCGGTCGACGACATCCGCACGCGCAGCCGCATCAGGGGATCGAGGCACGGCGACATGATATCGGGTAGATAGTTTACTAGTAAAACAGTGGTAAAGTTTCGGCCGTGTCTGTCTCCCGCCAACTCGATCGCGGCGCCGCCGCACTTCGCCATGCCGCGCATCCCCGTTCCTGGCGTGGCGCCTTCCGAGCCGATGTGCGCAGGGCCGCCCTTGCCGGTCCGCTCCGGGTGGGACTCGCGGTTGCCGTGGTGTTTGTCGTCGGCGGTCTGACACCCGTGCAGGACGTGGCGGGATTCGCGGCACTGGGGGCGCTGGTGTGCGCGTTTTGCAGACCCGACCCCTATCCCGTCAGGTTCGGACGGCTGCTGGTTCTCGCCGCGGGCATCACGGTGTCCGTGGGCATCGGCGCCACGCTCGGAGCCGGCGATCTCCCGATCGGCGTCGACATCATGGTGATCTCGGTGCTCGCCGGCGCGGCCGCGTATCTGATGTGGGCGCTGCACATCGTCGGGCCCGGTGCGGTGGTGTTCGTGTTCGCCGCCGTCGGCGCGGAGGGTGCGGCTCACAATGCCGCCGACGTCGCCCGACTGCTGTTGGTGACGGTCGGCGGGGCCGTGATCGGCGTGACGGCGGCGATGGCACCGTGGTGGTTCTCACGGCGTACCCGCGCGAAACACACTGCTGTGCAGCGTGAATCACTGCGTACAACGCTGGCTCGCGCTCCCCATGCCGCGCTGGCGGGGCGAGGTGCCCGAATTGTGGTCGCCGGCGCGTTGGGCGCCGCGGTCGCGGCGGCATCGGGTTTCTCCCATCCCATGTGGGCCACCATGGGGGCGGTGGCCACCATGCAGGGAGTCGGTTACCACATCACGGTGCAGCGCGGTGTGCAACGTCTGCTCGGCAATGTCGGAGGGGCTCTGCTGGCCGCCGGCCTGCTCGCGTTGCCGCTGGGTTACTGGGGCGCGGTCACGGCGATCATCGTCTTCCAGATAGCGGCCGAGGTGGCCGCAGGGGTCAACTACGCTCTCACGTCACTGGCGGTCACGCCGATGGCGTTGCTGCTCACCGGCCTTGGCGTCGGGCTCGCTCCGGCGGTTGCGCTGGATCGCATCGCCGACACCGCCATCGGAATCGTGGTGGGTATCGCCGTCGCGGCGGTCACCATCACCGCCGCCGAGCATCGGAGCCTGACCGCCTGAGGGGTCTGGTTGCCGAAAGCCATGGGCCAGAAGGGCAACCGGCGCACCATCACTGCGTGTCCACCAACGTCGACAGGATGCGACGCAGCTCGGCTTGGTCTGCTTTGTCCAGTCGCGACATCATCGACGCGAACTCCTGCGCCAGCGCGTCGAGCGCGTCGGTGCGTACCTGCTTGCCTTTGTCCGTGGTGGTGAGGCGGTGGCGGCGCAGGTCGGTCTCGTCGATCTCACGGCGCACCAGGCCCGCGTCGACGAGGTTGCGCAGATAGATCGTGATGCTGGCCTTGGGGAGCATCAGTTTCTCGGCGAGCGCGGCCGGATAACGGCACGCGTCGACCTCATCGAGGACGAAGAACTCCTTGATCTCCAGTCCCAGTTCCTCGAGCTGGGGGCAGCGGCATTCATCACGCGGGTCAGCAGCCGTTGGTTCAGCTTCCATAGCTGGGCACCGTCCTCGCTCGACATCACCCTCCTCATCCGATGGTACAGTTTTGAACTAGTTCAGTTTCGAACAAAGTTTGGGGGCGCTCTTGCCACAGCATCTCACCATCCCGCGCGGCCCCATCGATCTCGCTGCCGACCTGTACCTCCCGCCCGACTTCACCGTCGAATCCGCGCACGCCGCCGTCGTCTTGTCGACACCGGGCAGCAGCGTCAAGGAGCAGATCGGCGCCAACTATGCGTCCCGACTGGCTGACCGCGGTATCGCTGCACTCACCTTCGACCCCGCCCACCAGGGACAAAGCGGGGGAGAGCCCCGCGATCTGGAGGATCCGTATCGCCGTGGCGAGGACATCTCGTATGCGATCGACGCTCTTAGCACCATCGACGGCATCGACCCTCTGAGGATCGGCGCACTGGGCATCTGCGCGGGCGGCGGCTATGCCGTCCACACCGCCCGCACCGATCATCGGATCAAGGCCCTGGCCACCGTCGTCGCCGGAAACATGGGGGAGTCATGGCGCAGCCCGGCGTTCTCACCGGACGGACCCGTAGCTGCCCTCGATGCTCTGGCCGAGGCGCGGCTGACACGTCCACTCGATCGGGTCAACTGGCTACCCGACACACTCGAGGATGCCGCCGCGGCGGGCATCACCGATCTCGACTCGACACAGGCGATCACCTACTACCGGACGCCGCGCGGCGCCAATGCACACTCGACCAACCGTCGGCTGCTGCGTGGCGACGCACTGTTGCTCGGCTATGACGCGTTCCACCTGGTCGACCAGCTGCTCACCCAGCCGCTGCAGGTGATCGTTGCCGGGAGACGAGGGAACACCGGACAGTACGAGGCGGGTATGAAACTGTGGGAGATGGCGCCCAATCCGATCGATCTGCTGGTGGTCGAAGGCGCCGGCCACTACGAGATGTACGACGTGCCACAGTTTGTGGAGCAGGCGATCGATCGGCTGGTGGCGTTCTTCGGCGAGTACCTGTAGGGGCCGATCAAGTGGGATCAGGCACCGCTGAGGCAGTTTCCGACTCGTCGTCCAGGGCGTCAGCCGAGGGAGCATTCTCGCCGGCCTGTTCGCTGACCTGCTCGCCGTAGTAGCGCAGGATCACCGCACCGGCGGCGGCCACGGGCACCGCCAGGAACGCACCTATGACGCCGAACGTCGACGCACCGAGCGTCACCGCAAGCAGGACGATCACGGCGTGCAGTTTCATCGTCTTCGACTGCAGCCACGGCTGCAGCACGTTGCCCTCGAGTTGCTGTACGGCGACAATCAGCGCCAGCACCAGCAGCGCGTTGGCCGGGCCGTTGGAGACCAGAGCGATCAACACCGCGAAGGCGCCTGCCACGAAGGCACCGACGATCGGCACGAATCCACCGATGAACGTGATGATGGCCAGCGCATAAGCCAGCGGCACTCCCAACACCAGCAACCCGATACCGATCAGCACCGCGTCGACCAGACTGACCAGCGCCTGGGTCCGGATGAAACCTCCGAGCGTCGACCACACGCGAGAAAGGACTTCGGCGACGTGGGATGCGGCGGGGAAGCCGACGGTCTGTTTGAGCCAGGGCAGGAAGCGCGGGCCGTCCTTGAGGAAGAAGAACGTGACCACCACGGCAGTGAACACGGTGACCAGCGCTGAGGTGGCGGCGCCCACGCCGGTGAACACCCCGGAGGCGATCTGCGCACTGCTGGAGTTCAGTCGATCGGTGATTGCCGATACCGCTGAATTGAGCTGCGCCTCGCTGATGTTCAACGGTGGGCCGCCGAGCCACTCTTGAACCTGAACCACACCTGCGGTTGCCTGTTCGGCCAGTTCGGTGGACTGCTCGACGATGGCCGGAGCCACCGCCGCGACCACGCCTGCGATCACGCCCACAGCGAGCAGTAGAACCGCTGCCACTGCTGCAGCGGGCGGCAACCCCTTGTCGCGCATCCAACGCACCGGAGGCCACAACACAGTGCACACGACCAACGCCAGCACCACTGGCAGCACGATCACCCAGGTCTGGCCGATCACCCAGGCCAACACCCACAACGCGGCCGCCACCGCGAGGAATTGCAGTGCCACCACCGCGGTCGATCGAAGATGGCCGCCGTACACAGCTCCGCGCCCTGGAACCGCACCCCTGTTGTCTGTCACCCTTCCTCTCTACCCGCAGCGCGCCAGATTGCTCTGATTCTCGAGAATGACCTTGCCGACAGTGCCCTTGGATTCCAGCAACCTGTGGGCACGGGCAGCCTGCGCCATCGGGATCACCGTGTCCACGACCACGCGTACGGCCTTTGTTTCGAACAGGGGCAGGACGTCACGGGTGACCCCGGCGATGATCGCGGCCTTCTGAACGATCGGCCGGGCCCGCAGCATTGTGGCACTCACGCTGGCGCGTTTGGACATCAACAGTCCGATGTCCAACGGGGTGGCAGAGGTGGAACCGCCGATGATCACCAGGTGTCCGTCGGGCGCCAGGCACGCCACGTTGCGTCCCAGATAGTCCGCCCCCACCACATCCAGAATCGCGTCGACGCCACGCCCTCCGGTGGCAGCCAGTGTCTCGGCGACGAAGTCGTGGGTGCGGTAGTTGATCGCGGTATCGGCTCCCAGGTCACGGCCGGCCTGCACTTTGGCGTCACTGCCCGCGGTGGTGATGACGCGGGCTCCGATGGCAGTGGCCCACTGGATGGCGAAGGTGCCGATGCCGCCGCCCGCGCCGTGGATGAGTACGGTGTGGCCTCTGGTGAGTCCAGCGACCATGGCGAGGTTGGAGTAGACGGTGGCTGCCACCTCGGGAACCGCGGCGGCTTCGATGAGGCTGAGGCCCTGGGGAACCCGCATCACCTGGGTGGCTGGCACGGCCACCTCGTCGGCATAACCGCCACCGTCGAGTAATGCACATACGTGGTCGCCGGGTGACCACGCTGTCACCTGAGCACCGACGGAGGTGATCACGCCTGCGCATTCCAGCCCCAATGGGCGTGGTGCCGATGGCGGCACGGGGTAGTGGCCGCGCCGCTGCATCAGGTCGGCATTGTTCACCCCGGCAGCCGCTACGGAAATCACCACTTCGTGGGGTTCGGGTGCCAGCGCCTGCACCGGTGTCCAGCGCAGGACCCCGGGTGGACCGGGCTCCTCGAAGAGAATCGCCGAGGTCACTGCCGGGCTGCCCAGTTGGCGATGGACTGTGCGTAGCGTGGCGTCTCGACCTCGCAGTGGCGACTCGACGCCTCCTGACGGGCCTTGGCCGCTTCCTCGAACGACTGTCCCTGCGCAGCAACGAATGTCAGGAAATCCTCGGTGGGGTGGGAGGTCACTGTGTTGGTGTAGCGGCACCGGCCATCGTCGAGGTGTTCCATCCGCAGCTCCCAGATCACCTGTGTCGTGGTCCATCCCGCTGGGGTCAGGACGTCGGACAGCGACACCATCTTGCAGTAGTGCGCTTCGGCCACCTCGAATCGGTACTGCTGGACCACCAGTCCGGTGCCGATCATCTCGATGTTGATCGACATGGGCGTGCCGTCGTCGTCGACGGTGTAGCCGGCGGCCTTGTGGTCACCCGGTGCGCAGCGTTGATACTCGTGTGTGGGAAGGGTTTTCAGCCACTGGGCGATGTCGACTCTTGCGAAAGGCGCCTCCACGTCAGCGGTGATGACAGCGTGTGAGAGGACCAGATCGTCGCGAACGGCGGTACTCATTTCGCCTCCTGTTGTAGATCTCTCCTGACTTCTCAAGCATCGACGTGACAGGCCACGGCGGACAATGCCGGTGACGTGAACCCTCGGGTGGTGCCAGCACCCAGATCAGCGGCGGCGAGCCAGAAGGTGCACGCCGGGGAAGCGATGGACGGTGTCCGGACGGTTGACGATGCGCCACCTTTCGTCGAACCCCGCCTCGGTCAACACCCGGCTCAGTTCGTCAGGGTGCCAGCGCCAGGCTGGGGCCACCGCGTGGTCGAACGGCCTGGCCGGGCCGGGAGTGTCTGTTGACTGCATTGCGATCAATACCGGCGTGGTGGGGCCAACCAGGTGGGCCCAGCGAAGGAAAATCTCGGCCAGCTCGTCTGGCGGGATGTGGATCAGGCTGAATCGGGCCAGGATCGCAGCGATCGGTCGGGGCGCCCCGACCAGCCTGGCGTCTGTCTCGAGGAAGATCAGATCAGGGTATGTGTCGCGGGCTATGGCCAGCATCGCGGGGCTGGGCTCACATCCAACGACGTGAAGTCCGTGTCGCGCCAGATCGGCGGTGACGTGTCCGAGGCCGCAGCCCACGTCGAGGACGACGCCCTCCAGCTCGATCGTTTCGACGAACGCGGCGACGGCGTGCTGTTCGACAGAGGTCTGATACGCCGAGGGGAACATCGCGGCATACCGCTGGGCAAGCACCTCGTATCCGGGTTGCATCACGTTGCTCACTATCGCCGATGACCAGCCTCGTTGCTGAGGCGGTGGAGTTTCGGCAGGGTGGAGGCATGAGCAACGACGCCAAGGTCAACACCAAGGTCACTGTCGAACGAATCATTCCCGCACCCGTCGACGCGGTTTTCGACGTCCTGTCCAACCCACAGCGACACCAGACGCTGGACGGATCGGGCTTCATCCGCAGCGTGGAACACGCCGATCGGATCCAGAAGGTGGGCGAGGTGTTCACCATGAACATGCAGGGGCCCCACATGGGTGGCGAGTACAAGACCGACAACCACGTGTCCGGTTACGCGAAGGACAAACTGCTGGCCTGGAAGACCGCTCCCGCCGGCACCGAGCCTCCCGGCTGGGAGTGGTTGTGGGAGTTGGAATCTCAGGGACCGAATGAAACACTTGTGCGCCACACCTACGACTGGTCGAAGGTCACCGACAAGAAGCTGCTCGAGAAAGTGAAGTTCCCGCTGGTCACCGAGGAGCAGCTGGAAGACACCCTCGCGCGGCTGGCGGCCGAGACCGCTTCCTGACGTCAAGAATCTCCCAAGGATTCGAGGAGGCCTCCGCGGAAGGGTCGTACCCGCAACTACCCGTCCCGACCGAGGAGAGTCCGTGAAGAAGTGCCTGCTGGCCACCGCGCTGGTCGTCACCGCGTTGATCGTTGCGCCCGTGGCCGCCGCTGACAACTACGCCACCCAGTCGGGGCGGGTGTTGTGCACCGTCACCCCGGATTCGACCATCGCCGAACTGGGCCACGACGTAGTGGTGTGCCAGGGCGCGTTCACGCAACCCGGCGCCAAGTTCCAAGCCATCACGACAGGGGACGGACGTGTGCAGTGGCAGGATGCCAACCTCGCCGTCGACAACCCGACTACCGTGATGAACTACGGCACCACACTTCATAGCGGAAACTGGACCATCTATCCAGATCGGACCGGCACCCTGTTCACCGACGATCGCACGGGCCACGGCATGTTCGTCAGCATCGACGACGTCCACGCGTTCTGATCTGCTCATCCGCGGCGGCGTTCTCCGACAGTGTGGACCGAGCCTGGGTCGATTCGTCGGCCAGGGCTCAGCTGACGCGCTCGCCGGAGGCGGTGTCGAAGACGTGGATGTCCTGCGCCGCCGCGGTGACGTGGATGATGTCACCCATCCGGGCATGGTCACGGCCGCTGACCCGGACTATCACGTCGTGCCCGCCGGCGACCGCGGTGCCGTACACGAAGGCATCGGAGCCCAGTTCCTCGACCACCGAGACCTGCACCGGCATGCCGTCGCCGGGACCGACACGGCGCCACGACTCGGGGCGCACGCCGATGGTCACCGGACCGCGGGCCTGGTCGACCACGCCCGGACCGACTGCCAGACAGTGCTCGCCGACGGTCACGCTTCGGTCTGCCAGATGAGCCTCGAAGAGATTCATCGCCGGTGAGCCGATGAAGCCCGCGACGAACACATTGGCAGGTCGGTCGTAGAGGTCCATCGGGGTACCGACCTGCTGCAGCGCGCCGTCGCGCATGACAGCCACCCGATCGCCCATCGTCATCGCTTCAACTTGGTCATGGGTGACATACACGGTGGTCACGCCGAGTTCGCGCTGCAGCTTGGCGATGTCGGTGCGAGTGCGTACCCGCATCTTGGCGTCGAGATTGGACAGTGGTTCGTCCATGCAGAACACCTGTGGGTTGCGCACGATCGCCCGGCCCATCGCGACCCGCTGCCGCTGACCGCCGGACAGCGCTTTGGGTTTGCGCGCCAAGTACTCGGTGAGTCCCAGAGTCTCGGCGGCAACCCGTACCCTGCGCTGCCGCTCCGCTTTCGGCATCCGGGCGTTCTTGAGGCAGAACTCCATGTTCTGGGCCACCGTCATGTGGGGGTACAGGGCGTAGTTCTGGAACACCATTGCGATGTCGCGGTCCTTGGCGGCCGCGTCGGTGATCTCCTGGTCGCCGATGAAGATGCGGCCCGCGGTCACCTCTTCCAGTCCGGCCAGCATCCGCAGTGTGGTGGATTTACCGCACCCGGACGGACCGACCAGCACCATGAATTCGCCGTCGGCGATGGTCAGGTCGATGCCGGCCACCGCCGGTCGGTCGGCCTTGGGGTAGTGGCGCTGTGCATTCTCGAAACGGACTGCGGCCATGGGTATCTTCCTTTACTAGTGGGTCAGCGGCTGGAGATGCCGCCGACCATCCCGCTGATGAAGCGCTTCTGCAGCGCGAAGTACAAGACGGCGATCGGTAGAGCGACCATGACGCCGGCGGCGGACAGCAATGAATATTCGGTGAGATGCTGACCCTGGAAAAATGCCAGGCCCAAGGGGGCGGTCCGGCGATCCTCGGAGACGATCATCACCAGCGGTAGCAGGAATTCGTTCCACGTCCACATCGTGATCAACACGGCCATGGTCATGATCGGTGCGATACTCGCCGGAACCATCACCCGCCACAGCACTTTCAGGTCGCGAGCGCCGTCGAGCCGCGCCGCCTCGATGATCTCGCCGGGGAACGTGCGGAACTGGTTGCGCATCCAGAAGGTCGCGAACGCCAACGACTGTGCCGTTTGCGGCAAGATCAGGGCCAGGTAGGAGTCGGTCAGCCCGGCCGTGCGCATGTTGAAGTACAGCGGGATGATGAATGCCTCAGCCGGCAGTGTCAGCCCGATCAGCAGTACGTAGAACAGAATGGACGAGCCGGCGAATTGCATTCGTGCGAAGGCAAATCCGGCAAAGATGGCCAACACGACGGTCAGCGCGACGACGGCGGATGCCACCAGCACGCTGGAGGTCAGGTAGGTGGCGAAGTTGCCGCGGGTCCACGCTTGCGCGTAGTTGTCGAACGCGAAGTGCGACGGGATGGCGAACCCGCCGGTGTTCTCCTTGGCCGGTGTCAACGAGGAGAGCAACACTCCGATCAGTGGCACCACCGCGAATGCTGCGAACATGCCGAGGATGATCTGGTTGATGATGCGTTCGCGCCGGGACAGTGTCACGAGATGTCCTTGGGTTCGATGCGGTTGATCAGCACGGTGACCGCGATGATGACCAGTGTCAGCACGACGGCCACCGCAGCGGCCAGTCCGACCTGGCCGGTGTTGAAGGCCCGGTTGTAGGCCTCGAACGCGGGTACGGTGGTGGCGTTGCCAGGGCCGCCGCGGGTGGTGATGTAGACCAGGTCGAAGGTCTTGAGCGCCGAGACGACAGTCAAGGTCAACGCCACGGCGATCTGGCCGCGCAGTGCCGGCAGCGTGATCGCGAAGAACTCCCTGCCGCGGCCGGCGCCGTCGAGGCGGGCTGCCTCGAACAGCTCCGGGGCGATGTTGCCGATACCGGACAGGAACAGCACCAGACACAGTCCGACGTTCACCCAGGTGCCGACCAGCCCGATGGCCATCAGCGCAGTGCTGTGGTCGCCCAGCCAGACCCGCGACAGCGACTCCAGGCCAACCGCCCGCAGTGTCTGGTTGAGCAACCCGTTCTGCGAGTAGATGGACACCCAGATGGTGGCCACCACCACCGAGGCGATCACCTGCGGCAGGAACAGCACCGTCCGGAAGAACGACATCGACGCCATCGCGTGCGACCGCGAGATCAGGGCGGTCAGGAACAGTGCGAGCACAACGGGCGCGGCCGCGTAGAACAGCATCAACACCCCGGCGTGCAGAAACGAGTCCCGCAGTTGTTCGTCGCCGAAGATGCTGAGGTAGTTGGCAATTCCCGCAGACGTCGACGCACCCAGTCCGTCCCAGTTGAAGAACGAGTACTGGACGGTCTGCACCATCGGCACCCCGAGGAACAGCACTGACACCAGCAACGCCGGGGCCACGTAGAGGTAGGGGACCAGGCGCCGGCGACGACGCCTCGGGGTGGTCCCCGGAACGGGCCCGGAATCAGCGGCGCGCACGACAACCCTCGACAGAACCGACGTCATTTTCGACTGTTCACAAACGCTGCGTAGTCGGTCTGCAGCGTCGTGGTGAACTGTCTGGGATCGCTCTGCCCGCCAACCAGTTCCTGGACAGCAGCGGTCAGCGTGTCGTAGAAGGTCGGCGTCGAGTAGTCCAGGTAGGGCACGGTGCCGTCGGCCTTCTGCACGTCGCGGTACTGGGTGGCGACGTCGGCGGCCAGGGTGCCCGCGGCCGGCTGGTAATCGGCAGGCAGGACGGTCGGCAGGTTGCCGGTGTCGACCAGGACCTTCGCTGACGCGGCGTTGGTGATGAAGTCGATGTAGGCCGCAGCCACGTCCGGGTGCGCGGACTTCGAGGTGATCGCCCAGGCCAGTCCCTGCCCGCCGGTTGTCGACGGCTTGCCGTCGGGGGTGCTCAGCGTCGTGAAGCCGACATTGTCTCCCATCGCGTCGCGCATGTCCTGCTCTTTCCAGGTGCCGGTGATGGTGAAGAGTGCATCCCCCTTGGCGAAGGCGGCAATGGCGTCGTCGCGGGACACGCCGTTGGCGCCTGGGGTCAGGTACCCCTGCTTGGACCAATCTGAGATTTGTTGGGCCGCTTGCACAGTCGGTGCGTCGGTCCAGGCCCCGCCCTGACCGCTGACCAGCTCGGAGACTGCTTCCGGTCCGGCGATGGCAGCTTGGGTGACACCGAACAGGTGGATGCCCGGGCTCTTCTCCAGGTTGCCGAACGCCAGCGGCAGGATTCCCTTGGCGTGGGCGGCGTCCATCGCGCTGTCGAGCTCGGCCAGCGTGGTGGGGACCGCCAGTCCGAGTTCCTCTAGCTTGGCGCGGTTGTAGTAGACGCCGACGATCTCACCGGTCTGCGACACCCCGAACAGGGTGTCGCCCTGCCAGGTCTTGCCATCGGGGCTGAAGCTGTTCTGCTTCAGCAGGCTTTCCGGGTAGTACGAGGTCCAGTCGTACAGCTCGGCGTAGTCGGTCATCGGGCGCAGCATTCCTGCGGAGACAAACGCGCCCATGTCCGGGTAACCCTGGTTGGCTTGGATGACGTCGGGCGGGGTGTTGCTGGACAGCGCGAGTTTCAGAGTGGTCTTCAGATCACTGAACGACTGGGCGGTGCGCTCGATCTTGACGTTCGGGTACTTCTTCTCGAACGCCGCGTTGAGCTGCTCCTGAGCCGTGACGATGCCGCCATCGGTGTTCTGATCCCATACCTTCAACGTCACGTCGCCCGCGGCGGCGACGTCCGTGGACACCGCACCGGTGGGTGCTGGCGTGCCCTCCGACGAGCCGGAGGGCCCCGGTGCGCAGGCGCTGAGCGCCACCAGGGCAGCCGCGGCTGCCACGACGGTGCGTAGTGAACTTCTCATGACGACAGGACTCCTTCTGTTACTGCACTGTGGTGTCGCCGGGTCCACCGGCGGATGAATGCCCAGCCTTCGTCGGCGTGGCATTGGTCGAGCAATGTGGCGATGTCTTCGGGGCGGGGAGCGCTGGCGGCGCCGCCGGCAGACCGGACGGTGCAGGCGGCACCGGCAGCGGCCAGCCGCAGACGTTGTTCGAGATCCCAACCCCACGCGGTTGCGGCCATGAATCCGGCGGCAAAGGAATCACCCGCGCCGGTCGGATCGACGGCGTGCACCAACAGCGCGGGCACCTGTACTCGAGTGCTGCCCTGCGCGGCAATGGCACCGGCGCGACCCAGCGTCACGATCGCGGTGTCGACGTACCGGGCCAGGATGTCCAGGGCGTCGTCGACCGTTTCGGCGCGGGTGTACCCGAGCGCCTCGACATCGTTGACGATGACGACGTCGACATCGCGGAGGCGATCGAGCAGGCGTTGCGACCATTCACCGGAGGCGTCCCAACCAACCCCGCCGACCAGGGTGGTTCCGTTGCGCCGGAGGTCAACGGCCCAGCCGGGCAGGTCTCCGGCCAAGCCCAGATGTGCGACCCGGCAGGGGCGGTCTGCGGGCCATTCCGGTAGGTCGCCGTCGGCTTGGTAGGTGACGAAGGCACGGTCGTGGCCGTCGGTGATGGCAACCGAAATGGAGATCTGATGGCCGGGACGAGTTGCGGTGGCGCTCAGGTCGAGGCCGCATTCGTCATGCAGGCTGCGCTGGACGATGGAGCCGATGGGGTCGTCACCGAACTCGCTGAGCAGTGCGGTGTCAGCACCAAGGCGGGCGGCCGCGACGGCTCGGTTGGCCGCGCCGCCGGGGGAGATCGTGAAACCGTCGGCCAGCACCTCGGCCCCGGGAGCGGGGGCGTGGACACCGGTGAAGATCAGGTCGCTGTAGATGCGCCCGACCACCAGGACGTCTGTCAAACTCGCTCACCTCCTATCAAAGTTGACTGAGTTTGATCGTTTGATGAGTGCAACTCTGGAGCCCATGGATGTCAATCATGTTTCATCAGGGTCACTCGCGGGTTATTTTGAGGAAATTCGTCAGAAGTAGTCAGAGTCATGCAAAGTCGAGCAAGTTCGGTATACGATCGACGGCATGTTCTTCGCCGAGCGTCACGAACGGATCCTGGCCGCACTCGCCGGTGGTGGTCAGACCGTCGGCAACCTTGCCGAATCCCTGGGCGTCAGTGAGTCGACCATTCGCCGCGACTTGGACATCCTCGCCAGGGCAGGCCGTCTGGAGCGGATGTATGGCGGCGCCATCCTCACCACCGGCAGTCGAGCCAACATCACCGACTCCGGCGTGATCGAAGACCCGCTGCGAACCGATGCGTCTCCTGACGCCGATCTGCGACAGCGGATGGCCCATCAAGCTGCGGAACTGGTGTCCGACGGCGAGGTCGTGGTGCTCGATATCGGATCCACCACACCGTTGGTGGCCCGCGCGCTTCGGGGCCGCCCGGTTACCGTCATCACCTCGAACCTGGCGGTTTTTGATGAGCTCCGCGACGATGACGCCGTCGAACTGGTGCTGCTGGGCGGGGTGTTGCGGCGTAACTACCAGTCGTTGGTCGGTCCGCTGGCCGAGCAGGTCATCGGCCAACTCAGCGCCGACACCATGTTCCTGAGCTGCACCGGTGTCCGCGGGGGACGAGTGGTGGACAACATGGCGGTGGAAGCGCCGATCAAGCAAGCGCTGATCGCGGCGTCACAACGCATTGTGCTGCTGGCCAGCGAACTCAAATTCCCCGGGACCGGCGCCATGCGCCTGTGCGCCCTCGACGAAGTAGACGTACTGATCACGACACCGGGAGCACCCGCACAAGAACTCGAAAACAGCCGGGAAGCCGGCAGAAAGGTGATCATCGCATGAAGCTCACTATCCTCGGCGGCGGCGGATTCCGGACCCCCTACGTGTGGCAGGCGCTCGTCCGCGACCAAGGTTTCCCGCGGGTGACCGAGGTGGCGCTCTATGACGTCGACGAGTCCCGGCTGGCCACGATGACGGCGATCCTCGGCCAACTCTCCGAAGGGTTTGCCGATGTGCCGGTGCTGAGCACGCACACCCAACTCGAACCCGCCCTTGCCGGTGCACAATTCGTCTTCGCCGCAATCCGGGTGGGTGGCGTCGAAGGACGTTGCTGCGACGAGCACGTTGCGCTGGACCTCAACGTCCTCGGCCAGGAGACCACCGGCCCCGGCGGAATCGCCTACGCGCTGCGCACCGTACCGGTGATGCTGGACATCGCCGACGTGGTGCGCCGTGTCGCACCGGAAGCGTACTTCCTGAACTTCACCAACCCCGCCGGCATCATCACCGAGGCGCTGCAGAGCGTGCTCGGCGACCGCGCGCTGGGCATCTGCGACACACCGTCGGGGCTGGGTCGCCGGGTCGCCAAAGCGCTCGGCCACGACCACACCCGGGTGCAGATGGACTACGTGGGGCTCAATCACCTCGGCTGGATGCGCCGCGTCCTGGTCGGTGGCCGCGACGTGCTCCCCGAACTCCTCGCCGACGAACCCCGATTGAGTCGGATGGAGGAAGCACTGGTCTTCGGGACCGACTGGATCCGGGAGTTGGGTCTGATCCCCAACGAATACCTGTACTACTACTACTTCAACCGCGACGCGGTGCAGCGCATCCTGGAATCCCCCCAGACCCGTGGAGACTTCCTGCTGGAGTCGCAGAGCAGGTTCTTCGACGAGGCCGCCGCGGCCGGTCCGAACGCCGCCCGGGTGTGGTCGGCCGCCGTCGACGAGCGCGGTGCCAGCTACATGGCTGAGGCCAAGGGCGGGGTACAAGGTGCCCCGTCCACCGAGCGCGAGCACGAGGCCGACCCGGCCCACCTCGGTTATGCGGGCGTCGCGCTCGGGGTGATGACCTCGATCGCGCGCAACGAGAAGGCCACCATGATCCTCAACGTCCGCAACCGCGGCACCGTCGCCGGTCTGCCCGAGGACGCTGTCGTCGAAGTGCCCACCATGGTCGACGCCAACGGAGTGCACCCGTTGTCGCTGTCCAGTCAGCCAGACCTGCACCAGCTCGGGCTCATGCAGCAGGTCAAGGCGGTCGAGCGGCACGCGATCGCGGCGGCGGTCAGCGGTTCGCCCGCCGAGGCGCTCAAGGCGTTCGCGCTACATCCGTTGGTGGACTCTGTGACGGTGGCCCGTCAGTTGCTCGACGGCTACACGGCGGCAAATCCGGCGATCGCCGCGGTGCTCGGCATGGTTCCTGCATGACCAGTCCCACCAGGACCATCGACATCGCGCCGGACTCCGCGGCGGTCGGTGAACGGGTTGCCGCGCGGATCGCTGCTGTCATCGAGGACAAACCGGAGGCAGTGATAGGTGTGGCCACCGGCTCGTCACCGGAACCGGTCTACCTGGCGTTGGCCCGACGTGTCCGTGCGGGCCTGGATGTGTCCGCGGTCCAGTGGTACGCGCTCGACGAATACCTGGGTCTGCCGGTAGGACATCCCCAGAGTTATCGTTCGGTGCTGCAGCGAGTGCTCATCGCACCGCTGGGTGCAGATCCGGCGACTCTGCATGTTCCCGAGGGCCCGGTACACGACTACGAGGCCGCTGTCACCGCGGCCGGGGTCGACATTCAACTTCTCGGCATCGGGGAGAACGGGCACATCGGGTTCAACGAACCGGGCACGTCCTTCGCTGCGATCACGCACCGTGCCACACTCGCCGACTCCACCCGCCGCGCGAACGCCCGCTTCTTCAGCTGCCTGGAAGACGTCCCCACCGAATGCCAGACGCAGGGGCTCGCGACGATCATGCGCGCCGCGCGGATCGAGTTGGTCGCCATCGGTGGGCGCAAGGCCGCAGCGGTGGCCGCCATGCTGGGTGAGGTCACCGAATCGTGCCCGGCAAGCATCTTGCAGCGGCACCCGGATGTCCACATCACCCTCGATCCGACCGCCGCCGCGGAGCTGAGCACCGAACGCCGGTGAATTCGACAACCGGTGTTGTGGCCGTCTGGTGTACAGGCATTGCGGCGTACACCGTGTCGATCACCAGCCGCACCTCACTGGCCGCGCTGGGGCTGGACACCGCCGGGCACTTCGCAGTCGATCCCGCGACGCTGTCGTTGTTCGCGGTCCTGCAGCTTGCCGTCTACGGGGTAATGCAGATTCCGGCCGGACTCGCGCTGGACCGGTTCGGGCCACGGGTGGTGCTGACGGTCGGGATGACACTGCTGGCCTTCTCGTCGGTGGTACTGGCGTTGGCGCCCAACGTTGCCGTTGGCATCGCAGCGCGGGTGGTACTCGGCGCCGGTGACGCGATGATCTTCCCCAGCGTGCTGCGAGTCATCGGGATCCGTTTCCCGCGCCGGTTCGCACCGGTCGCGGTGCAGGCCACCGGCCTGCTGGGGCAGTTCGGCCAACTCATCAGCGTCATCCCGTTCGCGGCACTGGTGCACGTCGCCGGGTGGGCCAGTGGCTTCTTGGCGCTGGCCGGCACGTCGGCACTGGTGGCGGTACTGGTGTTCGTCGTGGTGCGCGAGAACCGCCACGAGCGAGTCCAGGCGGTCCCCATGCGAACTCGGCTGTCGCAGGCATGGGCGGCACGCGGAACCCGGCTGGCATTCTGGACGCACTTCGTCACACCGTTCGCCGGCAATACCTTCGCGGTGCTGTGGGGCTACCCGTTCCTGGTGGGTGGGCTCGGGCTGGCCAGCACAACCGCCCAGGGGCTGTTCACGGTCTACGTCCTGGTGGGCATCCTGGCCGCGCCGCTCATCGGCGGGTTGTCGGCGCGATGGCCGCACCGGCGAGTGGCTCTGGTCGGCGTCGTGGTAGCCGTGCAGGTCGCAGCCTGGCTGGCCGTGCTCGGCAGTTCCGGGCCGGCGCCGTTGACGTTGTTGGTGCTGCTTGCGGCCGCCCTGTGTGTCGGCGGCCCCGGATCGATGGTGGCCTTCGACATCGCTCGCGATCACAATCCGCCATACCGGCTGAGCACCGCAACCGGCATCGTCAACGGAGCCGGTTTTCTGTCCAGCGTTCTTGTCATCCTGCTCATGGGCTGGGCGTTGCGACTGCAGTCCCATGGCGGTGACGACTACACCCTGGAAGCCTTTCGGTGGGCGGAACTGGTGCAGGTGCCGTTCTGGGTGCTCGGTATGGCGATGGTGATCCGAGAAGGGCGACGTACCAGTGCCGCCCGCGCGTCGGAATTGTTAGACGGCGATCGCGATGGTCGAACACGGCGTCCTCACCCGTTCCGTCAGATTTCGGATCTGAGCCACGGCGTCGGGGCGAGTGCGAATCCCGCGGCGCTCGAGGAGGGGAACAACGTCGTGCGCCAAGAGGGTCAACATCGTGACCGAGTCCGGGATGGCCGGCCGTAGTGTCACCCCGTCGGCCACCCCTGCGATGCCGATATCTGCGATCAACCCCGCCAAGCCGGCCGCGGTGCCGACATAGGTGACGCCATCGGAAATGGTTGACACAGCTTCACTTATCTGCCGCCGGGCAGCTCTGGCGCTCTCGGCAACATGAACGGTGATATCGAGCATTGCTGACGCCGGTTCTTCGAACTTGGCTCTGAATTCTTGGAGCAGGCGCCGCGACTCGCGCTGGGCCTGTTGTAAGTCCTTGGCTTGCACGCTGATCGTTTTCGCCGCGACGACGGGATCGGTGAGCTCCAGCACCCCGATGACAAGGCGGGGATGATCAAGAGTGACACGGCAAGCAAGTGATCTGGACATGATCCTCCTGGGAACAGTCGGAGATTCTGACGGACACGGAAGTGAGTTATTCGGCAGGGGCGAGAGTGCGCAGTGACGAGCCGTGCCACACCAGCGGATTGGTGTCGGGGTAGTGGCGCATTCCCGCAACTTGCAGTAGGACGATCGTGTGATCGCCTGCTTGAATCTCGGCATTGAGGTGACATTCGAAATGTACTGCGGCGCCGTCGATCAGATGAGCGCCCGATGCTGTGGTGGTGGTCGCGACACCTGCAAACCGATCAGCCACGGTGCGGGAACTCAACTGATGTACGACGCCGCGGTGCTTCTCGGCCAGAACGGACACTCCGACACGAGGAGCGAGCCGAAGCTTCGGCCAACTCGTTGATGTGTGCTGCACAGCGAACATCACCAGTGGCGGCTGCGCCGAAATGCCGACTTGGAAGGAGGATGCCACCACAATTCGTGGCTCTGCGTCGATGATGGCTGATAGCGCGGCGATACCGGACGGGAAGTGAGCGAAGGTTTCCCGGAGGTTGACGTCGTCCTGCGTGCAGTCGATCAGATCGAGAAAAGCTGTGTTCGGCATCGGTGGCCCATCGAGTCGAAGTGTGTATTCAGTGGGGGATGGCTCGATGCGGCGCCTAGACAGCGGCTTTCGACCAGTTAACGCCTGTGCTGGTGGCGTTCTTCTCGTCGGAGCGCTCGAAGGCCCCGCGGTAGGACGCGGCCGTGTGGCGGTCAGGCAGTCGAGGACCGATCTCGGGGAAAAGCCGCTCTCGAAGAGTGCCGTCGCTGTACTCGCGTTGGGCCAGCCCGCGTTCTTGCAGGACCGGGATCACGTGCTCGATGAAGTCTCGGTAGGAGTCTGGGAAGTACTGAGCAATCATGTTGACACCATCGACACCGGCGTCCTGCCATCTTTCCAGCTCGTCGGCGATCATCTCCGGGGTGCCAACCATGCGGGTGTTGTAGGACAGGGCGCCCACCAGATCCGACACTTTGGCCTTCTTGCCGGGATTCGCGTCCTCGAACATGCGGGCATAGCCTTGGACACCGGACGCGTCGGTCTGTTCGATCGGCATGTCGGGATCGAAAGCGCCCAGATCGATGCCCATGTCACGGCTGATGTGCGCGGCCAGACCGTCATAACTGACCATCTCATCGATCGCCGCCGACTTGCGCCAGGCTTCCTCTTCAGTGCTACCGACGACAAACGAAAAGCCTTGGATGAACTTGAGATCAGTCGCTCGGCGACCGGCCGCCTCGGCGAGGGCTCGCTGTTCCGCAATGCCCTTGCGGGCCCCTTCAACCGATGGAAACACCACAAAGGTCCCCTCGGCATGGCGCGCTGCGAAATCACGGCCGGCTTTGGAGGAACCAGCCTGATACAGCACGGGAGTCCGTTGCGGGGACGGCGAGGTCAGATGAGGTCCGAGCACTTGGTATCGCTGGCCCTCGTGGTAGATGCGATGGATCTTCGATGCATCTGCGTAGACACCGTTTGCCCGGTCGGCCAAGACAGCGCCGTCGTCCCAGGAACCCTCCCAGAGCTTGTAGACAACCTTCATGTACTCGTCGGCCCACTCGTAACGTGAGTCATGCGAGACGATCTCGTCGAACCCGTAGTTCTGTGCCGCATTGTGCGACACACTGGTGACGATGTTCCAGCCGATGCGCCCTTTGCTGAGATGGTCCATGGTGGCCACTTTGCGTGCGAAGGTGAACGGATGCTCGGCCAGAATCGAACTGGTGAAGGTCAACCCGAGATGTTCGGTCACTCCGATCAGGGCCGAACACAACGCGCTGGGGTCGTTGCACGGTATCTGTAGACCTTCCTTGACGTAGGTGTCCCAGCTGCCGTTGTAGGCGGGGTCGATTCCGATCACGTCGGCAAGAAACAACGCGTCGAATTTCCCGGCTTCCAAGATCTTGGCCAACTCCACCCACGTGGACAGGTCGTCGAAGTTCATCTGAGTCGTTCTCGGATCCCGCCACAGACCGTGATAGATGTGCGAGACCACGTTCATCGAGAACGCGTTGAAAATGAGTCTCTTACGGGGAGCTCCTGCATCGTGCGCCATGGCAGATCTTCCTTCATACGTGAGCCATCAATGTTGTGGGCATCGGTCCCAACGGGCGTCCTTCGACCGCGGGCCGAGCCCTTCAGCCACTGCGTCGTGCCTGTCGGCTGGGCCGATACGTAAATCGTCCGTGCGTGACCAGAGTCACGCTTGGATCGATGCGACAGGTCTCTTGGACCAGCGCGCCAGATGTACTTTCTCGTTGCCAGGCAGTTCCGCGGGCGTGAACTGCAGTGTCAGCTCCGGTCGAAAAGTGAGCAGGTAGTTCCGGTCGAAAAGTGAGCACTTCACCTTTCGATTGGAGAGTGATCACTGTGGAGGATTGGGCGGAGATTCGCCGGCTGTATCGGTCGGAGAAGCTGTCGAAGGCGGCGATCGCGCGGCGGCTGGACTTGTCCCGCAACACCGTGGCCAAGGCAGTACAGGCGGATGCACCACCTCGGTATGAACGGGCGCCGGTGGTGGGCTCGGCCTGGGCGCAGGTCGAGTTGGCCGTGCGTGCTCTGCTCACGGAGTTCCCGTTGATGCCGGCGACGGTGATCGCTGAGCGAGTCGGGTGGTCTGGCGGACATTCTTGGTTCGCCGAGAACGTCGCTCGGATTCGTCCGGAGTACGCCCCGGTCGATCCCAGTGACCGGTTGGTGCATCTGCCTGGCGAACAGGTGCAGTGCGATCTGTGGTTTCCTGGGCACCTCGTTCCTGATCACGCTGGGGTGTTGCGGTCGTTTCCGGTGTTGGTGATGGTGGCCGCCTATTCACGGTTCATCGCTGCGGTGATGGTCCCGTCGCGGGTCACCGGGGATTTGTTGGCGGGGATGTGGCAGTTGATCGCCACTCAGCTCGGCGGTGTGCCTCGGAGCTTGTTGTGGGACAACGAGTCCGGTATCGGTCAACGCCGCCGCCTGGCCCAGGGCGTGGCCGGGTTCTGCGGTGTGCTGGGCACCCGGCTGATCCAGGCCCGGCCTTATGACCCGGAGACCAAAGGGGTGGTCGAGCGAGCCAACGGCTACCTCGATACGTCCTTTCTGCCGGGACGTACCTTCGCCTCGCCGGCAGATTTCAACGCCCAACTGCTGGGCTGGCTGACCACCTACGCCAACCGGCGCACCCACGCGATCACTCGGATGGTTCCCGCGGATGCGCTCGTCGCCGACCGAGCGTCGATGGCGGTGTTGCCGCCGATGGCTCCGGTCACCGGCACGACGGTGACCACCCGGCTGGGCCGCGACTACTACGTCAGCCTCGGCGGCAACGCCTACTCCATGCATCCGGAGGTGATCGGCCGGATGATCACCGTGCGGGCCAGCTTGGATCGCATCGTCGCCCACTGCGGGGATCGCTGTGTGGCTGATCATGAACGCCTGTGGGGCACCGCTGGACTGCTGACTGACCCTGAGCATGTGGCCGCAGCGGCGGTGCTGCGCGAACAGTTCCGCACCAGACCCGCCGCCGGCGCTCACCTCGAGGTCGACGTCGAAGTCGCTGACTTGAGCGCCTACGACACGCTGTTCGGGACCGGGGAGGTCGCCTGATGGCCACCAAACGCACCCCGGCACCCGGTGAGGCCGACAAACTGATCGCCCACCAATCCCGTCTGCTCAAAGCCCCGCGCATCGCCGCGCACTATCACCGCCTCGCTGAGCAGGGCCGGGCGGCGAATTGGTCGCTGGAAGATTACCTGGGTGCTGTGTTGGCAGTGGAGTCCAACGCTCGTGCAGAATCCGGTGCTCGACAACGGATTCGGTACGCCGGGTTTCCGGCGATCAAGACGATCACTGATTTCGACTTCACCGCTCAACCCGCCGTCGACCGCGCCCAGATCGCTCGACTCGAGGCTGGGGGCTGGCTGGCTGAAGCCCGCAACATCGTCCTGCTCGGCCCGCCCGGCACCGGCAAAACCCATCTGGCGACCGCGCTGGCGATCGCGGCCGCCCATGCCGGGCACCGGGTCGCATTCGCCCCGGCCACCGGCTGGATCACCCGCTTGGCCGAAGCGCACCGCATCGACCGCCTCGACGCCGAACTGCGCAAAATCTCGCGCTACGGGTTGATCGTCATCGACGAGGTCGGCTACATCCCGTTCGACACCGAAGCGGCCAACCTGTTCTTCCAACTGGTCTCGACCCGATACGAGAAGTCGTCGATCATCCTGACTTCTAACCTGCCGTTCTCCCGCTGGGGACAGGTCTTCGGCGAAGCCACCATCGCCTCAGCGATGATCGACCGCATCGTCCACCACGCCGACGTCATCGCCCTCAAAGGCGCCAGTTACCGCATCAAACACACCGCGATCGAGTCACTGCCCTCCGTAGAAGCCGATCGTCAGGCAGACTCAACCCCGTAAACCTGCTCACTTTTCGACCGGAGCAGGCTGCTCAGAATTCAACCGGAGCCGACACTGCAGGTCACCGGGCCCGCACATCCATAAGTCGAAACGCGTGCGGAAAGCCGAACCTTGCGGTAACAATGCGAAACCACGGCGCCAAGAGCGCCTGGAATCGTGTGCGGGGGAGGTTGGCGGGAGGAGGTTGAGATGGGCTACTGGACAACCGAGGGGTTGACGGCCGACGACCAATCCAACTACTGGGCGGACGTGGTTTGCCAAGCCTTCACCAAGCTGCAACCGACTCGCCGCTCTGCGCACCGCGAAGGCAGCTCATCGCCCGTCGGAGTGCCGGGTTGGGTCAGATCCTCTGCACTCGGCACCGTGAACACAGCTGAGATCGAATCGTGTACCCAGCTGTTGAGCCATGGCCGCCGTGAGATAGCGAGAGCCAATGACGACGTTCTGTTCGTGAATCTGCAGGTGGCCGGCTCTTGTCTGGTGGAGCAGGACGACAGGAGGTCCATCGTCGGCCCAGGTTCTTTCAGCCTCGTTGATGCCAGACGTCCGTTCACCCAGGAGTACCGCGAGACCGAGACGGGGCAGCCCTGGCGGGTCCTGTCGTTTCGAATACCTCATTCGCAGTGGTCGGAAGCGTCGCAGACGAAAGCACAGACGGCCGTACCCATCAGCGGAACCAAGGGTGACGGCGCTGCTGTCGGCAGCTTGATGACCACGCTGTGGGCCGAGCGCGACGAACTCAGCGAAGAAGCCGCCCGAATTCTTGGCGTGGCTTTTGCGCATACGCTGGCTGGCTCCGTTGCCGAGCAGGTCAGTGCCGGCAATCTGATCGACGGAGTTGGTGTCAATCCTGCGGTGGTGCGGGCATCACGTGCATACATCCGCGAGGCATTGCCGTTCGGACGGGTGGCCGCCGCCGAGGCCGCCCGTCGACTCTCCATATCAGTGCGCACGCTGCACCGGGCTTTTGAAAGTGAGGGTGTGACCTTCGCCGGTTGCGTCCAACAGGAGAGGCTCCTGGGCGCCCGTGCCGATCTCGAGACCCCCGGCAGCTTGCGTTCCCTGTCCGACATCGCCGCGCGGTGGGGCTACTGCGACAGCTCGCATATGACCAGGACATTCAAGCGTGAGTTAGGTTGTACGCCAACGGAATATCGGCTTGCCGCAGGCGATGGCAGCGTCCGTTCGTCCTTCTGATCGGTGAGTACTCACGCCAACCGAGGCACGGTGACGGACCGAAGCGCGTCGAATGCCTGCCGCAGCGTGATGGTTTCGCCGTCGAAACGTCGATGGATGTTGAGGCCCAGCGTCATCGCCCGCAGCGCGGTGGCCGCGTCGACGGGCTGCACACCTTGTGACACCAGACCGTAGCGGCCGATGTAGTCGGCGTACAGGTCGCGAATTCGCCTGTGTCCCTCGACGAATGCCTCCGCCACCGGCCCTTTTTCGGTGACGGTTTCCAGCGCGAGCGTACCGAAGATGCGGAACCGATCGTCGCTGAGCACGACTGACTGCGCGTCGAGCACCGCATCCCAACCGCGCGGACCTGGCGACTCGAAAACAGCGCAGATGTTCTCTGCCAGAACGTCGAACGCGTTGTTGACCACGGCGACGATCAGACCCTCTTTGGATCCGAAGTGCCAGCTGATGGAGCCGCGGCTGATACCGGCGCGTTCGGAGACGGCCTGCACCGTCGTCGCTCGGGATCCGCCCTCGGCGAGCAACTCCCAGGCGGCGGTCAACAGCCGTGACCGGCTTTCAGCGCTGATCTCGGCTTGACGGCTCATCGAGTAACCATAACTGAGGCGATACCCACCTCCGGTCGTCGGACAGTGGAGTCGGACTGCGAGGATTCAACCCGCGAGCTGGTCGACTACCGATCGAATTTCGTCGCGCGCGATGAAACGACCGGCGCGTACCACCGCCGCGATCCGTGTGAGATTGTCAGCGGATATCAGCGGATCAGCGTCAAGCAGAAGGAAGTCCGCCTTGAACCCCACGTCGACCGCTCCCAGATCGCGCGTCCGGTCGAGGTAGGCCGCCGGCACGGTGGTCGCCGACCGAAGCACATCGAGTGGTCGCAGTCCGGCGGCTGCAAGCTCCCGGAATTCTGAGGCCATGTCCTGTCCCGGCGATGCGCTCGGGCCGTCAGTACCCGCCATGATGGGGACCCCGGCGGCATGCAGTATCCCCACCAACCGCACTGACATGTCATAACAGTCGTGGTAGGTGGCCCGAGTGTCGGGGGGAAGGTCGAGGAATCGGCGACGTGTCTCGTCAAAGTCGCGACGGTCCTGGTCGTCGAGCAGCGAAAGCCATGGGTGGTCGGCGTATTCCGGGTCGTCTGCTCGATACTGGGTGCGCAGTCGGACCAGAGTTGGTGTGTGCCAGGTCTTGTGGCGCACAAAGACGCTGGCGAGGTGCTGAGCGGCCACCTCGTCGAAGGAGTCGAGCGCTCGCTGCAGCAGCGAGACTGCCTGTGCTGAATCCAGCAATGCAGGGTTGAGGAGCATCTTCTTGGTGCGTTGTTGGATGAAGTCGGTGGAAAAAAGTTGTTCAGCGAACGGCAACCGGCTGAGCCATCCCGGGATGCGCCCTGTGCCGGCCTCGTCGGCCTTGATACGTAGGGCAGCACCGTCGGCCGACGTCTCGAACCACACATTGCCGCCGGTGCCGAGGTGCTCGATGCAGTCCATACCTGCCCTGGCCGCCTCCGTGGGTGTCACCGACGGGGGAAGATGTCCCGCGATGCGCATCCCGTTGTCATGTGCAGCGTTGACGGCGGCGAAGAACACGTCACGATGGACGTCGACGACCTTGATGAAATCAGCACCCCGCCGCTTCTGTTCGGCGATCAGGTGTTCGACGTCCTCGACGCTGCCAGCATTGAACGGCATCAACAGTGCCCCAGGCATGGCCAGCAAGGCCGGCGCGTAGCTGGTCAGCTCCTGCCGCCGCGGTGCGTGACTGTCGAGCAGATCGTCACTTCCGGCCATCTGGCGCATACCTGTTGTGCCGTCGGCAAGCATTGTGGCCAGAAAGAATTCGGGGTCGTGATCCTGTAGTACGTGGGTGTGCATGTTGTTGTATCCCGGTACGACGAACCGGCCACCACCGTCCACAGCCCACTCGCCTCCGTTGTCCGCTTCGACACCGCCAGAGGGGACAACGGAGGTGATGGACCCATCGCGCACGCGGATGGAGACGTCGAGCCGCCGGCTTCCGTCCCGCGGGTCGACAACGGTCACGTGATCGATCCGCAGAGGGGCCGCCATAGCTACCGTGACGGGGCGCCGAGGTGGCTGCTTACCCAGCGAATGTCCGACAACCGCTGCGCCACCGAGTGCCGTCAGTCCTGCAACCCCGATGCCGGCGCGACGCAAGATCATGCGTCGCGTCACCGAACCGCGGGATCGCGGCGCCTCTTCGGCAGCGGGTTCAACACTCGCTCCGTGTTTGTCCATGGGCGCACCTCACTCACAGATCTGGTGGTCGGTACTCCTTCTGTCACCTCCCGGCCACCGGGCCGGGCTGCAGCAGATATCGAGCACGCTATCAACTCCTATGCTGAGCGTCCAATGCTACGTCGCCCGTACAAGTGCGATCTCGATCCCGCCGACCGCGGCGAGGCGTCCATGCGCACCGGTTCAGCCGTCCTCTCAGCGTGTCGATCATCGACCGCCCAGGGCTGAGCCTACGAAGGACGATATGTGCCGCCTGGCTTCCTTCGATTCCGGTGCAGGCAACAGGATGAAACCATGGAATCCACCGGCTATTTCGACAAGTGTGGCGTCCACACCGGCGGCACGCATGCGGGTAGCGACGGTGCGGGAGTCGTCGAGGAGACAGTCATGGGTACCGACGACGATCAGCGTGGGGGGAAAGTCGGCGAATGAGCCGTAGAGTGGCGACACCAGCGGCATCCTCACATCGCAGTCGCCGGCATAGGCCACTGCGCTACGTGAAAGGCCACCGCGGGAGAGCAGATCTCGATGTTCATTCCGCTCGAAGCTCTCGGAGCTGTTGGACAGGTCTGCCCAGGGAAACATGGTCACGAGACCTTTCGGTGGGTGACCACCCCGGTCCAGCACTCGTCGTACCAGCGACATGGCCAGACCACCTCCCGCGGATTCCCCGACGATGACGGTAGGCCGGTCGCGCGCAACCTCCGAGTAGACCGTCCACACATCATCCAGGGCCGCGGGGAACGGATGTTCTGGCGCAAGTCGGTAGTCGACACTCACCAATTCCGCGCCGTGGCGACTGGCCAGCCTGCTGTGGGCACGGGCCGCCAAGGAACTGCCGGCGACGAAGGCCCCGCCGTGTACGTGGAAGATGAGGCCCGCGCCCGCCCGGTCCGGGCGGAACCATCGAACGGGCACCCCGGCCACCTTGTCGGTGGACTCCTGGACTCCGCGTGCCCGTCGCTGTCGCGATTCCATCAATCGGGTGATCCTGCGCGTCTTTCCCACGTCTTGAACACCGCCAGACCGTGGGGTCGCCAACAGCATGAGCTTTTGGAGGGTGAGCAGCCGTCGACTCGGACGGTGAGAATTGGTTACCGGCATGAGCTTTCCTTCACATCATCGGTGGTATGGGCATCACGCTGCTTGAACCAACAACATCACCCCCACGGCACAGAGAACCACCGCCAGGATGGCGGCATTGTGGCGCTCCAGCGCGACTTTGAGCCGCCGTAGGGGTTCGCTCATGCGCTCGCGCCAGATGGCATAGCCCAGCACCGGCAGTATCACTGTCGCACTGGCGAGCAGCGCGAAGACGGTGACATCACCCCACTGGGCCAGGCTGGTATGCGCGGTGGCCGCGATGCTGAAACCTGCTGCAGCACAGGCGGAGAGCACTTTGGGATTCACGGCTGCCAGAACCGGCGCGGCCGCCAGTGCCCGCCACGCGGTGACGGAGTCCAGCGCCCGCAGCCATACCGGTGCACGTTCGCTGCGTCCTCTGCGCATCCAGGTGGCGAGGCCGGCGAGGATCAGGAACACGGCCAGCACCATCGTTGCGGGCCGGATCCATTCTGGCGGTGGACCGCCGGCATCAGGCAATCGCCCGGCGATGCCGACAAAAAGCCAGGTTGTGGCTGCCACGGAGAGCGTCCAGCCGGCGGCGTACGCCCATCCAGCCGCCAGGGGGCGGGGGGTGTGCAGCATCAGGATCGCTGGAACCACCGAGGCCGGTGACACCGCGATGACGAGTGCCAAGGACGCCAGCTCTACCTGAATCACGCAACCAAACCTTCTTGTCGCCCGACGAACTAATGAAGACTCATTATATCCTGCCTTCGGGAAATGCGTACCATCAGGCAATGCCCTCGCAGTCAGACCGCACTCGGGAAGAGGCGCGCAAACGCGGACGCAACAGCAGCGGAGAAGCGACGCGTCTGAAGCTCATCGCCGTCGCGGAGGCGATGTTCGCCGACCGTGGGATCGCAGCTGTGAGTCTCAACGAAATCAGACTCGCCGCCGGACAAAGCAACGCCGCGGTGGTGAACTACCACTTCGGTTCCAAAGATGACCTGATCAAGGCCATACTCGAAGATCGTCTGGTACGAATCGATGAAGACCGGGGACGGTTACTCGAGCAGGCGGTGTCGGGCGATCACCCAGCCGAGCTCAGACGCCTCCTTGCAGCCTTGATACTCCCACAGGTGAGTAGCGCCGAGCGGGGGAGCGACACGTCGAACTGGTGGCTCACTTGCTGTTTCACGGATATGGCGAACCAGGCGGGCACGCATGGATTTTGGCCGACCCGTCGTTGACCGGGCACGGCCAGAAACTCAATCAGCTTATTTGGGAGCATCTTTCACATCTCCCTGAAGCCGTCGCCACGGCCAGGCTTCGTTTTGTCTACACGAGTTGCCTGAACGCGGTGGCCGACCACCAGCGGCAACGAGCAACCGCAACCAACGCGCCGCCCACGGCGATGTTCGTATCCGACCTCATCGATTCGCTGACTGCGGTCATTCACGCGCCGACCTCTGCGGAAACCCTGGAGGCACTGCGCCCGTGACGCGGTCAACTCAGTCGGACTTGAGCGCAGCCTCGAGTAGGTCCCGACCGGGTAGCACCTGCAGGTCGGATTCCACTGTCACCGAATGCAACCCACCGTTCCACGCGAACGGTGGTCGATAGTCGTCGCACACCGGCAACCCGCGGTCTCGACCCAAGAGCAACGATGTCCCGCCATGCTGCCAAACATGGGGCAGCGTCACCGGTGCCACCGCAGAGCCGACAACCATGTTGTCGATCACCGCTTCCACTCGGGTCCCGCCGCCGAGGCGGTGTAACCGACAGCCTGCGCTGTGGCGGCCTTCCGTCAGCAGGCAATCTGCTCGCACCCGGATGTTGCCGCCCGGGGCTGCGACGGCAATGTGCAGTCTGGCATCGATCACGAATGCCGCCAGCCCTCCGGTCCAGTTGCCGATGGCAAACAACACACCGTTGGCACCCTCAGCCGCGACGTCGACGTCTGCGACCAACCGGCTGTACAGCAAGGGCAGGGCCTCATCGGCAACCGGCCCACCCGAAGGCCGCAACACCACGCGCTGCCCGGGCGGGAAATGGGGCCACACCATCTCCGCCGCTCGTGCCACCAGCGAATCGGTCAGCGGGAGCACGTTGTAGCGGGCGGCTTCGGCTGCCCACAGCTCGGTCATTCGCGCCACCACGTCGGGGTGATTCGCCGACACGTCGTGCGCTTCGGAGAAGTCGTCGGCCCGAAACAGCGACCATCGATCAGCGGCGAAGTCCCGGCTACCAACAAGCAGCGCTTCCTCGTCCATCACGCCTTGGGCCACGTGATCCGTCGTGGCTTTCCAGCCGTCGGCGATGATAGATCGAGAACCCACGACTTCGAAGTATTGAGTGGACCGGGGTGCAGGCGCCGCGGCGTCGTTGAATGTCGGCAACAAGCTGGCTCCGTGAACGGCGCTGCCGGCGGCTTCAGCAGAGGGCGACTGCTGCCGAACCCCGCAGGCTTCCAACACTGTTGGCATGACGTCGATGGCGTGCGCAAACTGTGAACGCACAGCGCCTCCGTCGTCGATACCGCGCGGCCAGTGCACGATCAACGGTACGCGGGTGCCGCCCAACCAGGCGTACCTCTTCCACAGGCGGAAAGGAGTATTGCCGGCCCATGCCCAGCCCCACGCATAGTGCGGGTACCCCGCCGTGCCACCCCAGTCCGGCAGGCGATCGAGGTTGTCGGTCAACAACTCTGGCACCCGATGAGTGAAGCGGTGTTCGTTACTGGTTCCCGCGACGCCCCCTTCTGCACTGGCACCGTTGTCAGACATGACCAGGACAAGCGTGTTGTCGAGGACGTCGAGTTCCTCCAGGGTGCGGATCAATCGATCGATCTGGCTGTCGGTATGGCTCAGAAAGCCCGCGTACACCTCGTGCATTCGCGCGTACACGGCCCGTTCGTCTGCCGTCAGGGTGGCCCAGGCCGGAACCCAATCAGGTCGCTCGGTGATCGTGGTGCCTGCGGGCACCACACCCTCGGCAAGTTGGCGTGCAAACACCGCGTCTCGCCAAGCGTCCCAACCGATGTCGAACTGACCCGCGTAGGCGTCGGCCCAGCTCCTGTGCACGTGGTGGGGTGAGTGCATGGCCCCGGTGGCAAAGTAGAGGAAGAACGGCTTGCCAGGTGCTGACTGCTGTTGGCTGACCACCATCCTGATCGCCTCATCGGTGAGGTCCTCGGTCAAGTGGTAGCCGGCTGGGCGCACATCAGGTCCGTCCAGATACGTGTTGTCGCGTACCAACTGCGGGTCCCAGTGATTGGCGTCGCCGAGCAGAAAGCCGTAGTAGCGCTCGAACCCCAGCCCTAATGGCCAGCGAGTGAACGGACCAGCACTCGTCCGTTCACCGCGCGGCGCGAGATGCCATTTACCGACGGCCATCGTGCTCCAGCCGGAATCTCGCAGTAAGCGTGGCAGCGTCGGCACTGAGGTGGGAATCTTGCCGGTGTAACCCGGGTGGGCAGTCGGGATATCGGCCAGGAAGCCCATGCCCACCGAGTGGTGGTTTCGACCGGTGAGCAATGCAGCTCGTGTCGGCGAGCACAGGCCGGTGACGTGAAAGCGGTTGTATCTGAGTCCGTTACGGGCAAGGCGATCGATGGCTGGTGTCTGGATGTCTGACCCGTAGCAGCCCAACTGGGCGTAGCCGAGGTCGTCCAGCACGATCATCACCACATTCGGGCTGCGGGATGCGCTTCCACATCACAGGTGCCCATTGGCGCTCCTCGGCTCGAGAGAAATCAATATTAATGCTTCCTCATTATTAACACACTGCCACTGTCCGCACACAAACCCGTGCCGAGACCTCGAGATCGGGGCGCTCAGGTGGCGCCGCCGGATCGACGCGTGGCCTTAGCCTCGATCCGTGGACTGACCTGATGGATGTGGTTCTGAGGTGATGGCGCCGGTCGGTCGTTGTGCTGGCAGCGGGTAGCTGCTGGTCTGCCCAGCTTTTCCTGTGTGCTCCGGTAGGGCCTGTTCGGCGGGGTGGTCAGGGTGTTGCTGGTAGCGGTGGGCTGTGTCCGATGGTGTTGCGCCACAATGTGAGCCAGTGTTGTGTCCAGGGCCAGTGGCTGGGAAGGTGCAGGATCGGTCGTCGTTGGGGTCGGGCCAGCCGGGCCGGGATGTTGACGATGCGTCGTCGCAACGTGGCCCCTCTGGCGACGGCGTTGGTGGCGCCGCCGGCCAGGACGCCAGCGGCGCGCAGCAGATTGTGGGAGATCGCGGCGCACAGGATCCAGGCCGAGTTCGCCCCGAACTGGCCTGAGGGCATGTGGGCCAGGGGTCCGTCGATGAGGTCGGCGAAGACGGTTTCGATGATCGCGTGGCGGCGGTGGGTGATGTCGGCAGCGTCGGCCGGTTCGTCGGTATCGGTGAAGAACGGGTGATACCGCCATACCGGGAACAGTGCGTCGGGGAATCGGGCGTCTTTGACGCGCCGCACGATCAACCGCGCGGTGACGGGCCGGTTGGTGGAACTGAAGGCGGTGTAGGTGGTTTCAGCGACTTCGGCGTCCGAGATCCATCCGCCGGTGTCGGGGTCACGCACCGCGCCGGGATACTTGACCGGGATCCAGTCGTGGTCGCTGATGGAGTCAATGGCTGCGGCGACGGTGGCCGACTTGGTGAGTACCAGCGAGAACTGGGCACCGGCGCGACGGCAGGCGGCCACGACGGTGCTGTTGCCGTAGGCAGAGTCGCCGCGCACCAGGACCTGTCCGGTGACTCCGGCGGCACGGGCGGTGGCGACCGCTTGGGCGATCATCCGGGCCGCGCCTTTGCCGGAGTTGGTCTTGCCTGCCCGCAACCTGGCTCCGGCGATCACCGGGGCGCTGTGATCGGTGCTGATGGTGGTGATCAACGGGGACAGGCCTTTGCGCAGGATCTGTTTCCCGGCGATCTTGGTGTGTCCGTAGGAGGCGCCTTGTTTGGCGTGGCCATAGACTGGGCGCAGCAGTGAATCGATATCGATGAACGCCCGCTCGTTGGCGCCGGGCAACACCTCGACGCGCTGACACAAGCTGCCCAGATGCTCCCGTAGGACGGACTCGAGTTGGCGGGCGTGCCCGAAGGTGAACTCACGCAGCAAGGTTCCGACCGTCGATGGGGCGTACACGCCGCCGAAGAGGGTTTTCATCCCGCCGGCACGCACGATGTCGAGGTCATCGATGCAGTCAGCGCCGGCACACATCGCGGCGATCAGGGTGGTCAGCTTCGGCGACGGATTGGCTGACCCGGACTTGATCCGCGGTGCCGCGATGCGAATCTTGTTGCCCAGCAGGTCAGACAGCCCGGTCTGGCTGGCCAGCGTCATCACCGGTACCAACCCGGCACACGACACGAGATGCTCATCATCGAACAGCGCCGACGCGGCCAAGAAATTGTGCGAGACTTGCACCGGAAGTGCCTTTCTTGCCGGACATGATTGTTGCGTAGAGAACACCAATCATTCCAGTTCAGAGGGCACTTTCCTCATTCCGACACCCCATGACCAGCCAATTCATCGGTGGATCGAGGCTTAGCGGCGATTCGGATGTGCCGGGGGGCCGACCTGTTCCCCCCGTTCGCGGGGACGATGGGGTGACACTGGCGACGAGCATGCAGACAGAAGAGGCGAGAGAACATGATCACAGCACGCGATGTCGACGTCCACCACGGCCGAGCGTGGGTTGATGCGGATGAGTCGGTTCGTATCGGCTACACGGTCGTCAGTCCAGCTGAACCGACGATGACGGTCGTGCTTCTTCACGGCGCGCCGCAAACGCGCTACGAGTGGCGCAAGGTCATGATGCCGCTGGCGACCGCGGGCTATCGGGTGATCATGCCTGACTATCGCGGTGCCGGCGCCTCGGACAAACCTCGTGACGGTTACGACAAATGGACCATGGCTGCTGATATCCACAGTCTGGTGCGCGACGTGCTGGGGGTAGGGGAGTCCATCTCGCTTGTCGGGCACGATCTTGGGTCGACCCTGGCTCTGAGTTTCGCGCTGCGCTACCGCGATGATGTCGTGAGCGCCACGTTCATGGAAGCTCCACTGCCGGGCACGGCCTATTACGACTGGCGCATGGCTCAGAAATCGGCGTGGCAGTTCTCCTTTCATGCCAATCCAGACATCGCGGTCTACCTCACCCATGGCCGCGAACGTTGGTACATCAACCGATTCTTCGACGATCTGGCCTACCAACCGGATGCGATCTCCAATGCCGACCTCGACGTTTACGCCCGCGCATACGAGGCTCCCGGAGCCATGCGGGCGATGTGTGAGATCTACCGGGAACTCGACCGCGACGCCCACGACAACCGCACCGCGCTGCAGCAACAGGGAAAGCTCACCATCCCGGTGTTGGCTTCGGGCGGCGCTTCCAATCCTCTTGCCGGACGTTTCCGGGCTATGTGTGAAGAGGTCGCAGACTCGGTGACCGATCACCTTGTCCCGGACTGCGGCCATTGGGTGGCCGAGGAGCAGCCGGAGTATTTCACCAGGATGTTCTGCGAGTTCGACGCAGCCGCTCGGAGCAGGACTGAATAGACGCCGACGCGGCGGCACCGGTTTATTCCCGAAGTGAGGGGGTGTATCACCACCCCCGAACGCCCACCGGATGGCACCTACCGTGGTAGCGGAGGCACTGGTCGCCCCGGAAGTACAAGGGCCCATACCCAGTGGATACGCAGTGAAGTGGAGGTAATCGTCATGGCGAACATGAACCCGCAGACAATCAGTCTTGCCGGAAAGAAAGTGTCGCGCTTGGGATTCGGCTCGATGAGGTTCACCGGCCGCGGAATCTGGGGTGATCCCCAAGACCGCGACGAGTGTATCGCCGTGGCCCGTCGAGCGGTCGAGCTCGGAGTGCAGTTCATCGACACCGCCGACTCCTACGGCCCGCACGTCGCCGAACAGATCTTGCGTGAGGCGCTGCATCCATACCCTGAGGACGTCATCATCGCGACCAAGGCGGGCTTGACCCGAAACGGACCTGATGTCATCGACACTGACGCCGGACCCAAACGGCTCGGCCCTGCGGCGTGGCCACCGGTCGGACGACCCGAATACCTGCGGCAGCAGGTATTGATGAGCATGCGCCGCTTGGGGGTGGATCAGATCGATCTGTTACAGCTGCACCGGGTGGATCCGAAAGTGCCATTGGCAGATCAGATTGGTGAGCTCAAGGCGCTCCAGGATGAGGGCAAGATCCGCGAGATCGGCATGTCGCAATGCACCGTCGCCCAGCTCGACGAGGCGCGGCAGATCGCCGAGATCGTCAGTGTCCAAAGCCGGTTCAACGTCATGGACCGGAGCGCCAACGACATGTTGGAGGTGTGCGAGCGCGATGGGCTGGCGTTCATTCCCTGGGCGCCGGTGGCGCAGGGTGGGCTCGCCGCGGCCCACCAGGCACTCTCCGACATCGCCCTGGCTCACCAGTGCACTGTGGGCCAGGTGGCAATCGCCTGGCTGTTGCATCTCTCACCGGCGATGCTTCCCATCCCCGGCACATCGCGGCGGGCCCATCTGGAAGAGAACATGGCTGCCGCTGACGTGCAACTGACACCAGAACAAATCGACCTACTCAGCGCGGCTACGCCGACGGCGTCACCGGCGTAAGCGCTTTCAGCAACGCGACAGCGTCCGGAGACGACGCGTTCTCGAGCGGACAGTACACAAACAACCGCTGGTCAGGCGCGCCCGCCACCTCGAGCGCCTCGAAATGAAGGCGTAACTCGCCCACTCGCGGATGGTGGAACACTTTGTCCTCACTGGAGCGTGGACGTACGTCGTGGGTGGCCCACAGTTCGGCGAAAACTGAACTGCGTGCGGAGATCTCATCGACCACCTCGGCAACGCGGTCGTCATTCGGGAATCGCGTCAAGCCTGACCGGAGGTTGCCGACGACCTGAGTGGCCACCTGGTGCCAATCTGTGTAGAAATCTCGGGCGGCCGGGTCGAGGAACACCATGCGGGCAAGGTTGTCAGTGTCGCCGAAGCCGCTGTACATCGCACGACCAGCCGAGTTGATCGCAAGGATATTGAGACCGACATCGACGACGATGGCCGGTACACGCAAGCCGGAATCGAGGAGAAGCTGGACCCCCGCCGAGACCATGGTGGCGCGAGCCGGCATCGGGAGGGGGAGGGGATGGACAAGCGAGATGAGGTAGGCAGTTGCGTGCGTATCGAGCCGTAGCGCGCGTGCGAGCGCACGAAGCACCTGTAGCGACGGTCGGTGCTCTCGGCCCTGTTCGAGCCGTCGGTAGTAGTCGGTGCTCAATCCGGCAAGCAGAGCCAGCTCTTCTCGACGAAGCCCCCGAACCCGCCGACCGTCGCCGGGTACAAGGCCGACGTCCTGTGGCGTCACTGCTTCACGCCTTGCCCGTAAAAACGAGCTGAGCTCTGCCGATCGATCTGCCATGACCCTATCCATAACGGACATCCACTCAGCTGGCAAGGCCGCGCCCTGCTCACTGGCACTTTCGTCCGATGCATGGCCCGCCATGTCGGTCGGCGCACTGCGGGCGTTCGGAGTTTCAGAGGTTGTATCACCGCGGGGTGTCATCGAGGACCGAGCGTGCTCCACCCTGGCGCTTGGCTTTGTACATCGCGCTGTCTGCGCGGCGTAGCAGAACGTCGAAGTCGAAGTTCTCGTCATCGATTGCCGCCCAGGCGATCCCGATACTTATTCCGATAGGCGTCGGGGTGGCGTGCAGGCGAGCACAGCGCTGGAGGAAACCGGGTAGGCCGCTGCTGCTGTCGAGGTTGGCAACGACGACGAATTCGTCTCCGCCGGTACGTGCGACCAGATCGCGCCTCTCGCGGACGATCGAGCGTAGATTGCGGGCAGTTTCGAGCAACGCGGCGTCACCGGCTGTGTGCCCCTCGGTGTCGTTGAGTTGAGTTGCTTGAATCGGTCGAGATCGATGACGGCCACAACCATCAGTTCCGACGAAACCTGTGTGTCGAGCGTTGAGCGGACGGTGTTGTGCATGCCGCGCCTATTGAGCAATCCGGTCAGCGGGTCGCGGATGGCTTCGCGCGCGGTGCGTCGGATGGTTCGTCTGGCGGCTTCGATGACGGCTTGAAGGATGACGGGCAGCAGAATGACCGTCGTCAGGGCCGGGCTGTAGTAGATGAACAGGTCGAGCAGCGTGCCGCGCCCGTTGAGGATCGCAGCCGCAGTCATCCCGAAGATCACCGCAGACGCGAAGGCGCAGTGGACGGCCAGCACTCGCCAGCCCAGCAAGAATGCCGCGAACACCCCGACCAGTCCCATGTGAATCGTGGTGTTGATCTGGGCGGCAGGTCCTGCCAACACGATGCCGCAGACCGCGATACTGACGTCCGCCCAGGCAACGAATCCCAACGCACTGCGATGGCTTGGCCACGGCCCGAAGATCCACAACGGACCGACCACGAGTGCCGTGGCGGCGACGACGGCGTGCAACACCCGCAAGTGCGGGGTGGGTGGCCCCAGTGGATGAAATTGCACCAGAATGGCAAGCGCCAGCATGGACAGGCACATCACACCGATCGCCGTCTTGAGCACTCCCAGGTAGCCGGATGCGCGCAGCGCCTCGGTGAGGGAGGCGTACTCGTGGCGCCCCCACTGTGATCGCCTTGGCGCACCACGGTGGCGAAAACGGTGTGGTCGGGGGATCGACAGCATTCCCATCCTTCCTACACCCCTCGGCATCGTCGCTTCCAGGTTTGTCAGCGTTCGGCGGCGGTCTAGACACGCAGTCGGAGCGCACTTCTCCGCACGCTGAGCTGGCCAACCAGACCCGGCCTTGACCACTAGCGGCACGCTTCGATGCGCGTACAAGCAACTATCCCGGTTCAGACCGGCGAGGCAAATAGGGGCGGCCAAGCAGATTTGCCCACAGTCGTTGGAGACTGTCCATGCCGCCCGCTGTCGAACTGAACAAGGTGGCGTCGCCCACGATCAGGTCGCCGGCGAAGACCCCGGGACGCGATTGCAGAAGCGCATCAAACGTCCACTGTCCGTGCTCAGTGAACGGATGCGGTGGTGCCTGCCGGTCGATTCGCTGTCTGGCCAGCACCTCGAGTTTGCCGACCGCCTGTTCGACGCGTTCTAGGTGCGGAAGGTGCGGGTGGAGGTTGAAGGTCTGCACGCCGTCGAGCAGACCGAGTCGGTCCAGGGCAGTCTCGGTGATGATCGGTTCGGGTGACCCGGTAGTGGTCTGTGCCGGACGCAGACCGAAGCGGTTCTGCACCGGGACATCGAGCCCCGCGAGGACGGATCGCGCGAATCCACCGAAGCGCTGCTCCGGTGGGATGGTCTTATCGCCGTGATGGCGGAATTCGACTTCGGGCACGTCGCCGATGTCATGGTGCGGTGCCACGACGAGCAGATTGCCGGGCACGTCGAGGAAGCGACGCAGACTACTCAGCTCACCTTGTTGAACGTTCTGGGCAGTGCGCCTCGAATCGAAGCTGATCACGATCAGGGTGTCCAGGCCGGTGACGAAATCGTCGTCTATCGCAACGAACGTCCCGTCGTCGCTGACCCGCTCGGTCTCGATCACCGGGCTCCCGCTCGCTGCTCGCGCCGTCTCGCAGAACCTGTCGAAGTTGCGGCGCAGGATGTGGTCGAGAAATCCGGATATCCCTTGGTCGTAGCGCTGGTCATCGGCCAGGTCGGTATGGGCCGGGTAGAGCATCCGTCTGGTTTCGAACAAGGCTGGAAAGCGGTTCTCAATGACCCTTAGCGGCGATGTGATCTCCTGTAGCCGGTCCCACGAGTAATACACACCGACGCGGCGTCCCGTCGTCATCGGCATTCCTTTTCTGTTGGGGCGCCTGGCGTTTGCCCTTCAGGCTCAGGCGAAGTGTGTGCGCGGGCGCGCAAGTGCGACGCCGTCGACGGTGATGTCGAGCTTCTCGTTGAAGAACCCCACCATCCTGGCGATAGGGGCCACCTCCGGCAACGGGTAGTCATACGCCCAGGCGACGTCTGGCTGCACCCCGGCCGGCGTCTGTGCTGACCAGTACTGTGTGGTCACGCCCTTGTACGGACACAACGAGGTGCTATCACTGGGCTGCAGATGTTCCATCACCAGGTCAGAGCGGTCGATATAGTAACGCGTCGGCAGTCCCGTCTCGAAAAGCAACACCGGGCAGTGCGTTTCGGCGAGCAGCACGCTGTCCAGCGCCACCGTGACGTGCCGGTGCGAGCGCAGCGCGTCGATGCGCACATACGGGTTGCGGGGATGCCCGACGATCGGCTCGTCCTCCTCGTACCACTCAATGGCGTCCCATTCGAAGCTCGCCAACCCGGCGGCCGGCCCGCCGCCGTCGGCATCGAACATTCGCACCACCGAGGGCTGGATTCGCCCACCGGCGCTCAGCGAGTACAACCGCGACGGGCCGAACTGGACATTCTGTTGATGGTCCTCGTCGATCAACAGTTCCCGGCGGACATCGACGATCGGCACGTAGTAGGTGGGATAAAACGCGTTCTCCCACAGATACTTTGCGTTGGTGGTGTCGAATACGACCTGCCCGGCGACGAATCCGCGTACTCGCCGCGGCACCGGTTCGATGTGTCCGCGACCGACCGGCACCAACGGGTAGTCACGGACTTCAGTGATGGGTTCCATGGATCAATTGTGCGTTCGGGCGTAGGCGATGCCGGTCAGATTGCCCTGGGCCTGCAGCAGTGTCGTCTTATCGGACCCGTCGAGCGCCGCACGGTAGACCGTGCCCGCGAAGTCGGTGACGAACATACGGTCACCAGCGACGTCAAGAGCCAAGCCGATGCCCTCCATCAGATGGTCGACGACAATCTCGGGTTCGGGCCGGCCATCGGGCCCGGGGTCCAATGGCGCCCGGTTGACGGTGTTTCCGCGTGGCGGGTCACCACGGTCAGTCCAGTACAGCGTCCGTGTGCCGTGGTCGATGTCGAGGTCGATCGGCTCGGGGAGCCCGTCGTAGACCACCTCGATGTCGGTGCGCTCGGCCGGCGTCTGCCCGGCGGGGACGTCGATGCCGGCGCGCAGGATGCGACCGTGGCCGGAGTCGTCGGCGCCCTTCTGCGTCCAATAGATCTTGCCGCCCACGCGGTCAACGGCGATGCCGACGCACCAGTTGCGCTGGTCCTTGCGGTCGGTATCGCCGAACCCTGTCTGGACCAGCGTCTCGACAGCAGACCCATTGGCAGCGGCGCGCATCACGCGCATGCCCTCCCGGTCCGACCAGTACAGTGTCCCGTCTTCGAACTGGATCTGCTTCGGCGTGAACGTGGCGCCCGCCGCCACGATCGTGGTGCGGTTGAGGCCGTCGAGGTCTATGCGTTCGATCGACCCGTCGTTGCCGTCCGGGTCGCCCATATTCGTCCAGTACAGGTGCCCGCCTTCGGTGTCGGCGATGATCCCGTCGGGATGGCCGGTGAGCCCGGCCAGCAGCGTTCGCGGGTCGGAGCCGTCGGGGTTCACCGCGACGATTCTTCCGCCGCTGAGATCAAGGAAGTACAACCGTCCGGTCATGGCTGACTGGCTCCTGTCGCGTCGTCGTGGCCGAGGCGATCGGCATAGGCCTTCAACGCCGCCAACGTACGGGCGCTTTCCACCCGGAACGATCGCACGAAGATCGGTTTGAGCAGCGCGAGGTGGGAGGGCACAGTCAGCGTGCACACCCGATGGACATGGGTGCCCCCGTCACAAGGGGTCAGCGTGTAACGCAGCACCACGCCGAGCGTGCCGAGGTGCCACTTGAGTGTCATCGGCTGATCAAAGGTGATGCGTGTCGGCGGGTCGAACTCGGTGACGACGCCGTTGCGCACCCCGATCGGACCCGGTTCACGATAGGTGGTGCCCAGTTGAACCGGATCGGTGGAGATCTCGACGGTCCCTTTGAATGCCGACGATTCCGAGAGCCACCGGCCCTCGCCTTTCAGGTCGATAATGATGTCGAAGATCGTCGATGCCGGGCAGGCGATATCAGCATCGGAGGGCAGTTCGGGCATCTCAGGCCTGCGCTGAGTGGATTGTGACGCCGTTGCCTTCGGAATCGACGATGAGAGCGAAGAAGCCGTTTTCCCCGCGCTGCTCGGTCGGCTCGATGACACGGCCGCCGCCGCGGGTCACACGCTCCAGCACCGTCGCGAGAGGCTCATCAACATCAAAGTAGGGCAGCGAGCCCTCGGTCGTCGGCGTGAAGCCGGCGGTCTGGTTCAGCGAGACGCTCGGAGTTCCCGGCAAGATGGAGATGCGCCTCACGCCCTGGTCGATGATGTCGCCAGGAGCGTGGCCGAAAACGCTGGCGTAAAAGGCGATTGCACGCTCAAGGTCGGTAGCGGGCAGTTCGACCCAAATGGTCTGCATGGTGAGGCTTTCTCTTGGTTGGTGTGAGCTCACTCATCATCAGCGGCGCAACGTATTCGCCGCCAATGCCGATGTTGACGAATCTCATGCCGGAGCGGCATGAGGGCTACGATCGGCGGGTGGATCTTGATCTGCGTCGACTGCGATACTTCGTGGAAGTCGCCGACGAACTCAGCTTCGTGCACGCTGCGGCCAAGCTACACATGACCCAGCCGGCATTGAGCCGACAAATCGCCGCTCTGGAAAAGAGCTGGGGTGTACAGCTTTTCGCGCGCTCACGCAGCGGCACCAACCTCACCGAAGCCGGCGCGACATTACTGGCGCGGGCGCGGGTGCTGTTGTCGGATGCCGCTACGTTCGAGCGTGACGCCCGGCTGATGGGCCGCGCGCCGGCACGTTTCGTTGTGGGGTTCATGCCCGGTGTCGACGCCGGGGCGTTGATCGCGGCGTTTCGGATGCTGCGGCCCGACGTGGACGTCACACCGATCTTCACATCGACGACCGCACAGGCCCCCTTTCTCCGCGACGGCCGCGCCGACGTAGTGTTCTGCCGACCGCCGATCCGGGTGGACGGCGCACACGTCGAGGACCTGTTCGAGGAACCCGTCGTTGCCGCGGTGCGCCACGATCATCCGCTGGCGTCTCGGCACTGGCTACAGTTGGCCGACCTCGACAGCCTTGCCGAACCGGTGCTGCAGCGTCCGAGTGCCAACGCCGGCGACGACGTCTTCGATCCGCAGGATGCGGTATTGGCGGTGTCTGCCGGGCAGGCTGTCGCGCTGTTACCCGCCGGCATCGCGGCGTTCTACGTCGACGCAAGTGTGCGGTGCATCCCGGTCAGGGATGCACCGCTACAAACGGTTGCGTTGGCGTACAACAAGAATCGGATCATGCCGCACATCGACGCATTCACCACGTTGTGCCGGGAAGAACTCGGCCCTCGGGTGCGGGACCTGCCTCGACGACTGGCGGTCGGCGAACGGGCGTCCGGTTCAGCGCTGTGAGTGTCAAACCACAAGCCTGTGACGGAACAACACCAGAAGCCAGGCCGCGGGGATCTTGATGCCAGGGAGGGGGAGACCCAGACGTTGCGATCCTCGGCGGCCCGCGTGATCGACAAGGACGAGTCGCTGGTGCTGGCCGTTCATCCCCGGCAAGCTACGCAGCCTGTCGAATCCAAGTGGTCATCGAATGGTGTTTTGGCCGCCAGTTGAGTTCGGCTCGAGCCCGTTTGGCAACGACTCGGCAGTTGGAGCCAAAGATGTATGCGTAGACGGCTCCGCATTGCGCTGCGGCTTCATCGACAGACCACGACTGCGGCGGTGCCAGTTGTAGGCGTTGGCTGATGGCCTCGGCGATGTCTGCGAACGAGGATTCGCCGTTCTCGACCAGATAGGCATTTCCCCCCGGTGCTTTCGCCGCGGCGAGGAGGTAGAGGTCCACGACGTCGTCGATGTGCACATTGGACCACTTGTTTTGGCCCTTGCCGATGTAGCGTGCCACCCCGTCCGCACGGGCCTGCTTCATCAGCCAGGGCACCATGATGCTCTCCTGGTGCAGACCCTGACCGTGCCCGTAGATACAGGTGTTGCACAGCGCGACTGACCGAATACCGCGGTTGACGGCTGCGGTGACGAGTTCGTCGATCTCGGCGCGACTTCGGTGGGCGTCGTCGACTGCCGACAGATACGGGCTGTCGTCATCGAGGAGGCGATCGGAGACGCCGCCTCCGGTGTCCTGGGCGAGCATTCCGGTTCCGCTCGTGTGCAGCAACGGCTTTCCGGATCCGGCGAGGCCCTCGATGAGCGCCTCCACTGCGCCACGGTGATCGCTGTCGGCGGCGTTGATCACCATTTCGGATTGATGGGCCTCGCAGGCCAGTAACTCGGTGTCGTCCAGACTGCCAAACACCGGGGTGATTCCGGCATCGCTGAGTTGTCGTGCCTTTTCGTCGGTGCGAACCAGGCCTCGGACTTCTCGTTCGGACTGGATCAATCGGGCTGCAATGGCCCCGCCGATGTAGCCGGCTGCGCCTGTCACGAAGATGGCCAAGGGTTCTCCTTAGGCGTTGGTAGACAGCGGGTGTCGGGTGTCTGCGTTGCTGGCGGCGACGGCGCTCGTTACGCCTGGGCGCCAGCGGTGTAGAAGTCCGCGAGGGAGTGTGGGGCGCGGTCGCCCAGCATGAGGTCGACGATCGTGTCGGCGAACTGCGCGGCCTGCTCGCTGCGCGGGAACAGTTCTTGTTCGTAGGCGGTGAACGCCGCCTCCAGATCCTCTGGGTATGCCGCGATGGCCTTGCCGAGTTCGGCGCCGTCGACCATCGCCATGTTCGCGCCATCTCCTGACGGGGCGGTCACGTGTGCGGCGTCGCCGAGCAGCGTCACCCCCGGTACGCGGTTCCATCGGTGACCGTTGGGCAGCGCGAAGATGGGGCGGGGAATGAGCGGGGTGTCGGTGTCGGTGATCAAGCTCGTGAGTTGCGGCGCCCATCCCTCATACTCGGCTGCGATTCGGGTACGGGCGAACGGGGGATCGGCGAAGTCGACTCCGTCGACGAAGCCAGCGGAGCACCGTATTTGAGCGTAGGTATGGATGACGTCGGGTTCGCGATGAGCGACGATCCCGCGGCCAGGCGCCAGAGCGAACATGGCACCGTCGCCGACTGTTGCGGCCGCCTCCGGATGGCGTGTGTCCGGATCGTAGAGATAGGCCTCGAAGTAGGTGGCGCCAGTGTAGTGCGGCGTGGCCGTTGAGAGCAGGGGGCGCACCTTGGACCACGCGCCGTCGGCACCGACGAGTGCCTGAGTGGTCACGGTCGAACCGTCTGTGAACGTCAGGCGCTGCTCGCCGTCGCCCAGCGACTCGACGGCGCTGACCTTGCGGCCCCACGCCACCGTCCCGTCGGGTACTGAGTCGAGCAGAATCCTTCGCAAGTCGCCTCGAAGTACCTCCGGACGGCCGCCGGTGCCGTCGTCGGGTTCATCGAGAAGCACCGCGCCGTGTCGATCGAGCACGCGCGAGGCCTCCGCCCCCTGGTGGATGATCGCGCGAAACTCGCTCATGAGGTCGGCGGCGTGCAGGGCTACCTGCCCCTCGTTGTGATGGATGTCGAGGTGACCTCCCTGGGTGCGGGCTTCTGCCGAGGCCTCTGCCTCGTACACCGTGGCGCGGATGCCGTTTACGTGCAGAACCCGTGCCAGCGTGAGACCGCCCAGCCCGGCGCCGACGATCGTGATTGTTGATGGCATCGTCTCACTCCTAATTTGGAACCACATTCCAGTGATGATTTTGGAGCGCCGTTCCAGTTGTGTCAAACTGGCTTTCATGGCGACTAGGAGTCGACGAGGCCGACCGCGCGGTGACGCGCTGTCCAGGGAGCGGATTGTGGCGGCGGCCATCGAGATGCTCGACGAGGAGGGCGAGGGCGCGCTGACCTTCCGTCAGCTCACCGCTCGCCTCGGAACGGGCAGCGGCGCAATCTACTGGCACGTCGCCGACAAGGAGGAACTATTGGCGGCGGCGGCCGACGTCGTCGTCGCTCGCGCCGTGGCCGGCGCCGCCGCCGACCTGGAACCGAGGGAGAGTATCCGTGCCGTCGCCCTCGGGGTGTTCGATGCGTTCAACGCACACCCGTGGCTGGGCGCCCAGCTGGCCCGAGTGCCATGGCAACCGGCGGTGCTGCATCTCTTCGAAGGCGTCGGCTTGCCCCTGCAGGCTCTCGGAGTGCCTTACGCTGCGCAGTTCAACGCCGCTACCGCGCTCGTCAGCTACTTTGTTGCCTTGGCTGCGCAACACGCTGCGGCCACCCGGTTGCAGCTGCGCGAGACGGACCGACCGACCTTCCTGGCGGCCATCGCCGCGCAATGGTCGGCGCAGTACGACTCGAGCACCCACCCGTTCGTGCACCACCTTGCCGAACAGCTGGCCGAGCATGACGACCGTGAGCAGTTCATCGCCGGACTCGAACTCATTCTTGCGGGAATCGACACACTCCGCGAGGAGTGAAGTCGCCGCGCCAGATCAGAATGTTGAGCTCGGCCAGCACTGCTAGAGGGTCGAAATACGTTCACTGACTGCGCAACCGGGCACCGTGGATGCCGTGTGTAGCACCATTCGCACCGACTGCCGGAGAACGCGGCGAGGCAATGATTCATCCGATGCGATGTGCAGTGGCTTACTGGCAACCCGCCATATTCGATCTCGTCGTTCTCCACCCGGTCTCAAGCGATACGTCAAGGTCGGCACAGCTTCACGGGGTCGCGCTGATGGCAATCTTCGGGTAGCTCAGGGGCTTGGATGTTGTTTGCCGTCTCCGCCGATCTAACTGTCCGGCCGCCTAGAATTTGCGTTACATGTAACATGTTGGCGTGGCAGTGAGGGAAAGGGTCGGCGAGTATCGACGGCGGATGCGGGAGCGGGGCCTGCGGCCGCTGCAGGTCTGGGTGCCTGACGTGCGCACCGAGAGTTTTGCCGCCGAAGCACATCGTCAGGCTTCGTTAGTCGCACGAGCGGACGAAGGCACAGATGACCAGGACTTCATTGAGGCCATCTCGACGCCGTGGGACGAGGAGTGAACAGAGGGGAGATCTGGACCGTGGCGGGGGGCGTCTACGCGACCAAACCGCGTCCCGCGGTGATTGTTCAGGATGACCTTTTTGATGCCACGAGTTCCGTCACTGTTGCTCCCATGTCCAGCACGCTGCTGGATGCGCCTTTGATGCGCATCCGGATAGCCGGCGGAGACGGCCGGTTGTCCGGACTCGATCACGACAGTGACGTGATGATCGACAAGCTCACAACCGTCAAAAGGTCGAACGTCCACGCCCGAGTCGGTCGGCTGACAGCGGAGCAAGTCGTCGAGGTCGAGCGAGCGATGATGGCATTCCTCGGCCTTGCCCGATAGGCGAGAACCGTTGAGCAGCAGGGCAATACAGCGCACTCTACTGGCAACCGGCCATATTCGATTCCGCCGTATTCTTACCGGTGGTCTGCGCCGCCGTGCTCGTGATAAGCGGCCAGCACCTCGCCTCAGTGGGGGTTTCGGTCCTTGGCACTGATCGCCGACGTCCGCCACATCGTCGTTTCACCATATTGAGTGGACGCCATCGGACTGTGGCAGTATTTGGGCGTGCGGTAGCCCACAGTGCGCGTGTCCCAAGTTGGGAGGGTGGCGAATGCCAATTCCGAAGTCGGTGGCCCGGTTGAATCGAGTGGGCCTCAATAAAATCACCCAACGCATTGCGCCCTGGGCACCCGGGTTTGGGCTGGTGATTCACCAGGGTCGCAGCTCCGGGCGAAGCTATAAAACCCCCGTCAATGTCTTTCGGACGCCAACCGGGGTACGCATCGCCCTCACCTACGGCGCCGATAGCCAATGGGTGAAGAATGTCGTCGCGGCACAGGGTTGTACGCTGCGAACCCAGGGCCGCACGCTGACCTTATCCGAGCCGCGGATCGTCCACGACCCAGAGCGCACGAGCATCAGACCACTCGAGCGACGGGTACTGGGCATGTTGGCGGTTGACGACTTCCTCGACCTGAACGAGTGCCACGAATCAGCCGGATAACGCCGCCAGGCTCGGACGCGGGTGGCTCGATGTCGACACGTTACAGGCTTCCGATCCCCATCAAACCCCCTCATTTGCACTGCTTTTCACTTCCAGTTGCTTCGATCTGTCGTCTTCCCAGCGGCCGTGAGTTGTGCTGCTGACCACCGAGAAAGTGCCAGCAGCCCCTTTGGCCTCATCTCCGATGAATCGGCGGTCAGCGCGATCACGCTGGCTGAGCTATCCGTGCGTCCAAACGTCGCCAACGACGATGCAGAGCGCCCGCGCGTTTCAAGCCGTGGCCGCGGCGCTTCGCGCGTCGGGCCGCAAGCCGGCTGCGCGCGCCTACGTCGCAGTCATAGCGGCCGGTGCAATCGCACATGGAATGCCGCTGCACACGTGCAACCCCGCCGACTTCACGGGAATCCCGCGACTGGAACTACGACCAGTCACGCACCCACATCACCGATAGGGAAACACTGTCCGTTCCCAGTCAGCTTGGTGGTTCGCCGCAGAGAACTGCCAGCTTGAATGAGACTTGATCGTCCGTCTCACACGGACGTGGGTGTCAAAGTCTCAGATAGGTTGTCTTCCAACAGTGGTGGCCGGCAAGCAGACAGGCCACTACACCGCCCCAGCGATCGCGACGCCAGGCTTCCCGCGGCCGGTGACCGTCACGTGGATCCTGTCGGAATCGTCGGCACTTTCGTGGCCATGGTCACCACCGCTTCAGCGGCCCTGGATCAGCCGTAGGAGCTATGCCGGCGCAACCACCTGAGACTCATGCGCGACGCTGAACCCCGCTGGGGCGCAGCCACTCCCGTAGCTAGACGTAGCGGTTGCGTCCGGCGACGGCGCCGGTGGCCATCTGCACGGCGTAGACCACGAGGAACAGGCTCCACGGCACCGTCCAGCCACCGCTGACGTCGTGGAGCACGCCGAACAGCAGGGGCCCGGTACCGGCGATCAGGTAGCCCAGTCCCTGGGCCATCCCGGACAGTTGCGCAGTTTCCTCCGCGGTCCGGGCGCGCAGTGCGATCACGGCGAGAGCCAAAGCGAAGACGCTCTGCCCGATGCCGATGAGCACACTCCACAGCACCGGCTGGGCCGCCGGCGCCAGCATGACGCCGAGAATGCCCACCACTCCGAACAGGCCGAGCCCGACGATCCACTCGCTCTGACTCCCGCGGCGAGCGGCCACGGGGGCGACCACCAGCGCGATCGGCACACCGATGAGCGAGGCCAGGCCTACCAGGACACCGGCCTGCACCTTGGGCACCCCGTTGTCGATGAACACCTCGGGCAACCAACCCATCACGATGTAGGCCATGAAGGCCTGGCACCCGAAGAACACGGTGACAGTCCACGCCAGGCGGTTGCGCAGCAGCGAACGTGGCGGCTCGGCGTGTTCGATCCGTCGGACCCAGGCCGCGCCATGGCGCCGGGAGACCGGCACCCACACGGCCAGGGCGATCAGTGCCAGCGCCGCCCACACCGCCAGCGCCGGCCGCCAGCCGCCCAGCGGCCCCTCGAGACCGGGCGTGACCGCCGACCCCAAGGCCCCACCTGCTTGCAGCGCAGCGGTGTAGATACCGGTCATCAGGCCGATCCGGGCCGGGAACGACCCTTTGATCACGACGGGGATCAGCACGTTGACCAAGGCAATACCGGCACAGGCGACGAGGCTGGCGCCCAGCACCACGGTGGATCCGCCGGCGGCGCGGATGAGCAGGCCTGCCGCGATGATCAGCAGCGACAGTGACACCGTGCGCCCCAGCCCGATCCGGGCCGACAGCCGTGGGGCGGTCAGTCCGGCGGCGGCGAAACATAGCGCGGGCAAGGTGGTGAGGAGACCGGCCCAGGTGGCCGAGGCGCCAAATTCCTCGCGCATCTCACCCAGCAGTGGCGCGACGCTGGTCACCGCGGGCCGCAGGTTCAGCGCGGTGAGTACCACCGCCACCGCCAGTAGTGCACCCCCGGCGACAACCGAGACAGGCTTCTCCCGGAGATTCGACGGTGAAACGTCCTGATGATTGGATTGTTTCATCCATGTTTCGGCTCGCACGACTGCTATGGTCGCATACATCCCATGATTGGATGAAAGGACGAGCTGTGCCGTTGACCACCACGCGTCGCACCGGCCTCGTTGATCAGGTGATCGAACAACTGCGGAGCTCGGTGAACACTGGGGAGTGGCCGGTGGATGAGCGCATCCCCAACGAGTCCGTACTCGTCGAACACCTCGGGGTGGGCCGCAACACCGTCCGCGAGGCCGTCCGCGCCCTGGCTCACGCCGGGATCTTGGAAGTCCGCCAGGGCGACGGCACCTACGTGCGCGCCACCAGCGAGGTATCCGGTGCGCTCCGACGACTGTGCGGCAGCGAGCTGCGTGAGATCCTGCAGGTCCGGCGGGCCCTTGAGGTCGAAGGTGCCCGGCTGGCAGCGCTCAACCACACCGCCGACGAACTCGGTGAACTGCGCGCGCTGTTGGCCAGAAGCCAGGATTGTCTACTTTCTGGGGAGGAGGAATTCGCGCGCGCCGACGCCGACTTCCATCTCGCCGTGGTGCGGTGTTCCCACAACGCGATCCTGATCGAGCTCTACCGCGGCCTGCTGGAGACCATTGCCGCCAGCGTGGCGGCCACCACCAAGACTTTCGCCAAGGCGCTGGCCGTCGACCACAGCAACGTGGTGGCGCACATCGCCGCCGGCGACGAGCACGCAGCCGCGCAAGCGGCGGGGCGGCTCTTCGATCACCTGCTCGGCGACGCAGGCCCTTAAGGTCGCGCAGAAGTTCGACGATGTACCTCCGCTGCGCTGCGGCACCGTGTGCCCGGTTTCAGTGCACTGCCACTCCACAGGTCACGACGTCTCGGCCGCGATGAGCCGGTCCATGGTAGTGCGCAGGCAAGCACAAAGATTCGGCCGGTCGCCGAGCATGGCGAGGGTGCCGACTAGTTCGCCGACGGAGCGCCCGAGCGCCTTCAGAAGCGGTCCAACCCCGAGCTGCAAATCCACCCTGCGTTGGCAGCACGGGCCACCGAATGTCGACCGCCATCTTTATTGCGAAAGCTGCCAGGTGCAGTGAGGCCGAACAGCAGCATCGTCATCGATCGCCGAAAGCGACGGGAGGAGTTCTGGTCCGCAAGCAAGCGGCCAGGCTTTGATTCACCCGATGCAGTATGCAGTATGCAGTATCTTACTTGACATAATGTAGATTATCGGCAATACGCTACGCTGAGTTGCTTACATGAAAGAGCTCGCAACCCTTGACAATTCGGCCTGGTGGCAGGCGCAAACTCACCCGGCGCGCCCCCGGCGCGCCGACCGGTATTCGCGAATCGGTTGCAGACAAGCGTCGATGCCGGCGTACGTTTCAATCACTTAATGAATGATTGGGACGTCAGCTAAAACGTTGCGAGCTGCGACGGTGGTCTGGCGACATCTGGCCGGTGCGAGTCGCTTCGAGCCCCCTATCTGACGGCCGCCCCACACCGCGTCATTGCGTCACAGTGACGAATTGCGCTGTGCCGCAGGGATGCTCGATGAGTGCATGTGGCCGGTGGCCAGTCGCTTGAACCGAGCGGCGGGCCCGTCGCCATGGCTGAAGAGCTACCGGGGTTTCAGTTCTCAGGTCCCGCGTCGCGAAAATGTTTCGCTGCGATGATAGATGGCTGGCGGGCTCAGATGCTGGCTCGAGGGCTCGACGTCAATGCGAGCAAGCCCGCCGGTTCCCAACGCGGACCTTTCCGCACTCTGCGATTTTCGACTGCCGCGCCAACCTCGGAGCTGTCACCGTTCACCGTCTGCGTCGCCCTGGTTCTCGGCAGTCGGCCAACCGCAGGGCTCACCTACTGCGAGCACGGTAAACACCCAGTGTGCAACAACTTACAGCCATTCTGTCACTGTGACGAAACATGGGTTGCGGTTGCGCAGCTGTCTGGTCAGCCGTCCGTCACAACCCGGGGTTCATCGGTGATACACCAAACGAGCTTTACGCATATAGATCGGGGTTGGCGTGACGAAACGGTTGATCGACTGGACGATGACCTTTTGGCGGCAGCCCAGCGCGAGCTCAAGACCGCTGGCGTTTCTGACACTGTTCGGATGGCGCTGCAGCAGGCGGCGGCCACCTCGGCGCGGAGCCGCCAGGTCGCATGGTCTCCAGAACTTGATCCAGACTCACCCGGTGGGTGCCGTCGCCGCGCAGCGCCATCCGGGCTGCGTTGATGGCTTTGCCCGCTGAGATGGCATTGCGTTCGATGCAGGGCAACCTCGACCAGGCCGGCGATGGCTCCATGACGATCTCGGCGGCATTCTCGCTCTGTTGCGCTGTGTCGCCGAGGATTTCGGCCAGGCCGGCGGCGGCCATGGATGCGGCCGACCCGACCTCGGGTTACGTGCCAGCTACGACCCGGCATCACCCGAATCGCCGTGCAGTAGTCCCGAGCCACTTAGCAACAGGCCCCTACCCATTGTCGACGGTGGCGATAGCTAGTCCGAAGGCAACTACGCCATAGTTGTGACGCCTGAGACGAACTGGGCTGAGCTCTGGCTACCGGTCTTCGCTACCGTATCGTCGAGGGTGCTTCGAACATGTTTCGCAGAGCGGACTCGTCGCCCTGAATGTCGACGAGCGCTCTGACGTCTTCCAGAGACAACGCGCTCGCAGCGAGCCCCAGGACAAGATGGGCGTCGGCGGTGAGAACGGCGTCGAACTCTTGTCCGTCCGGATTGCCGACGGCGATCCCGGACTCGGTGGCCCGCAATTGGGCCGTCACGCCATCGACCACGATCCCCACCGTCGCCGGGTGCTCGGTGGGCACACGCCCTTCGAACAAGGCGGGAAGCGCCACCAAGAGCCATTCGGGGCGGAACTCGTCGTTTTCGGGTCCGCGGATCATCAATGGCGTGGACCAGCGGACCAGCGCATAGATGGGCTCGCGCAGCTGGGCGCCCCACTCAGTCAGTGCGTAGGTGATGGCACTGGAGTCGCCGGACAGCTGCCGCTCGATCACGCCGGCGGTTTCGAGGTCGCGAAGCCGGTCAGTCAGCAGGTTCGTCGCGACGCCGGACAGCCCTTGACGCAGTTCCCCATACCGAGCCGGTCCCATCAGAAGCTGGCGGACAATCAACAGATTCCACCGATCCCCCACCACATCCAGGGACCGGGCCAGTCCGCAGTACTGACCATAGTCTCGACTCATCGCCACCTACTTGCTATTTTAAAGTAGACTTGATTATATCAGTCATAGCACACGGGCGGTTCGGGAGCTGGGAGGGCTTGCAGGGTGGAACTCGACTGGCTGGCCGTCGTTATCGCCACTGTGGTCGGAATGGCCGTGGCAGGCGCCTGGTACGGCACGGTGTTCACGACGATGTGGTCGACGGTGACGGGGGAAGCCGCGGAGGACTCCGCGCAGGCCAGCCGACGGAACATGGCCCAGCTGCCGGTCACCAACAGTATTACGGCAGTGGGGCTGGCGGCCGCGCTCATGTTGTTTCTCGACATGGCGCTGACGATCGGGCTGGTGTAAACACCGATGGCAATCACAGAGCGGCCCGCCTGGGTCGATGACGAATTGTTCCCGTTCGCGAGCCAGTTCCTCGACATCGACGGGCACCGCGTGCATTACGTGGACGAAGGCGCGGGTCCGACGTTGCTGTTCCTGCACGGGAACCCGACCTGGTCGTTTGACTACAGCGTGGTCATCACACACCTGAAAGCGGAGTTTCGTTGCATCGCAGTGGATTACCCAGGATTCGGGCTTTCGACGGCAGCGCCGGGCTACCGGTACCTACCCACCGAACACGCAGAGATCGTCGGTCGGTTTGTGGAGATGCTCGGGTTGAGAAACGTCACGCTGGTGGGCCATGACTGGGGCGGACCGATCGGGCTGGCCGTCGCGCAACAGCGCCCTGAAACCTTCGACCGGCTGGTTCTCACCAACACCTGGGCATGGCCGGTCAGCGACCCGCTCATACAAGTTATGTCGCACGTGATGGGCAGCCCCATCGGGCGGCTGCTCATCCGCCAACTCAACCTGTTCGTCAACCAGATGATCCCGATAGGACATCGTTTGACCACACCCACCAGCGCACAGATGGACCACTACCGCAACGCTCTCGACAGCCCCGCTCGCCGGGAGGGATCGGCGGTGTTCCCCCGCGAGATCACCTCCAGCCGGGCATTTCTCGCCGACATCGAGGCGGGGCTCAAGGTTATGGAAGCATTGCCGACACTGATCATCTGGGGTGACGGCGACTTCGCCTTCGGTGACAAGGAACTGCGGCGATGGCAGCAAATCTTCACCGATAACGAGGCCGTCATCGTCAGCGGTGCCGGCCATTTCGTTCCCTCCGACGCTCCCGAGCAATTCGCCGCGGCGATCCGCCGCTGGCACAACCAACCTGGCTCCCGATGACCTGCGATCCGCGGACTCCCCCGCCCCGTCCGCGAACCTAGTTGGCGAGTCCGGCCTTCGCCTCGCGGGTCTTACCGTCGGCAAGTACCTCTCGCGCACCGGCGAACAAACCATCGAGCGCCATGGTGGCCACCACAGCGGGATCGATCTTCTGATCCGCGGGAATGTAGGTCACCATGTCGGTGTCCATGTATCCGACATGCAGTGCGGTGACAGTGATTCCCTTGGGTGCCAGTTCTTCTCGTACGGCGTCGGTCATAGCCCACGCTGCCGCCTTGGCCGAGGCGTAGGCACCGCTGGTGGACGGATGCAGCCACGACAGTAGCGAGAGCACGTCCAGGATGGCTCCGCCGCCGTTGCGTTCGATGACGGGTGTGAACGCCCGGATCACCTGCAACGTACCGAAGTAATGTGTCTCCATCTCCAGCCGGATGTCCTCGAGCGGGCTGCCGAGCAAGGTCGCTCGCGTCGATACACCCGCGTTGTTCACCAGGACATTCACATCGGTTGCGATCTCGGCCGCACGACGGATCGAGGCAGGGTCGGTGATGTCGAGCTGGATAGGAATTACACCGGGGATGTCGACGCTCTCCGGCCGCCGCGCCGCGGCGTACACCGTAGCGCCGCGCGCAACGAGTTCGAGGGCGAATCGCCGTCCGAGTCCCCGGTTGGCTCCGGTCACCAATGCGGTGACATGTGTTGTGTTCATTGGATTCTCCTCTGTGATTGATGTTCTCAGCGACCTGGTGCGAGTTCGGTGATCTCCTGCATCACCCAGGCCGCGTCGACGTCCGAAACCGGCAAAACCACGACGTCGAGTTCTGTGTCCATAACCCCAGAAACGGAGCCCCAACGGCGACAATTCCCTCTCCTGCAGGGATTCCGGTTAGCCACCATGCGCCATTGCGGCCACCAGTACTACGGGTTCCGGCCATGTCCGCATTGCGGGGCGATCGCCGGACTCTCGCGCGGCAGATCTCCACCGCTCCCCCTGGCTCTATGCCCAGTTTGACGTCGAAATGTTCCCGGATACGGGGATCACCGACTCAAGGCCGCCGGCTCACCGGTCACAGCAGGTCCTTGCCATCATCAGATCTGTTAGCACAAACAAGCCACCCCTTCATCCGTCCCCAAGCTGAGCGCTGCTGCCAGAACCTGTACGACTACCCGCCAGCAACTGGTGGCAGCACCGTGACTTCGGATGACGGACCGAGAGGTGTGATCACTCCCGGTTCGGGCGGACTCCCGTCGACCCATACCCTCGAGATATTCAGAACTCGGGTAAATGGTTCGCCGAAACGCTCTGTCGCCGAGGTCATGAGCTCCTCGAGCGTCTGATCAGAGAAGTTGGCACGAGAGGTTCCGGCAACTTCGCGAGCCTTGCCGAACATCAGAAGAATGGGCAAGTTCAACCTCCGATGAAGGACATCTCGATTTTCTTGTGCGGACTGTTGTCTCCACCCGCACTCCTGAGTTCAGAGTATCGATCGCTACGCTGTGCCCACCGGGTCCGGATGGCTTGTTGGAGATCATCGTCACTACGTTGTCCGCGGACGATGCTTCGCAGGTCCAGTCCGGCTGTGGAGAACAGACAGGTGTGCAGTTGGCCGGTGGCGCTGAGCCGAGCGCGGGTGCAACTGCCACAGAACGGCTCTGTTACCGAAGCGATTACGCCGATCTCGCCAGAACCGTCGTGATAGCGGTAGCGGCGGGATACTTCACCGTCGTAGGACGGGGCTATGGCCTCCAGAGGCGTTTCTCGGTTGATCCGGGCGACGATCCAGTTCGCGTCAACAACCTGACCGCGGTCCCATCGGTTGGTCGTGCCGACATCCATGTATTCGATGAACCGAATGATGTGGCCGGTTCCGCGAAAGTACTGGGCCAGTTCGGCAATCAAGTGATCGTTGACTCCGAACTGAACAACCACGTTGATCTTGATGCCCGCGAAACCGGCGCGATCGGCCGCCTCGATCCCTGCCAGGACATCCGCGACATGGAACCTACTGTCGGTCATGGCCCGAAAAGTAAGCTCATCGAGGGAATCCAGCGAGATGGTGAGCCGGTCCAGGCCAGCCGCCCGCAGATCCACAGCGTACTGTGACAACAACACTCCATTAGTGGTCATCGCGAGGTCGACATCGGGTGCGGCACGACGCAGATCGGTTACCAGGTCCACGATTCCGTTGCGCAGCAGAGGTTCACCACCGGTCAGCCTTACCTTCTCGATACCGAGCACCAGGAACGCCGACACTATTTCGGTGATCTCCTCGAAGGCAAGAAGATCGTGTTGGGTAGCGAACCGATGCCCGCGTCCGAATGATTCGCGGGGCATACAGTATCGGCAGCGAAAATTGCAGCGATCGGTGACCGAGACTCGTAGGTCGCGGAGTCGGCGCCCTCTCGCGTCATACATCGGAGACGTCATATGGCCACTGTCTCACCGTTTGGGCAACGCCTCCGCCAACTGCCTACTGCCGTAGATACGGGCACGATGTCGGTCGTACATGCGCTCCAAGCCGTGGCGGAAGCACTGTGTTCGAGTTTCCAAACCGGCATAACCTGTTTGATCAGATCAATCATGAACTCGGCCGCCGCAAAAGCTGTGGCTCTGTGCGGTGCCGCACAGCCTACAAGGACACTCGTTGCCCCCAGCGGTACGTCGCCGAAGCGGTGGAGCATCGAGACCTTCACAGCGTCGCTCCAGCGTGCGTGCGTGGCTGTCGCAATCTCAGAAAGTTGTCTCATGGCAAGACTGTGGTGCACCTCGTACCGAATTGACCGGACGTCCTGGTGCCCCGGCGAGTTCACTCGGACCGTTCCAGCGAAGATGACGACGGCTCCGCACGCTGGGTGTGTCAACCACTTCCGCACTTCAGTCTCTTGTATGGGCTCAGCTGTGAGCGCCAGCCAATCAGAGTCATCGCGGTGAATGGCACCAATGCACGATGTGTCGAGAGCATCGGCTTCAGCCATCTCGAACCTCCCAGGGACTGTGCGTTCAGCTGACCAGCTGCACGTTAACGACGTAAGCACCTGGGCAGAACCTGCGAATGCTGGTCACCGAGTGATCGCGGAAATGCGAGCACCACCCTCTAGGGATAGTCTGCAGCCCGGGATTTGTCGTGGAGGAGGTTGTCGTGTGCTACGGCATTGAGGACATCGAGGACGTCAGGGCTTTGGCGAAATCGGTCCGCGATATGACTCGACTCAGTGATCCGGACGCCTTGTTCATGCGCATCTGCCGCGCGGTTCTCGAATTGACGGATTTTTCCTGGACCGTACTTGGCCTGGTCGACCACGATGACGCGATTCGACCGGTGGCAGCCTTAGGTCACGCGCAACGATACGTCGACACGGTGGTTCCATGGGGTGAAGGTCTCGGCGGATCTGCTGTCCGCGAAAGGGAGTCGCAGCTCTGTGATGGCGGGTGGGCTGTCGAGAATGAAAACTTGACCCTGATCGAGCAATATCCAGGCTGCCGAGTCCCCGTGACCAGCCTCGAGCGGTTTGTTCCGCCGGAAGGTGCCGCCGTTGCCCACCCGATCGAGCATGCGGGAATGGTCGTCGCGATTCTCTACGCTGGCCGGGCTAGCTCCCTGCACAGGCACGAGCCGTTGGCCATGGTGTCGGAATTGGCCACTTTCATCGCGCCATTGATCGTGTCGGTGATCCGGGCATCGGACCTCGAAGTTCTTGCAAAGGCCGAGGAACGGCAACGTATCGTCCGTCATTTGCACGACACATCGCTGCAATTGCTCTTCAACATCTCCCTGGCTGCGCAACGACTGGCACGCGACCCTGTGCTCTCCCGGCAAAGCCGGGCTCTCGCCGTAACAATCAACGACGATGCGCGTTCGGCTAGTGCATGTCTGCGCAACACCTTTCGAGCGAACCTCCCGAGGGCCCGGAGCCTCGAAGTTGCCATGCGTGAGCTGACCAAGGCGTTCACTACCAGGACGATGATTCCCGCCGAAGTGACTACTCTTGGCGCCCCACGCGAGTGCCCGGAGGCGGTGGACCGTGCGTTGCTGTCCACCGCCCGCGAAATCCTCCACAACATCGAAAAGCACGCACAGGCTAGGTCGGTAATGGTGGGATTGGCGTTTGGCGAATCCGACCTCACATTGGTCATCCAAGATGATGGCATCGGCCTGCAAAGTGACCACGCGACTCTAGCGCCACGATCGTCGGATTCGCCGGGACTGGGAATGCGGAACATGCATGCAGTAGCCGCCACGGTGGGCGGACAGGTGCACTGGTCTGCAAACGAGGACGGCGGATTGACAACGCGAGTACAGGTGCCACTCAACGGCGTAGCGTGAGCAGAGACCTCCGTTTGCGGGTGTCATCGAAGTTGGGAGGGCGCCACGATGAAGTGACTCCCAACGCAGAGGACCGCCCATGCCTTATGTGATCACCAGCGGATGCCTGGACATCATGGACCGTAACTGTATGGACCAGTGCCCGGTTGACGCCATTTACGCCGGTCAACGAATGGCGTACATCCATCCCGACGAATGTATCGATTGCGGAGCGTGCGTACCGGCTTGTCCGCAATCTGCGATCTTCCTTGCTGACCATGTTCCGGACGAGGAGCGACAGTTCGTCGAAATCAACTCAGACGTGTTTGCTAGCGGAGTCATGCAAACCCCAGAGGGGCCCAACCCCGACCACCCGACGGTCGCGCACAAATGACCCTTCAGGTGGCCACGATGAAAGCCCTCCGACCCACCCGGGTCGTGCTTGTCGACGACCATGCTGTTGTACTGCTCGGTGTCAAGGCCCTGGTCGACGATTCTCCCGATTTTCGCGTGGTCGGCGAATTCTGCGACGGCACAAGCGCATTGAGGGGCATCAGTGAGCTACAACCCGACTTGGTGCTATTGGACTTACGACTTGGTAGCGAACTCGCCCCGGAGACCTGCAGGAGCATTCTTCGGGAATGTCCCGAGGCCAAGGTCGTGATCCTCACCGGTTTCATGGAAGCGCCACTGCTGCATGCTTGTTTGCACGAAGGTGCAGCCGGAGTTCTGTTGAAATCATCCGAGCAAGTCGATCTGCTGGACGGGATGCGACGGGTGATGCGCGGCGAATTGGCACTCGATCCACAACTCAGCCAGCAAGACAACGGCACATGCCACAGCGTTCGGGTGGAATCGCAGGGTGTACTGGTGGCCGAGTTGCGTGCCAGCGAGTACCGGGTACTTCGCCTTCTGGCACAAGGCTTCTCCACGGCACAGATCCAGAACGACTTGAATCTGTCGGCCAACACCGTCCGGTCTTACATTCAGGCAGTATTGGAAAAACTCGACGCCCACACCCGAGTACAAGCTGTGGTCAAAGCGCGTGCCCTGAACATACTTTGATGAATCAGGACTGTGAGTCCTGGTGAAATCACCTAGTCAGTACAGCCGCGAACTCTCGGGGTTGATACCCCGGTGCTCCGTCGAGAGTACGGACACCGGGGAGACTTTGGGCCGGGTTCTCGCGTCACCCGTGAGATCTCAAACCGATGTTCCTGCATTCGACAACGCTGCGATGGACGGCTTCGCGGTCTCCGCGACCGTTGTCGCACAGTTGACGTATGGACCGGTCGATATTCGAGTCGTGTCCGAGGTTCCGGCTGGGGCCGAGCCCCCTTATGAGCCGGCCGGCTTCGATGCACATCAGACGATGACTGGCGGTCCTGTCCACCCACGCACCGCCGCGGTGATACCCGTCGAACGCTCCAGCGGGTACGGTTCACCAGGCTCCATGGTGAGACTCGACGGCCAGCGCGTCACCGCAACAAACATCAGGCGTCAAGGTGAGGACGTCAAGGCCGGCCAGCAGCTTCTGGCCGGCGGCACCCTGATGACACCGGCTAAGCTGGCCGCGCTCAGCGCAGCTGGCCATGCACGCGCTCAGGTTATCGGCAAGCTCCGAACAGTCGTCGTCGCCTCGGGCAACGAACTCGTACCTGCTTCCTCGCTGCGTCGCCCCGGTCAAACATACGAATCGAACGCCGGGATGATCGCGGGTCTCCTGACCGACAGCGGATGCCAAGTCCGAGCGGTCGAGATCGTCGGTGATGATGTGCAGGATTTCCGCGCCACTTGCCGCCGCTACATCGAGGGCACAGACCTTTTCGTCACCATTGGCGGCATCAGCGCGGGAACGCGTGAGGTGGTGCGTCAGTCCTTGTCCGAGGGAGTATTTCAACACATTGCTATGAGGCCGGGCGCTGCGCAGGGATTCGGCCATTTCGGTGACCGTCCGGTGATCTGTCTACCCGGCAACCCTGTCAGTGCTTTCGTGTCGTTCGTTGTGTTGGTGGAGGAATCCCTGCGGGCCAGGCACGGGCTGGCCGGGCGGCAGCGCACCTTCGTGAGGCTCATGGAGGATGCACCTGTCGAGTCGCACCGAGATGTTCTTCTGCTCGGCAGGAAAACGCCACAAGGCCGCATCGAAGCGCTCGGCCAGGGACGATCAGCCTCGATCAACGCGCTTGCCGGAGCCGATCACCTGGTCAAAGTGCCCGCGGGCCACTTCGGTCGATCCGGCTTCGAGGCATACCGACTGTAGCGCCATCAGACCTGCACCTGCGGGTGTGAACCGCATTGTTCGGGGCTGAGACTCTAACTCGAGACCAGCCCCTCCGACGAAAGGCCCTGAGTGGACATCGAAGCGCAGCGCTCGCTGACGGTCCTGGGATCGTGTCATCACGACTGCCCCGATACCTGTTCCGTCCTGACGACGGTGGTGGATGGCGTGGCTGTTGGTGTTCGAGGCAATCCTGCTCATCCCTTCACTCGCGGCGGGCTGTGCGCCAAGGTGAACGATTTCGAGAAACGCGTTTATCACCCTGAGAGGCTCAAGTACCCGATGAAGCGGACTGGCCCGAAGGGATCCGGCGAGTTTGCTCGAATCTCCTGGGACGAGGCCGTCGACACCATCTGCACTCGGTTCAAGCAAATCTCTGCCGACCACGGTTCCGAAGCAATTCTGCCGACCGGATATCTGGGCAACGAGCACATTCTCAATGGGCTCAACGTGATGGACCCCTTCATGCATCGGCTTGGCGCGTCGGTAATCGAGCGAACCTTCTGCACGTCGGTTCGCGGACTCGCCTACAACCTCGTGTACGGCCCAGCCGTCACCGACCCCGAAGGAATCGTCCACGCGAAGTACATCATCGCGTGGGGCCACAACCCGATGACGTCCAACATCCATCTGATGCCCTTCATAATCAAGGCACAGAAGGCCGGCGCAAAACTGGTGGTCATCGATCCGTACCGCAGTCGAACCGCGAAGCGTGCCGACTGGCACCTGCAAATCAAACCTGGCACCGACGGTGCACTGGCTCTCGGGTTGATGAACGTCATCATCAACGAAGGACTGACCGATGACGCCTTCATCAACGACCACACCGACGGCTTCGACGAGCTCGCCGAACGCGCCATGGCCTTTCCGCCTGAGCGCGTCGCAGCAATCACTGGGCTGACGGTCGAGGATGTCCAGACCCTGGCGCGCGAATACGCCACCGCTGAATCGTCCAGTATCCGCGTCGGGACCGCGTTGGAGAACAAACGGCAGGGAGGTCAAACGTTCCGCTTGGTCTACTCCCTGCCAGCGCTAACCGGCGCCTGGCGCAAGCCTGGAGGAGGCACGCACGAACTGACCCTCTTCGAATTTCCCATTCAGTGGGATTTGCTTTCACAGGTGGAGTGGAGAAAGCCGAACCCGCAGACCGTCAACGGAATTCAGCTTGGTCGGGCACTGACAGGAGAGTTGCCGCTCGCCGTTCCGATCAAAGCTCTGATGGTCATGAATGGCAATCCGATGGTGACGGTTCCCGAACAGGACAAGATCCGCGCAGGGCTGAGCCGCGAGGATCTGTTCACCGTCGTCTCCGACCACTTCATGACCGACACCGCTCGCTATGCCGACATACTGCTCCCTGCGACCACGTTTCTCGAGCACTTCGACTTGGCGTTCTCTTGGGGGCATGTCTATCTCGGCGCCAATAATCCAGCGATCGATCCGGTGGGTGAGTCGGTGCCCAACGTCGAGGTTTTCCGGCGCCTGGCCAAAGGCATGGGATTTGACGACCCTTGGTTCTCACTAACCGACGAAGAGATGGCTCGGTTGGCGCTGAATTGGGCGGCACCCCAGCTTTCCGGCATCTCACTCGAGGAACTCCGCAAAACCGGATGGGCGCGGCTCAACGTCTCGGGCCCCGATGAGGCACCCTTCGCCGCAGGCGGCTTCCCTACGCCGAATGGGAAGGCCCAATTGGCCACGCATGGCGTCGAGGACGGTGTTGCCGGGGTGTTCCGGCAAGGATACTCGGAAAACCAAGGCGGCAAAATGATTCCGGACGTTCCGGACTACCTGGAAGAACCGGTGTCGGAGCACTATCCGCTGCGCATGATTACGCCCCGAGGACACCACTTCATCAGTTCTCAATACGCGAACGTTGATCGACAGCGGTTGGCGGAAGGATGCCAGTCGGTCACGGTGAATCCAGAAACGGCGCAATCCCGTGGACTCCAGGCAGGACAGCAGGTGACTGTCTTCAACGAACTCGGGCGGTTCTCAGCAGAGTTGAAGATCGACGACTCGTTACAACGGGACACAGTCGTCGCGCCATACGGATTCTGGCCCTCCCGGAGTCTGGGCTCCAATACGGTTGCCGCAGTTATCTCCGCAGAACTCACCGACATAGGTCGCGGGGGGCTCTATCAGGACGCCCGTGTCGACATCGAGGCAAACCCAGCGATGACCTGATTCCCAAGTCCGTCAATTCCGCATCGACAAGTACAACCAGGAGAAGATCTCATGACTGAAGTTGCAGTGCCCGTGGACAGATCAGCTGTCGACGCTGATAGCTACGAACCATTCATCGTCGACGACGAAGCGGTTGGCGAGGTGCACTGGATTCGCAGGTCCGACATCGGCGGAAACGGTCTCACGGTGGGGTTGTGGCGCGCCGAACCAATGGAATTTGCGTACCCGTTCACCGAAGACGAGACAATCCACGTACTCGAGGGGCGGGTCGAGATCACGCTCACAGCTGGGTCGACAATCGTGCTCGAGCCGGGCGACATCGCCTCGTTCGCCAAGGGCACTGACTCGACATGGAAAATCGTCACGGCGTTCAAAAAACTCTTCGTCAGCATTGGCTGATGGCGCCACCCAGTGACATGAGTGGGTCCGTCCACCATATTGCAGTGGTGGGCGCTGGGCCCTCCGGCCTGTTCACAGTAGCGGAGATCTCACGACGGGCGCCCAGCTTCCTGATCGACGTCTATGACCGTGATCCGACCCCGTTCGGGTTACTACGGCACGGCGTTGCTCCAGATCATCTGAAGATCAAGTCGTTGGCAGGATCATTTGAAAAGACGTTGCGTTTGCCGAACGTACAGTTCTTCGGAAACATCTTGGTAGGCGACAGGATTCAGTTCGAGGAACTTCTCGATGCCTACGATGCGGTGATCGTAGCGACGGGAGCGGGCACCACGAAAGTACTGTCGGTTGACGGCATCGACTTGGCCATACCGGCAAGCGATGTAGTGCACTGGTACAACGGTCATCCCGACGGCCCCGCCGTGGCACCGCTCGATCTGCCCGTCACGCACGCCACCATCATCGGTGGCGGGAACGTCGCACTGGATGTGGGCCGGATATTGTTGAAAGGTTCCGAAGGGCTGGCACATACAGACATGACTGCCACTGCGCTGTCCGCCTTGAGCGGCGGCGCTCAGAACGTCACGCTGCTCATCCGAGGCGGCATAGCGCAGGCCAAGTTCACACTCGCCGAACTCCTCGAGTTCGACAATCTCGACGGGGTGGCGCCAGTGGTCGACGGCGACGACATCCGGATCTCAAGCGAAGAAGAGGCGCTTATCGCAGCATCACCCCACCTCAAGCAAACCGTTGACGTACTGACGAACTGGGCTTCGCGGCCGCGCTGCCGACATCCGCGAAGGGTGCACTTTCGGTTCTACTCGACTCCACAGCGCGTGGTGGGCCGATATCGCGAAGTCGAGGCCATCGATGTGTTGCGAACAGATGGCCAAGCAGGCTATCGGCTCAACACGCACGCAGTGATCTCGGCCGCCGGTTACCGAACAAGGGGTCTGGCCGGGGTTCCGTTTGATGAAGTGGCCAACCATGTCCCGAATGAAGCCTCACGCGTCACCGGTCTGCCGCGGGTCTACGTCGTCGGTTGGGCCAAACGTGGGCCACGCGGGGTCATCGGGACAAACAAGGCGTGCGCCCGCAACACCGTCGACGCCCTCTTCAAAGACATAGAGATGGGGTTGGTGGTGCCTAGAACACTGTGCCGACGACCCTTTCGCGACACTTCGAGCCTCGGCGCCGTGACTGCTGAAGCATGGTCTCGAATTGACCAACACGAGATCGCCACAGGCAGGGCGCAAGGCCGGGCACGTGCCAAGATCGGGTCACGACGCGATCTGCTTGAGATTGCCGGCGTTCTATAGAGCATCGCTCCCCCGTCCCCGTCCCCAAGTACTGTGCAGTCATGCGTGCTCGCCTGATCCCGGCCGCCGTCACCGCGCTGGCGGCAGGCCAGCTCAGCCTCGGCATCCCGGCCGCCGGTGCCACCCCCGTCATCACCACCATCCCCGAGGTGCAGGCACCGTCCGGTCAAACCGTCTTCACCGACAACTCGGCCGTCGTCGACCCGCATCCTCAGTCCATCGACTCCTGGAGCCGGGTGGCGGAGACCGATTCCTCGATTGCCGTGCACTTCACCACCGGGACGCCGGAGTGTTTCGGCGTCACCGCCGAGGTCCAGGAAACCGTCGACATCGTGGCGGTGAAACTGCGCGGCGGCACGCGGCCGGAAGCACTGGACCGGGCCTGCATCATGCTCGCGGTCTTCGGCACGTTGACGGTGCCCCTGTCGGCACCTGTCGGGGACCGCGCCGTCGTGAGCATCACCTGAGCAGACCCGCCAGGGCGGATGCCCCTACGCTGGATCGGTGACTCTTCTGCTGGGCCCGGTTCTGCGCCACGTCGCCGACACCACAGCCATGGTCTGGGTACAGACGGAAAACGCCGCAGAAGTGGAGATCCTCGGCTGCACGGCACGGACCTTCCAAGTGCAGGACCGCCACTACGCGCTGGTTCCCGTCGAAGGACTGACACCGAGTTCCTCCATCGAGTACGAGGTACGCATCGACGGCGCCAAGGTGTGGCCGGAAGCCGACTCCGACTTCCCTCCGAGCGTGATCCGCACCAGGGGTCCGCAGACCGCGGACCGGATGCGGATGATCTTCGGCTCATGCCGCTACCCGAAGACCGGCGATCCGAAGATCGACGACAAACTGGGCCAGGATGCGCTGGACTGCTACGCCGATCGGTTGACCAACGTCCCCATGGACGAATGGCCCGACGTGTTGATCCTGCTGGGCGATCAGGTGTATGCCGATGAGCTGACTCCGGAGGCCCGTCGCAAGCTGGCCGGCCGCCGCAGCCACACCTCGAAGAAGCGGCCACCGGATGAGGTGGTGACGTTCAACGAGTACGAGAGTCTCTACCGGCACACCTGGGGCGATCCCGAGATCCGCTGGATACTGTCAACAGTGCCGACGGCCATGATCTTCGACGACCATGACATCCGCGACGACTGGAACACCTCCGCGGCGTGGCGCGCCGAGATCAACCAGAAGCCGTGGTGGCGCGATCGCATCCGGGCGGGACTCGCGTCCTACTGGGTGTATCAGCACATCGGCAACCTGAGCCCGCAACAACTGGCCGCCGACGCCGAATACCAGAAAGTGCTCGCCACCGAAGGTGACGTCTGGCCACAGCTGGTTGACCTGGCAGACCGTGCGGACCGGGAAGTGGACGGCGAGAAGGGATTGCGGTTCAGCTTCCGCTGGGACGTCGGCCGCAGCAGGCTCATCATGATCGATTCGCGAAACTCCCGCATCCTCGACGGCGGCGAACGGAAGATGCTGGGCGACCGCGAGTTCGACTGGCTGGAACAGCAGGTCGATGACGGATTGGCCGACTTGGACCACCTCGTTCTCGCGTCCTCACTGCCCTGGCTGCTGCCACCGGTGATCGGCGACATCCAATCCGTCAACGAGCGCGCTGCCACCCATTCCGGGCTGCGTGGCACTGTCGCCGAAAAGATCCGGCAGGCAGCGGATCTGGAGCACTGGCCCGCGTTCTTCAGTTCCTTTCTCCGGCTCAGCGAGCTCATCATCGGGGTGGCCAACCGCTCCGGTGACGGGCCAGCCACCGTATTGGTGCTCTCCGGAGACGTCCACCACAGTTACGCCGCCAGGGCACAGTTCCCCGGTAAGTCGACGACGCAGGTGTACCAGCTGGTCTGTTCACCGGTGCACAACTACGTGCCGACGTTCATGAGGCCGGTGTTCAAGCTGGGATGGTCACCCACCGTGGCATCGCTGACGCGCCGCTGGGCCAATCGCCTCGGCGTTCCGGAGCTACCGATGTCGTGGCGCAACCTCAGCGGGCCGCTGTACGGCAACACCATCGCCACGCTCGAAACCTCCGGTCGCGACGCTGAAGTGAGATTCGAACAGCCGCAGGACAACTCTGAGTTGGCCACTGCGGCGTCAATTGCACTCACCGAATGACGGTCGTCACGTGGCAGGACTGCCACCACCTCGATCAGGCTGCCCCACATACACCACCAATACGAGCAACCGCGTTCTTGCGTGTCATGCCCTCGACGTTAGGACACCGACGCGTCGATGTGGGGCCTACGAATGGCCGATGTCGCCGGATGTGGACAACCAGCAAAATTGGCGGATCAGTCAATACTGCAACGGAATTCGCCACTGAACAGCCATCCGCCACATGCCACCGTGCCCTGAGCGCGTTTATCGCAACCCCGGGTCGAGGCTCGAACTCAGGTATCCACCGCCATGCTTGAAGTACGCCATCGCACTGTGATCGACCCCGTCATCGGTGCGGACGACGTCGAGCACCAGGCCGGGTGACTCACCCCGGTGTGCATCGGCTCCCGCCACGATGACCATGCCGCCGTCCTCCTCGATGAACACCCGTCCCGGTGTGCCACCGTAGCGGCATCGGGAGACCCTCGCGGAGATCAGGCGGAGTCTCTGACCACGAAAGTAAGTGTAGGCGTTGGGGTATGGATCTGACAGGGCACGGATCAGCCTTTCGATGTCTTGAGCTGGCCAGTTCCAGTCCACCTGGCCGTCGCGTTCGCAGCGTTTATGGAAAAACGTGCGGCGGCTGAGGTCCTGAGGAACCGGCTTGGCAGTGCCGAACTCCAGCTGGTCAAGAGCCTCGTTGAGTACGCCGGGCACCAGATCCAAAGTGGCCAGTACCAAACTGGTTCCGGTGCTGGTGGGCGTGATCTCCACGGAATGCTGCACCAGCACATCGCCGGTGTCGAGTTCACCGTCCATCAGATGGGCCGTCAGACCAGTATGGCTGGCCCCGCTGATCAGAGACCAGATCACCGGCGAGAATCCGGTGAACGCCGGCAACAAGGAATCGTGAAGATTCACAGTCCCGTGCTTGGGGATACGAAACAGCTCCTCCGGCAATCGAGTACGCCAATTGTTGGCCACCATGACATCTGGCTGGACGTCCTTGACACGCTCGACCAGCTCCGATGTGGGCCTCTTGGCGAGAAGTACCTCGATGCCCTCGTTGCGGGCCAGGTCTTCCACAGAATCCGCCCAAATTGATTCATAGGCATGCTCGCTCACAGGGTGAGTCGCCACGAGAACCACCTCGTGACGGGATTTGAGCAGGGCCTGGAGGGTACGGTGCCCCCAGGTCTGATACCCGAACATCGCTACACGCACAGCAACCTCCCAGCTTCACAGCGCCAAAATATGGTTAGGCTTCCCTTTGATAACACGCTGGGGAGCGTGAGCATCATCGCCCACGAGGGCACCTGACCGGCACAGCGGCCGACTGGATATCGGCTGCCGCACGAATGCCGTGTTCAGTCGACGTTACGGGAGGAATGCATTGTCCAGCAACCCTTTTGATGATCCGGACGGCCGATTCTTCGTCCTCGTCAACGACGAGGAACAGCATTCGCTGTGGCCGACCTTCGCTGAGGTTCCCGCCGGATGGAGCGTAGTGTTCGGAGATCCGGACGGTTGCGACCGGGAGAGCGCCCTGCGCTACGTCGACGAGAACTGGACCGACATGCGGCCGCTGTCGCTACGCCAGAAAATGGCCTCCGACACCGCTTCCCGAGGTTGAGCCGGGCGGAACCGAGCGCTCTCACCGGCGCTCGGGTTCTGCGCCGCACCGTCGTGCGGAACCTGCGCTGGCTAGCGCCCGGCTCGGGTTTGATTGCGGCGCATCAATTGTGCGAGGTGGCAGTACCAGTGCTGATCGGCGTCATCGTCGACCGCGCGGTGGCGACGGGGAGCGTGGGTGCCATCGTCGGCTGGATCGGCGCGCTGGCCGCGCTGTTCCTGGTTCTGACCACTGTGTACCGCTTCGGTGCCCGGCTGCTGATGTTCGCGATCGCCAGAGAGTCACACCTGCTGCGAATCGAGTTGAGCCGCAAGATCGTCGACCCGCTGGGTATCCGCACCGACTATCAGGTTGGTGAACTGTTGTCGATCTCGTCCACCGACGCCGACGAGACGTCCTATGTCCTGGACTATGTGCCTCGGGTGACCGGCGCCGTGGTCGCCACCGTGGCGTGCGGCGTGGTGCTGTTGACGGTGGATCTGGCACTGGGCTTGATGGTCCTGATCGGGGTGCCGATCGTGGTGGCCGGTTTGCAACTGACCGCACCGCTGATAGCGCGACGCGTCGAGGAGCAGCAGAGCCAGATCGGCCGCACCGCGGCCCTGGCGACAGACCTTGTCAGTGGGCACCGTCCACTGGCCGGAATCGGCGCACAGGGCAACGCCGCAGCCCGGTATCGCGTGGCCAGCGGCCGCGCTCTAACTGCCGCCTTGAGGGCCGCACGCATCCAGAGCGTGCACGCCGGTGCGGCAGCCGCCGCCGGTGCCGTCGCCGCGATGTCGGTGGCTGTCGCAGCGGCCTACTTCGCTGTGCAGGGCGATCTGACCGTGGGTCAGCTGATCACGGTGATCGGGTTGGCGCAATTCCTCATCGAGCCGTTCTCGCTTCTGGCCATCGTGCCGAGTTGGGTCGCCGAGGCCAGGGCGTCTGCCAATCGGGTGGCCACCGTGTTGTCAGCGGACACCCGACATCGGTCCCACAGTGACCCGGGGGCCGACATCGACGAACCGGTTGGATCGCTGTCACTGTCCGGCGAGCCCGCACTCTCGGTGGGCCCGGGCGAGTTGGTCGCGGTCGTGACAGCCGACCCCAAGGATGCCAGCCTGCTGGTCGACACCCTGTCGGGGCAGATCCGCGACGCCGGCGTGGTGCGGGTGGGCGGCCGGTGGATCGGCAACATCCCAGCCGGTGAGCGGCATCGGCTACTGCTGGTCGACCACCACAACAGCGATCTGTTCAGCGGCACACTGCAATCCAATCTCGGTTCGGTACCCGACGACGACATCGTGCAGGCAGCTCTCACCGCATCCTGCGCCGTGGACGTCGTGGGTCTACACACCGACGGGCTGGCGCATCCCGTCACCGAACGCGGGGCCAACCTCTCGGGTGGTCAGCGCCAGCGCTGGACTCTGGCCCGGGCACTGGTCACCGACCCCGACGTGCTGGTCTTGCACGATCCCACCACCGCGGTCGACGCGGTGACCGAACAGGCCATCGCCGACGGTCTGCGACGGCTGCGTCGCGACGCCGGCCGAACCACCGTGGTCTTCACCACCAGCCCGGCACTGCTGGCCGCGGCCGACCGCGTGGTGCTCATCGCCGACGGCCACGTGCGCGCCCAGGGTGCGCACCACAGGCTCATGGAAACCGATGCCGACTACCGGGAGTTGGTGAGCCGATGAGCGTCGGTGAATCCGTCACCAGGCCGGTGCTTCCGGTGGCCGCCGCCCGCCGCACCGCAACGTGGCTGCGCACCGAATTGCGAAGCCGAAGTACAAGCGTCACCGCCGCCGTGGTCGTTGGGCTCGGCGCGGCAGCGGCGGCCACGGTGCCCATCTATCTGCTCGGAGCGCTGATCGACCGCGTCGATCAACACGATTCTGCAACGGGGCTGACGTGGTTGGTGGTGGCCATCGGCGTCACCGCAGTGCTCGGCGGACTAGGCACCGGTTTGTCCACCTACCTGATCACCCGGCTGGGTGAGCAGGCCGTGGCAGACCTTCGTGAGGATGTCCTCGACCGCGCACTGCACCTGCCGGCGACCACCATCGAGGAGAGCGGTCGCGGTGACCTGCTGTCGCGCGTGGGCGCCGATGTCTCCACGGTGGCCAAATCGGCCTCCGAAGTGCTGCCCACCATCCTCAACGCCTTCTTCCTCGGTGTTGTCACCCTGGTCGGAATGTCCAGTCTGGACTGGAGGCTGGGGCTCGCCGGAGCGCTGTGCATCCCCGCCTACATCGCCGGGCTGTGGTGGTACCTACCGCGTTCGGCGCCGATGTATGCCGACGAGCGCGTCGCCATCGCCGCACGTGCTCAGGTCACCGTCGAATCAATCCAGGGTGTCAAGACCATTGACGCCTACGAGACCCACCAGCAGCACCGCAGCGACATCGAAGACGCCTCGGCGCGCGCGCGTGACATCTCGATCGCGGTGTTCACGCTGTTCACCCGTCTGGTCGGACGAGTCAACCGGGCCGAATTCATCGGTCTGGCAGCTACTCTGGTGGTCGGCTTCCTACTGGTGAAATCCGGTTCCGCAACAGTAGGTCAAACCACCGCCGCGGCATTGATGTTCCATCGGCTGTTCAATCCGATCGGCATGTTGATGTACACCTTCGACGAGGCGCAGGCAGCCGGTGCCAGTCTGGCCCGACTGGTCGGCGTGTTGGATATGCGCACTTCGGTGAACGAGGTGGTGCGCTCTGCGGTGCCGCGGGGTTCCGACGTGCTCGTCGAAGGTGTGTCCTTCTCCTACCACACCGGACCCGTTGTGCTGCACGATGTTTCTCTCCACATCCCGGCGGGCACCAGGTGTGCACTGGTGGGAACCACCGGGGCCGGTAAGTCTTCCCTGGCGGCACTTGTCGCAGGGTTGCTGTCCCCGACATCGGGCCGGATTCGCATCGGTGGGGTCGACATCGCCGACATCGATCCCGACGAGTTACGGCGCCGCGTCGCCAGCATCACCCAGGAGGTCCATGTGTTCTCGGGACCGCTGATCGACGACCTTCGGCTGGTCTCACCGCAGGCCGGCCACGAGGAGATCTGGTCCGCTCTGCACCAGGTCGGCGCAAGCCGATGGGTAGAAGCTCTCGAGGACGGGTTGGACACCGTGGTGGGCGAACACGGGGCGATGCTCACCGCCGCCCAGGCACAACACATCGCCATGGCGCGACTTGTGCTGGCGGACCGGCAGGTGGTGATCCTCGACGAAGCCACCGCAGAGGCCGGTAGCGCGCACGCAGGGGAACTCGAATCCGCTGCCGATGCGGCCACCAAGGGCCGCACCACCCTGGTGGTCGCGCATCGACTCACCCAAGCCGCCAGTGCCGACCAAATCGCCGTCATGGACGGCGGCCGCATCGTCGAATGCGGCACCCACACCGAACTGCTGGGACGCGACGGCCGTTACGCACGGCTGTGGCGGGCCTGGAGCAGCCACCACTGACGAGGAGTTACGTGACCGCGAACCCGCTGGACATCGCCGAACTGCTGGAGGAATGGAACAACCACTCGACGCCGGAGTCCACTTCGACTGTCCCCGAGTTGTTCGCGGCCCAGTGTGTCGCCACCCCGAATCGGTGGCGGTGGTCCACGGCACCCGCAGCCTGACCTACCGCGAGCTGGCACAGCGGGTGTCGACATTGGCTCACGCATTACAGGCCCTCGATCCGCGGCCCGAGGCCGTGATCGCCGTCGGGGTCCCCCGCTCTGCGGAGATGGTGGTGTGTGTGCTTGCCGCGATGGTCGCCGGCGCCGCGTTCGTGCCGTTGGACCCCAGCTGGCCAATGCACCGCCGCAACCAGGTGCTGGCCGACTCGGGCGCGGTGGCTGCGTTGGTGTCCCGCGGCGACGACACCGAGTGGGATGTTCCCACCGTGGTGGTGGACCTGGACCGGTGGGCGTTCGACGACGGGCCCACGCGGACCGCGGAGATCCAGCCCGCCCAGTTGGCGTACGTCATCTTCACCTCCGGTTCCACCGGGAAGCCCAAAGGCGCGATGATCCGCCACGAAGCCATCGCCGAACGGCTGCTCTGGCAGCGTGATCAGATCCTGATGTTCGGCGGCGACGACGCCGCGCTGTTCAAAGCACCACTGTCCTTTGATATCTCGGTCAACGAGATCCTGTTGCCTCTCATCGCGGGCGGGCGGGTGGTGGTGGCCGACCCCGGTGGCGAGAAGGATCCCGACTACCTGCTCGAGCTGATCCACGCCCAGCGGGTGACCTTCGTCTATCTGGTGTCGTCGATGCTGGACACCCTCCTCGAGCTGGACCGTGCGGTCACCGACCAGGGGGCGCCCAGTGCGCTGGAGTCGCTGCGGCACGTCTGGTGCGGCGGTGAGGTGCTCACCCCCGGTCTGTTCGCCCGCTTTCGCCGCCAACTGACCACCACGCTCTATCACGGATACGGTCCGGCCGAAGCGACCATCGGGGTGTCGCATGTGATCTACCGGGACAACGCCGAACGCATCGCCACGTCGATCGGCAGACCCAACCCGCACACCCAGCTCTACGTCCTCGACGACAGCATGCAGCCGGTGCCACCTGGCGTCGGCGGCGAACTCTACGCTGCCGGTTTTCTGTTGGGTCGCGGATACGTCAATGCCGCAGCGCTGACCGCATCGCGGTTCGTGGCCAACCCCTTCGACCCCCACGGTGCACGTATGTACCGCACCGGCGATCTGGCGCGCTGGACCGACAGCGGGACACTGGAATTCCTGGGCCGTGCGGACAACCAGGTCAAGATCCGAGGCCGGCGCATCGAACTGGAGGAGATCGAATCCCAGCTCGCCGAACACCCGGCGATCCGGCAGGCCGTCGTCGACGTCCACCGCGACAACCTGGTCGGATACCTGGTCACCCACGACGGCCACACCGATGCTGCCGCCCTGCACACTCAGATCAGCCACTGGGCACACTCCAGGCTGCCCGACTACATGGTGCCCACGTGGTTCGTCGCACTCGAGACGGTACCGCTGACGCCCAACGGCAAAACCGACCGGCGCGCACTGCCCGCACCGCAGATTGCCGACACCGCGACCATCACCGCGCCGCGAACCCCGCGGGAGACACTGCTGTGCACGGCTTTCGCCGAGGCGCTGGACCTGGACGCGATCGGTGTGGACACCGACTTCTTCCACGCCGGCGGTGACAGCATCGTCGCCATCAAAGTGGTGAGCAAGCTGCGCGCTCAGGGGTTGTCGTTGCGCCCGCGGGACATGTTCACCCACCGCACCGCGGCGGCATTGGCTCCGCTGCTGGTACAGACCGAAGCGTCGGCACCGCCGACCATCGGCGCCACCGGCACCGCCGTGGCCACCCCGATTCTGCGTTGGCTCGCCGAGATCGACACCGCGCCGACCGGTTCGGCGCTGGACGGCTTCTTCCAGGGCATCGTGCTGCGCACGCCCGCCGACCTGACCGAAGAGGTGTTGCGCTCCACGCTGTCGGCGGCCGTCTCCCGGCATCCGGTGCTGTGGGCGGCCACCGGCGCCGACGCTGCGACACTGACCATCGCACCCGCGCCACCACCGCTCGCCTTGACCACCGTCACCATCAGCGACCGGGACATGGCCTCCGCGATAGGTGAACTACGAGACGACCTGGTCTCACTGTTGGATCCCGCGGCGGGGATCATGATCGGATTCGCCTGGGTACGAGTGCCTTCGGGACAGGGCCGTCTGCTTGTGATCGCCCATCACGTCGTCGTCGACGGGGTCTCTCTCCGAATTCTGGCCGACGACATCGCCGCCGCCCACCATGGCGTCCTGCCTGCCGAGGAGACGTCGTGGCGCGCCTGGGCAGCCGGGCTCACAGCGGCGACCGAGAGCGGGCAGTTCGACGCCGACCTGACCTACTGGGAACACACGTGCGCGGTGACCGAGACACCGTGGGGGAACCGACCACTGGATCCGGCTCTCGACACCGTGTCCACGGAACACCGCTGTACCGTCGAACTGCCGCCGCAGGTCAGCGAGGCCGTGCTGACCCGGGTGCCGCAACAGATCCACGGCCACGTCAACGATGCCATGGTGGCGGCGCTGTATCTGGCGCTGCGGCAATGGCGCCGTGACTCATACCCCGACGACATCAACCCCCACGACCTCGACCCTGATGCGCTGCTGATCGAGATGGAGGGCCACGGCCGCGAACCCCAATACGTCGGCGACGTGGATCTCTCCGGTACCGTCGGCTGGTTCACCACGTTGTACCCGGTAGCGCTGCGTGATCGCGACTTCGATTGGCGTGCAGCATCTTCGGGCGGTCCCGAACTGGGTGCGGCGGTGCGCTCCATCAAGGATCAGCTGCGCGCGGTCCCGTCGCACGGGCTCAGCTACGGTGCGCTGAGGTATCTGCTTGGGGCTCCGTTGAATTCAGCGCCGCAGGTACTGTTCAACTACCTCGGCCGATTCGACACCTCCCCGCGGGACTGGGGTGTCGCCGATGACACCCATGCCGTCCTGGAAGACCGCGATCCAGCCATGCCGTTGCCGCGGCTGTTGGAGGTCAACGCCGAAGCGGTGTCCTGCGGCTCCGACACGCTCCTGCGAGCGACGTTCAGCTGGCCTGCCGGTGCAGTGGCCGACGCCGACGTCGCCCGACTGGCCGACCTGTGGGCGCAGACACTGACCACCATCGCCACCTCCGAGGACGTCGCCGGCCACAGCCCCAGCGACTTCGCGGGCGTAGCGCTCTCCCCCGCCGACACCCTCGAACTCGAGCGCCGCTACCCAGGTCTGCGGGATGTGGTGCCGTTGACCTCGACACAGACCGGCATCTACTTCCACTCCACCTTCAACCGTCACCATGACCCCTATGTGGTGCAGCAGATCATCAACATCACCGGTCCCCTGGACCACGATCTGTTCCAACGGGCCACCGAGACCGTCGCCCGTCGCCACAACGCGCTGACCGCGGCCTTCACCACCATCGGCGACGGCACGCCGGTGGCGGTGTACGCAGGCGCGGTGGCACCGGACTTCGACGTGGTGGACGCCCGAGGGCACGCCGACCCGGACACCGTGGTGGCTCAGCGCGCCCGATACGAACGCGAACGCCGGTTCGATCTGGCTGCCCCACCGCTGACCCGCTACACCTTGGTGCGCCGTACCGACAACCTGCACACCATGATCCAGACGGTGCATCACATCGTGGCCGACGGCTGGTCGGTCCCGGTGGTGCTCGACGATCTGCTCACGGCGTACGCCGGCGACGATTTCGACAGTCCGGCCGCACAATTCGACAGATTCGTGGACTGGCAGCGGAGCCGGGGCCAGGAGCACGACGCTGACCGTGCCGCCTGGACACACATGCTGGCGGGGGTGGGCGAACCGACTCTGGTCTCGTCGGTCGACGGCGGCCGCAAGAGCTCCGGGTACGGCACTCGCCGCACCGATGCCGGGTCTCGGAACACGCTGGCCCAGGCGGCCTCTCGGATGTCGGTCACAGTCAGCACCCTGCTGCACGCCGCATGGGGTGTGACACTCGGGCGCCTCGCCGGTTGCGGCGACGTGCTCTTCGGCACCGTGGTGTCCGGCCGCGACGCCGACGTCGCCGGGATCGAATCGATGGTGGGTCTGCTGGTCAACACCATTCCGGTGCGGGTGCAGTGGTCGGCTGACCACACCGCGGCGCAGGTGGCCAGGGAACTGGCGGCACGGGAGTCAGCAGTGATGGAACACCATCATCTGCCGCTGGTCGACGCCCGCGAGATCGTCGGTGGCGACCAGCTGTTCGATTCGCTGATGGTGATCGAGAACCTGGGGTCGCAGGCCGGTCGCGGCGGCGAGATCACCTTCGGCGACATCGACGTCATCGAAGCCCCGCACTACCCCCTGACCGTCATGATCGCCGTTCACGACACGGTCAGCGTCACTGTCACCAATGACCGCAGCCAGGCCAGCGACACGTTCGCCGATGCGGTGACCGCCACCTTCCTGGAGGTACTGGCGGCCATGGTGCAGGACCCGTCGACTCCTTGCGGCCGCATCGAAGTGCGTGCACCCGAACAACTCTCTCCCGCCGCCTCGACGGGCACCGTGACCGAACTGCTGCGCGGTGCCGCCGACACCCATCACGACCTCACCGCACTGGTGGTCGGTGATACCCACGTCAGCTTCGCCGGTCTCGAGGCGAGGGCCCGCGCACTCTCGGCGCAACTGGCGGCCTTCGGGGTCCGGCACGGTGACATCGTCGCGCTGGCGCTGCCCCGCGGAGCGGATGCCGTGGCATCGATCTGGGCGACGCTGGCCGCCGGCGCGGCCTACCTCCCGCTGGATCTGTCGTACCCGCCGGCACGGCTGGAGTTCATGCTCAGCCACGCGCGTCCCGCGGTGGTGCTGGTGGACGGAACCACCGGTCTCGCTGTCCCTGCGGGGTCACAGGTGGTCGACGTCAACGCCGAAACTCCGGAACGCCCCGCCTGGCCGTCGGTCGACGTAGCGCCGCTGGATGCGGCGTCCGTGCTCTTCACGTCCGGCTCGACGGGTGCGCCCAAAGCCGTGGTGGGAACCCATGGTGCGCTGGCCAACCGCCTGTCCTGGGCCCGCGACCGATGGCCCGCCGCAACCCGGCTGGCCAAGAGTTCGCTGTCCTTCATCGACGGCACCACCGAGCTGTTGGCCGGGTTGGTGTCCGGGGCATGCACCATCCTGGCCGACGACTCCGCGGCCCGCGACGGCGCGCAGCTGGCCGGATTGGTACGCGAGCACGGGGTGACACAACTGCTGGCAGTGCCGTCGCTGGCAGCCATGCTGGTCGAGGAGCACCCTGACCACTTCGGGTCACTGAACCGCTGGATCGTCAGCGGTGAGGATCTGCGCACCACGCAACTGGCGCAGCTCGCACGCACCTGCCCGCAGGCCGCGGTGGTGAACTCCTACGGCTCCTCCGAGGTGACCGGGGACGTTCTCACCGCGGTGCAGTCATCGGGCGAGATCATCTTGGGCGCACCGGTTCCCGGTGCAGGTGTGCACATCCTCGACCGGACTCTGCGAACACTTCCCGACGGTGTGATCGGCGAGATCTACGTCTCCGGTTGCCAACTGGCCCGCGGCTACCTCAACGCCCCGGCCGCCACCGCAACACGTTTCGTCGCGGCCGCGGGCGGAGGCCGGCTGTACCGCACGGGCGACCTCGGTGCCCGCCTGCCCGACGGCAGCGTGGTCTTCGCAGGCCGCGCCGATGATCAACTGACGATCAACGGCCACCGGGTGGAACCCGGCGAGGTGGAAAGCGCGCTGCTCGAGCACAACGGTGTCCATGCGGCTGCCGTGGTGAGCGCCGGGTCGGGCCTCGCTGCATTCGTCACCGGCGACTGCGCCGACACCGCAGCGCTTCGCGCCATGCTTGTTGCACGGCTCCCCCGCCATCTGGTGCCGGCAACCATCCAGATGATCGACGCGATTCCGTTGCTGCCCAACGGAAAAAAGGACAGTGCGGCACTGCGCGCCTCCGTGCGACAGGACACCACGACCACCGCAGTAGCACCTGAAAACGAGGTGCAGCGGCTGATCGTGACCACCATGGCCGACGTACTGGGCCGACCCACGATGTCGGCCGACGCCGACTTCTTCGCCGCCGGTGGTGACAGCATCTCCGCCATCCGGCTCACCAGCCGGCTGGCCCGGGCAGGTTTACGCGTCACCACCGAGGACGTGTTCCGGCACCGAGACGCCTTCGGCCTGTCCACCGCTGCAACTGTGGACTCCGTCACCGCCGCCGCACCGATCCCCCGATTCGGGACCTCGCCCCTGTCCCCCGCTGCCACCTACCGGCTGGCGGAGGAACCAGACGTGGAGGACATCTGGGCGATGTCGCCTCTGCAGCAGGGGGTCTACTACCAGAGCACCCTGTCCGACGGCGCCGGAACCTACCTCGCGCAGAACATCTTCGACTTCGACCGACCGATCAGCATCCCCACCATGCGGATCGCCTTCGACGCTTTGCTGCGGCGCCATCCGCAGTTACGGGCCGGCTTCCACAGCATCGACGACGGTGACACCACCGCGCTGGCACAGGTGATCCGCCGAGTCGAGCACCCCGACATCCAGGTTGTCGACATCCGTGACGGGGACCCCGAAACTGCCCGTGCGGTCGTGGACACCGACCGCACGGCGCCCTTCGATCTGCGGCGCCCGCCGCTGCTACGGCTCACCGTCATCCGCATGCCGGGCGGGCGCGATCGCCTGTTGGTCACCTATCACTTCCTGCTGTTCGACGGTTGGTCCCGTGAGCTGGTGCTGCGGGAGTTGTTCGCGCTATACGGTTCTGCAGGCACCTCCGGGGCGGTGCCACCCCACAGTGAGCTGGTGGTGCAGTACCTGGACCGGTTGGCCGAGGGCGGAGAGGCCACCAGCGGCGCCGAGTCCGCCTGGCGCGCACTGCTGTCCGGGTGCGAGGAGCCGACACTGGCCAGCGGTGTGGAGCCCGGGCATCCCGACGCCGCCCCCGACACCGAACCCGGACGCATCGTCGCGACAGTGCCACCCGACGTCACGAGCCAGCTCAACGCCCTGGCCCAGCAGTTGGGCGTGACACTCAACGCGGTGGTGACCACCGCTGTGGCCGCGGTGACCGGCTACCACGCCGGTACCACCGACGTTCTGCTGGGCGCCACGGTCGCGGGCCGGCCCGGCGATCTGGTGGGCATCGACGAGACCATCGGCCTGTTCCTGAACACCGTCCCGGTCCGCGTCCGCCTGCGCGCCGCCGACACCGCGGCGTCGACCATGCGGACCGTCCACGACCAACGGCTCGCGATGCTGCGCCACGATCATCTCGGCCTGGGGCAGATCCAGCGCGCCGCAGGTGAAACCGGACGCGAACTGTTCGACACGTTGCTGGTCCTGCAGAACTTCCTCGACGACGACACATTCGCCGATCTGGAAGCCGACTACGGGATCGTGGGTGTGGACTATCACGACACCACCCACTTCCCTTTGACCTGGGTGCTGACGCCGGGGCGCGCGCTGAGCGTGAAACTCGAGTACCGGGTGATCGGTGACGCCCGAGCCCGCGAGATGGTCGACCAGTTGCTCGCCGTCCTCGCCGCGGTGGCCCGTGATCCGCACAGCGCCGCCGGTGCCCTGCCTCTGGTGGAAACGCAGCGTAGGAAGGAACTGGAAGCCCGCTGGTCCTCGACGGCCAGGCCGGTGGAAGCTGTCACCATCGCCGAGTTGTTGGCCCGCCAGGCGCAGCGACGACCGGACGACACGGCGTTGGTGTTCGGTGACCACCAACTGAGCTACGGCGACTTCGATGCCCGGGTGACCCGGTTCGCCCGCCTCCTGCAGGCCCGCGGTGCCACCGCGGAGTCCTTCGTCGCGTTGGCCTTGCCACGATCGGTCGACATGGTGGTGGCTCTGTTCGCCGTCCTTCGCGCCGGCGCCGCCTACCTTCCCCTGGAACTCGACCTGCCGAGCGAACGGTTACGGGCCATCGTCGACGACGCCCGCCCCACGCTGTTGGTGACCAGCTCTGCCGGCACCGAATTGGCTTGCCGTGCAGCAGGTTCGGGCATCGACGTGATCGCACTCGACGACCCCGCCACCGCAGAGCAGCTCAGAGCGTCCTCTGATGCACCGTTCGCCGAGGGCGGCGTGGACCTGCAGAACCCGGCCTACCTCATCTACACCTCCGGCTCCACCGGCCGCCCGAAGGGTGTGCTGACCCCGTACGCCGGTCTGACGAACATGTACTTCAATCACCTCGACACCATCTTCGCTCCGACGGTGCAACGCGCCGGGGGGCGGCAGGTCACCGTCGCGCACACCGTGTCCTTCTCGTTCGACATGTCCTGGGAAGAACTCTTCTGGCTGGTCGCCGGCCACTGCGTGCACATCTGTGATGAGGACCTACGCCGCGACGCCCCCGCCCTGGTGAACTACTGCGACCGCCACCGCGTCGACGTGGTGAACGTGACGCCGACCTACGCCCACCACCTCCTGGATGCCGGACTGCTGGACGGGCACGCACCGGTGCTGGTGCTGCTCGGAGGTGAGGCAGTGGGAGACCACGTCTGGAGTACCCTGCGCGAACACCCGTCGTCGGCGGCGTACAACCTGTACGGGCCCACCGAGTACACCATCAACACCCTCGGCGGCGGCACCGATGACAGCGTGACACCGACTGTCGGACAACCCATCTGGAACACCCGGGCGTACATCCTGGACTCGGCATTGCGCCCTGCGCCCGACGGCTCGGCCGGCGAGTTGTACATCGCCGGCAGCGGGCTGGCCCGCGGTTACCACCGACGCACCGGGCAGACTGCGGCAACCATGGTCGCCGACCCGTTTGTCGCCGGCGGCCGAATGTACCGCACGGGAGATCTGGTCCGCCGGCGCGGCGACGGGCATCTGGATTTCCTGGGCCGCGCCGACGATCAGGTGAAGATCCGCGGTTACCGGGTGGAGCCCGGTGAGGTGGCCGCCGTGCTCGAGACCGCGCCCGGGGTGGCCCGGTGCGCCGTGGTAGTCCGCAGTGTCGACTCCACTCCGCCGTCGAAAACTCTGGTCGCCTACGTGATTCCGCAGACGCTGCCCGCCGACGGCGGCGAGTTCGTGATGCGGCTGCGTGACCATCTGGCAGCGATGTTGCCCAGCTACATGGTGCCCACCCGGTTCGCTGTGGTGTCGACGCTGCCCTTGACCGTCAACGGCAAGCTGGATGTCGCGGCACTTCCGGAACCGGTGGCCGCCAGTCGAGGCACGGCTCGTGCACCGCGAACCCCCGCGGAGCAGATCCTGCTGGAGGTGGTGGCCTCCGTGCTGGGTGTCACCGACATCGGCGTCGACGATGACTTCTTCACCCTCGGCGGTGACAGCATCTCGTCGATCGCGGTGTGTGGGCGGGCCCGCAAAGCTGGTCTGCAACTCACTCCGCGCGACGTGTTCCGCCGCAGAACCATTGCGGCGTTGGCCGCGGCGGCCGCGCTGGAGGACATGCCACAGGTCTTCGCCGACAGTGGGGTCGGCGAGATCACCGCCACCCCGATGCTGGCGGAGACGGTTGCCGCCGGGACCCCGCTGGACAACTTCTACCAGTCGATGGTGTTGGCCACCCCGCCCGACCTCACCGCCGCCCACTTGGATGTGGTGCTGGGTGCCGTGATCGCCACGCACGCCATGCTGCGGGCGAAGCTGGACCGCCGTGACGACACCTGGACTCTGGTGGTGCCCGAAAGCATGGCCGGCACTGTCGAGGTCACCCGCGGAGTTCTGGACGAGCACACCATCGATGCCGCCACCGGTTCGGCGGCGGCCGACCTGGCCCCGGACGCCGGCGTGATGATGAGAGCGGTCTGGGACCCCGAGAACTTCCGGCTGCTGCTGGTGATCCACCACCTGGTGGTCGACGGGGTGTCGTGGCGGATCATCGGCGAGGATCTGGCCCGCGCCTGGGATGCAGTGACCAGCGGGGGCGACGCGCGCCTCGACGATGTGCCGACGTCGTTCCGGACCTGGGCGAACACCCTGGTGCAGAAGGACTTCAGTGGTGAAGCCGACTACTGGAACGGTGTTCTGGACACCGAGGACCCCGACCTGGGGCGGCGACCGTTGGATCCCGACACGGACACCGCGGCCACCGTGCGTTCACACCGGGTCACTCTGCCCGCCGATGTCAGTTCCGCGCTGCTGTCCGCTGTGCCCGCCGCCATGCACGGCGGGGTCAACGACGTTCTGCTGACGGCGTTCTCGCTGGCACTGGCCCAGTGGCGCGCAGACCGCGGCCACGAGGCACGGACTGCACTGCTGAACCTGGAAGGCCACGGTCGCGAATCCGAGGAACTGGACCTGTCCCGCACCGTCGGCTGGTTCACGGCCATCTACCCGGTACGGCTGGAACCCGGGCAACTGACCTGGTCCGAGGTGCTGGCCGCTGGCGAACAATTGGCGACCTCGGCCAAAGCGGTCAAGGAACAGTTGCGGGCGATACCGAACGCGGGGCTGGGCTACGGGGTGCTGCGGTACCTGAGAGACCCGGCGGCTGTCCGCGGCCCGGCACCACAGATCCTGTTCAACTACCTGGGGAGGTTCGCCGGCGGCAGCGGACGGCCCTGGCAGCCGGTGGCTGGAGTCGGCGCCCTGCGGGAAGGGGTCGACCCGGCCAATCCTGCTGTTGCACTGGAGATCAACGCTCTGGCCGAGGACACTGCCAACGAGACCACGCTGAGTGCGACACTGGCCTGGCCGTCGGGTCTGTTCGACGCAGCAGACGTCGAGTCACTGGCGGTGCTGTGGGTCGAGGCGTTGACCGCCCTGACGCGCTGTGACGCACTGCGTGGTCACACCCCCGCCGATTTCCCGCTGCTGCACCTGACTCAGGCCGATCTCGACGAGTGGGAACGTGACGGTGGCGTCGAGGAGGTGCTGCCGCTGCTTCCGCTACAGGAGGGCATGTACTTCCACAACGTGCTGGCCACCGGGGAAGACGAAGACACCTACCGGGTGCAGCAGATCGCCGAGCTGTGCGGACCGGTTCAGCCTCAGGTGCTGCGCGACAGCATCCTGGCGGTGCTGCGCAGGCACCAAGGTCTGCGTGCCGGATTCCGGGAGCGCCACGACGGCGGTTTGGCCCAGGTGATCTGGTCGGAGCCTGCGCTGGAATTCGACGTCCTCGACGGTGAACTGCACACCGTTGCGCAGCAACAGCTCAACCGTCCCTTCGATCTTGCCCGGCCACCTCTGGTGCGCTATGCGCTGGTGACCGTCGCGCCCGATGAGCACCGCCTGATCCAGACCATGCATCACATCGTCGCCGACGGCTGGTCCTACCCGGTGATCTTCAGCGACATCGTGACGCACTACAACAGCGTGGTACGCGGCAGTGCGGGCCTGCGGCCCTTGCCGGTGACGTTGCGCGATCACATCGAGTCGGTGGTCGGCGCGGACCGCGACACTGCCCGGCGGGTCTGGTCGGAGGCGCTGGCAGGTGCCAGGGCGTGCACCCTGCTGCCGACCGACACAACCACCGTCGGGGAGCACCGCAGCAGCGTGCGCCACCTGTCCCCCACCGTCACCTCTGCCCTCACCCGCGTTGCGCGTGAGAACGGTCTGACCTTGAGCACCGTGGTGCACGGCGCCTGGGGGCTGGTGCTCGGTCGGCTGCTGGGCCGACGCGACGTGATGTTCGGATCAACCGTGTCCGGCCGCGGCGGCCGGTTGGAAGGCACCGAATCCATTGTCGGACTGCTGATCAACACCATCGCGGTGCCGATGCGCTGGGAACAGGACTGCACTGTCGTGTCGGTGCTGGCCGACCTGCAGGAGCGGCAGACCGCGTTGCTCGACGCCCAGCACGTGGGACTGGCCGAGCTGGCTCGCCTCAGCGGGGTGCGGGATCTGTTCGACACCATGGTGGTGGTCGAGAACTTCCCGTCCGTCAGTACACCAGCCGAGGACCCCGACAGCCTGACCTACCGCGGGTTCACCGGCTCAGATGCCCCGCACTACCCGGTGTCTCTTGTCGCCTACCTCGACGAGCAACTGACCATCGAGATCAAGTACGACACCTCCCGGTCGTCCCAGACGCAGGCAGGCGTGTTCGCCGAGCGGGTGGAGCTGGTACTGAGCGCTTTCGCCGAGCGGCCCGACCTTCCGGTCGGCCGTCTCGAGGTGCGCACCGCACCCGAGCGGGAGATGGAGTCGGACGCGGTGTCGCTGCCCGGGCCGCACCGGACCATTGCCGATAGCTTCGCCGAAGTGGTTGGCCTGCACCCGAATTCCGTGGCGCTGCGCTGCGGCGACACCGAGTTGACCTATGCGGCCCTTGACCAGCGGGCATCCGCCGTCGCCGCGGGCCTGGTGGAGCGTGGAGTGCGCCCCGAAGCCCGGGTGGCGGTGGCGCTGCCACGTTCGGTTGATCTCATCGTGGCCATCATTGCGGTGATCAAGGCCGGCGGCACCTACGTGCCCGTCGACACCGCCTCTCCGACAGCACGGCTGCGGCATATTCTCACCGATGCACGCCCCGTCTGTGCCCTGGTGGACCGGCCGGACCGCCTCGACGACGCCGCCCCTGCCGGAACGCCGATGCTGGTGCTGGCGGAGTTGAACACACCGACGGCATCCTCACCGGAACCGCAACTGCATCCCGACCACAGCGCCTACGTCATCTACACCTCCGGTTCAACGGGTGCGCCCAAGGGCGTCACCGTCACCCACCGCGACGTTGCCGCCCTGTTCCGCGTCACCGAAGGGCCGCTGTTCGACATCGGTCCCGACGACGTGTGGACGATGTTCCATTCGGCGGCCTTCGACTTCTCCGTCTGGGAACTGTGGGGGGCGCTGCTACACGGCGGGCGCCTTGTCGTGGTGCAGGACACCGTGGCACGGGATCCCGAACAGTTCCTCGAACTGCTGGAGCGTGAACGCGTAACGGTGCTGAACCAGACGCCCTCGGCGTTCTATCCCCTGATCGACGCCGACCGACAACTTCGACCCTCTTTGGCACTGCGGTATGTGGTGTTCGGCGGGGAAGCCCTGGACACCACCCGCTTGGCCCGGTGGTATCAGCGACACGACGCACAATCACCGCAGCTGGTCAACATGTACGGCATCACCGAAACCTGCGTCCACGTGTCGCTGCGGGCACTGCTGCCCGAGGACACCCGCAACTCCGCCAGCGTGATCGGGCGGCCCCTGCCCGGCCTGCAGATCCACGTCCTCGACGATGCGCTGCAGCCCGTACCGGCCGGTGTGGTCGGTGAGATCTACGTTGCCGGTGGTCAACTCGCACGCGGTTACCTGGACAAGCCCGCCCTGACCGCAACGCGTTTTGTCGCCGACCCGTTCCACGCCGGTCAGCTGCTCTACCGCAGCGGCGACGCCGCGATGTGGACGGACACCGGTGAACTCGTTTACGTCGGGCGAACCGATCAGCAGGTGAAGGTGCGGGGCTACCGCATCGAACTGGGCGACGTCGAATCCGCCCTGGCTGCCGTTCCCGGCGTTGTGAATGCCGCTGCCGCGGTGCGCCAGGATGATTCGGGGCGCACCAGGCTGGTCGGGTACCTGGTCGGCGATCGGCTTGACACCTCGAGCGTGCGTGCCGAGCTGGAGCAGCACCTGCCCGGCTACATGGTGCCGTCGGCTCTGGTGGTGCTGGAGCGGCTGCCGCTGACGGTCAACGGCAAGCTGGATCGCGGCGCACTCCCCGATCCTGCTGACCGACCGGCGAATGCCGAGCCGGTTGCCGGCGGCGTCGCAGCACAGATCGCGCAGTTGTGCACGGAGATCCTGCGCACCGAGGTGAACGTCTCGGATGACTTCTTCGGCGCCGGAGGCGACAGCATCGTCGCGATCCAGTTGGTGAACCGGGCGCGGCGACTGGGCCTGCGGATGACCCCGCAGGACGTGTTCACCCACCGCACCCCCGCCGCGTTGGCCGCCACCGCCGCCGCTGCCGACCACCCCGACACCGACGCCGGCCAAGACAACGGCGAGGTGATGCTGACGCCGATCGTGGCGCGCCTGGCCGAACTCGGCGGCACGATCGACCGGTTCAACCAGACCGAACTGCTGCTCACCCCGGCAGGAGCCGTCGGAGCACATCTCGACGCGGCGTTGACGGCACTGACCCGACGCCACGACGCCCTGCGTCTGCGCCTGCAGCGACCGGTGCCGATGTTGTGGTCACTGGAGATCACGGGAAGCGACTCTGTTTCACTGCTACAGCTGGATGCTCGGCACTGTGACGACGACGAGTTGCGCGAGCTCATCGCGATACAGTCCGACGAGGCGGCGACACGACTGGACCCGGAGGCCGGGCCGATGCTGCAGGCGGTGTGGTTCGACCGCGGGCCGCAACTGCGTGGCCGGCTGCTGTTGGTGGTGCACCATCTGGCTGTCGACGCGGTGTCGTGGCAGATCCTCGTCGACGATCTGGCACAGGCCTACGCCGACATCGCGGCAGGGCGGCCACCGGCGCTCGATCCGGTGCCGACCTCACTGCGTCACTACGCCAGGATGGTCAATGAGAATGCCCTGCAGGCGGCCCGCCTGGCCGAATTCGAGCGCTGGACAGCAACACTGGCACCCGGTGGTGAACTGGTCGAGGGAGCCTCTGCCACCGGGCTGACCGTGGGCGACACCCGCGATCACGAGGTCACGCTCACCACAGCGCAGACCGTGGCGCTGCTGACCGCCGATGTCACCGAAACCCTGGTGACGGCGGTGATGCTGGCGGTGCAGCGGTGGCGGGACAGTCGCGGTGTCACGGCCGCTCCCCTGGTGCTCGATGTCGAGCGACACGGTCGCGACGGCTGGACCGAGATGGACCTGTCTCGCACCGTGGGCTGGTTCACGGCCATAACACCGGTTCGCCTGCCCGCCGACGCCGGCTGCGTGGGGCAGACCGCACTGAACACGGTGAAGGAGTCGTTGCGCCAGATGCCCGATGGCGGGCTCGGTTTCGGACAGTTGCGGTACAACAACCCCCGCACTGCCGCCGCCCTCGGCCGGTTCGCGCCACCACAGCTGTTGTTCAACTACCTGGGCCGCTCGACGAGTGACGCCGACGCCGACTGGCACACAGCTCCTGAAAGTGCCGCGCTGCGAGTGGCGCCGGACCCGGATCTGGGCACACCGTATGTGCTCGAGATCAATGCCCACACCGAGGACTCCGTTGCCGGGCCGCGGCTGCGCGCCACGTTCACCTACGTCGACGGCCAGCTCGACGACGCGGATGTCGCCGACCTGGCGGACGCGTGGGTCCAGGCGCTGATCGAGCTGGGTGAGGTGTCGAATGCCGACGGAAAGGTGCTCACGCCGTCGGATCTGCCGCTGGTGTCGCTGACCCAGGCGCAGATCGACGGCATCTGTGCGGTAGCCGACGGCGCCGAGGACATCTGGCCGTTGTCGCCGCTGCAGGAGGGGGTGTACTTCCAGGCCCGGTACGCCGATGCCGCGGTGTACGTGGTGCAGAATGTGTTCGACTTCGCCGACCCTGTGGACGTCACAGCCCTGAGCACCGCCTTCCGTTCCGTCATGCGTCGAAACCCAGTGCTGCGCTGCGGCTTCCATGCCGATGATCTGCCGTATCCACTGGCTGTGGTCACGGCCGATCCGGTGTGCACCCCGCAGGTGGTGGATCTCTGCGACCTCGAGGGCGACGAGCTGGAACATGCCGTGCTCCAGCACACCGGCGATGACAGATTGCGCACCTTCGACCTGGCCCGGCCACCGCTGGCCCGGTTCACGGTGCTGCGTACCGGTCGGGGTGACCGGCTGATCTTCAGCTACCACTTCCTGTTGCTGGACGGCTGGTCGCGGGAGCAACTGTTGCGGGAGCTGTTTGCCGACTACACCGCGGCCAAGGCCGGCACTGTTTGCGAGCTGCCCACTCCCACAGCCGGATTCACCGACTACTTGCGCTGGCTGGCCGGCCGGGACCGCGCCGAGTCGGCACGGATGTGGGCTGCCCGCCTGGATGGGCTCAGCGCACCAACCCTGCTGATCCCCGAGGCTGTGGGCAGTGCACCCACCCTGGCGTCACGTCTGGAGTTCATCCTCGGCGACACCGAAACCCGGCTACTGACACAGCGGGCCCGCTCGGTCGGGGTCACCCTCAACGCCGTCATCGGCACTGCGTTGGCCCTGGTGCTCGGGTACGAATCAGGCAGCGACGATGTCGTTTTCGGATCAACCGTGGCCGGTCGTCCCACCGAGGTGGACGGGATCGACAGCGTCATCGGGCTTTTCCTCAACACGGTGCCCACCAGATTGCGGTTGTCCGCGGACCGCACCACCGCCGACGTCATGCGCGATCTCCAGTCCGACCGGCCGGCTTTGATGGACCATGAATACCTGGGGCTCGGTGAGATCCAACGGGCGGCGGGCAGTGACAACCGGCCGCTGTTCGACAGCCTGTATGTGCTGCAGAACTTTTTGGACGACGACACTTTCACGGACATGGAGGCCGAACACGGCATCGTCGGCCACGATTCCGTGGACGCGTCACACTATCCACTGACCTGGGTGGCATCACCCGGGCGACGGCTGTGGGTGAAACTGGAGTATCGGCCCGACGTGGTGGCCCAAGCCCACGCGCAGCGGCTCCTGGATCGACTCCAGCAGGTGTTGCTCCATCTGGCCCACCATGACACCGCACTGGCCGCGGTACCCATGGTGCTGCCGCGAGAGCGTGCCGAACTGGTTGCACTTGCGCAGTCCGCCGAGCACCCGCTGCCGCAGGCCACGGTGACCGATCTGTTGGAGGCGCAGGTCGGGCTGTCGGCAGACCTGCCCGCACTGGTGTGCGGGCAAGACAGCGTCGACTACGCCGAACTGCAACGTCGAGTCGATCAGCTGGCCTGGATTCTGCGTGATCGCGGTGTCGGCGTGGATACCACTGTGGGCCTGGCGATCCCACGGTCGATCACCGCCGTGGTGGCGCTGTTTGCGGTGTTGCGGGCAGGTGCGGCATATCTGCCGCTGGAACTCGACTACCCCGACGAGCGGCTGGCGGTGATGCTCGCCGACGCTCGTCCGACCTACGTGTTGACCACTGCGCAGGTCGGCGCCCGACTGGATGGACTGGTTCCCACCGGATGCGCGGTGGTGTCCGTGGACGACCTCCCAGGCCTGGAGGGGCACCTCACCTGGGATGGCCGGTCCCCCGAACTCGACGACCCCGCCTACGTCATCTACACCTCGGGGTCCACCGGCACCCCCAAAGGTGTGGTCACCGGTCACCGCGGTCTGACCAACATGCACCTCAACCACCGCGAGGCGATCTTCGTCCCCGCCATCACCAAGGCGGGCGGGCGCCGGCTGCGGATCGCCCACACCGTCTCGTTCTCCTTCGACATGTCATGGGAGGAACTGCTGTGGCTCATCGAGGGACATGAGGTCCACATCTGCGACGAGAATCTGCGCCGTGATGCCACCGCGCTGGTGAAGTACTGCCATGAGCACGAGATAGACGTCATCAACGTCACCCCCAGTTACGCGGCGCTGCTGATCGAACAGGGCCTGCTGGACGCCGACGGTCATCCGCCGGTGCTGGTACTGCTGGGCGGCGAGGCGGTGTCGACGTCAGTGTGGGATCGGCTGCGCAGCAGCGACACCAGTTACGGCTACAACCTCTACGGTCCTACCGAATACACGATCAACACCCTGGGTGGTGGCACCGATGACAGTGCAACTCCGACTGTCGGACAACCCATCTGGAACACCACGGCGCTGATCCTGGACAGCTGGCTGCGCCAGGTGCCCGACGGTGTCCCGGGCGAGTTGTACATTGCCGGGGCCGGGCTGGCCCGTGGCTACCTGCGGCAACCGGCATTGACGGCGGGCAGGTTCGTGGCCAACCCGATCTCCGGCGGCCGCATGTACCGCACCGGCGATCTGGTGTGCCGCAGGGCAGACGGGAACATCGACTTCCTGGGCCGCACCGACGACCAGGTGAAGATCCGTGGCTACCGGGTGGAACCAGGGGACGTGCAAACGGTGTTGACCGCACACCCCGGAGTCGCCAGCGCTGCGGTGATAGCGCGACCGGACCCGACCCGCCTGATCGCCTATGTGGTGCCTGCCGCCCAGTGCACCGCCGACCTCGTCGCCGACGTCCGCAACCACGCGAAGAGACATCTACCCGGCTACATGGTGCCCTCGGCCATCGGCGTGGTGGACGCGCTTCCCCTGACTGCCAACGGCAAACTCGACGTCCGGGCGCTGCCCGACGTCCAACCGTCCAGCAGGGACACCCGGTCACCGGCATCTGCGCACGAGGAAATGGTGTGCGGACTGTTCTGCGATCTCCTCGGAGTCAAGACAGTGGGCGCCGAGGACGATTTCTTCGAACTGGGCGGGCACTCGCTGCTGACCATCCGGCTGATCAACGGGATCCGCGCCGCCTCCGGGGCGGAGCTCACCCTGCCGGAGGTGTTTGACGCGCCGACGCCGGCCGAGCTGGCTGCGCTGGTATCGCAACGGTCGAGCGCAACGCGTCGCCTGCCGTTGGTCGCGGGACCGCGTCCTGCGCAGATCCCGGTCTCGCCCGCGCAGGCACGGATGTTGGTCCTGGACCGGATCGGCGGCACCGGCGCCGCGTACAACTATCCGCTGGTGTTCAGGGTGCGGGGGCATCTGGACCTGGAGGCATTCCGGGCTGCGGTGGGCGACGTGGTCGATCGACACGAGGTGTTGCGCACCGTGTTCGCCGACGAGGACGAGACCTTGCTGCAGCGGATCCTTCCCCCGGGCACCCGGCCGCCGTTCCGGGTGCAGGCCTGTGACGCGGAGCTGGTGGCGCAGCAAGTGAGCGCAGCGGTGGCCCACCGGTTCGACCTGGCAACCGAAATCCCGATTCGGGTCGAGGTTCTGGAAGCCGGGCCCGATGACCACACGGTCGTGATCCTGCTGCACCACATCACCACCGACGAATGGTCGGACACCCCACTCCTGGCCGACCTGGACCGCGCCTACCGAAGCAGGGCCGCCGGAGCGGACCCGCAACTGCCGCCGCTGCGCGTGCAGTACGCCGATTACTCGCTGTGGCTACGCGACATGTCCACGCACAACCAGATGGGGTTCTGGCGTGACACTTTGGCCGATGCTCCCGACGAACTGGCGCTGCCGACCGACCGGGACCGTCCGGCACTGCCCAGCGGATCCGGTGGCACCGTCCACGTCGACCTATCGGAGGCCACTGCCACCGGAGTCCGCACCCTGGCCGTAGCGCGGCAACTGAGTCCGCTCATGGTGCTGCACGCAGCGGTAGCGCTGCTGTTGCACCGGCTGGGCGCGGGTGAGGACATCGTGGTGGGGACGCCGGTGGCCGGACGGTCCGAGTCGGCCCTGGACGAGGTGATCGGACTGTTCGTCAACACCGTGGTGCTGCGGTGCGACGTGTCCGGCAACCCGACCATCGAGGATCTGCTGTCCCGTGTGCGCGAGGCCGACCTGGCGGCGTTCGCGCATCAGGAGGTGCCGTTCGAGCATCTGGTGGAAGCACTGAACCCGCCACGCGTCGCCGGCCGCAATCCACTGTTCAACGTGTTCGTCGGCTATCACCGCGACACCGGTCAGGACACCGCACTGTTCGGCCTGGACACGACGTGGCAGGAGCCTGCGGTCACCGCCGCGATGTTCGACCTCGGTTTCACGCTGGTCGACGGTCCCGCCGGGGCGACGGTGATGGCCGAATACAGCTCCGACCTGTTCGACGAGGCCAGTGTGCGGACGCTGGCAGGTCGGTTGGTGTCCGTGCTGGACCAGGTGGTACGCGCTACGACACGACGGGTCAGCACCGTGGACGTGCTGTTGGATGACGAATTACGCACCGTGACAGTCGATTACAACAACACCAGCCATCCCGTTCCTCCGGCGGATCTGGCGGCGGCGGTGCACAGGCAGGCGCAATCGAGGCCGGCGGCCACGGCGGTGATCTTCGACGGGGAACAGCTCGACTACACCGAACTCGACCGGTGGTCGGATCAACTGGCGGCACGCCTGCTCGACGCCGGAGACCACGCTGTGATCGGGGTGGCGCTGCCTCGCTCACTGGAGCTGGTGGTGGCACTGCTCGCGGTGGCCAAGACCGGCGCGGCGTTCCTGCCGCTGGACCCGGAGTATCCACCGGAACGGTTGCGCCACATGATCGACGACGCACGTCCTGCGATGGTGGTCGACGACACCGCGCAGGTTCGGGCGGCGCGGGCCGACCCCCATCGCCGGCCGGAACGAGTGGTGGACCCGTCGTCGTGGGCGTATGTCCTCTACACCTCCGGCTCCACCGGCAAACCGAAAGGCGTGGCGGTGCCGCATGCCGGCATCACCAATCGGATCGCCTGGTTGCAGCACGCCTACCCGTTGTCCGGTGAGGATCGGATGCTGATGAAGACGCCCATCGGGTTCGACACCTCGGTGTGGGAGGTGTTCTGGCCGCTGAGCGCGGGCGCCACGCTGGTGGTGGCACAACCCGGTGGCCACCGTGACCCGCGTTATCTGGCCGATGTCATTGCCGATCAACAGGTCACGGCCGTCGACTTCGTGCCGTCGATGCTGGAGCTGTTCCTCGACGACCTCGACGTCGGCAGGTGCGCGTCACTGACCCGGGTGACGGTGGGCGGTGAAGCACTCTCCGACGAGCTGGCGCGCCGGTTCACCGCGGTGTTCGGTGACGAGGTGGCGCTGCACAACCTCTACGGCCCCACCGAGGCGTCGGTGGACGTACTGGGCTGGACCGCCGACGGTGGCCCGGTGGCGCTCGGGAGGCCGGGCTGGAACGTCCGAGCGCACGTGCTGGACCGCTACCTTGAGCCGGTTCCGCCCGGGACAACGGGTGAGCTGTACCTCGCGGGTGTGCAGCTGGCCGACGGGTACCTGAACCAGAATGCGTTGACCGCCCAGCGGTTTGTGGCTGATCCATTCGGCAGCGGGTCCCGGCTGTACCGCACAGGTGACGTGGTGCGGTGGCGCAACGACGCGCAGTTGGAGTACCTGGGGCGCTCCGACGACCAGATCAAACTGCGCGGGGTGCGGATCGAGCCGGGCGAGATCGAGGCCGTGCTGGGTACTCACGCCGGTGTCGCGTCGGCGCGGGTGACGGTGCGCGACGACCGGCTCGTGGCGTACTACACCACAACCGGAATCCACTGCAGCCCCCAGGAATTGCGCGTTCACGCCACTGCGTCACTTCCCGGCCACATGGCACCTTCGGCGTACGTCGAGGTGGCGCAGTTCCCGCTGACTCCCAACGGAAAGCTGGATCGCAAGGCGCTGCCGCCGCCGCGGCCGCAGCGCGCCGACTCCGTCGCGGGCACCCACCGGCAACAGCGATTGTCCGCGGTGTTCGCAAAGATCCTCGGGGTCGACTGGGTTGGTCTGGACGACGACTTCTTCACCCTCGGTGGGCACTCTCTGCTGTTGGTTCGCCTGGCCGCGGCCCTGCGCCGTGAGTTCGGCGCCGAGATCTCGGTGGGTGAGTTGATGATGGCCGCCACTGTCCGCGCCGTCGAGGCAAGGCTGGCCGGCGCCGGATCGGAGGCCGACAGTCTGGCACCGGTGCTGCCGCTGCGCACCGGAGGTTCAGCGCCACCACTGTTCTGCGTGCACCCGGCCAGCGGATTGAGCTGGCAGTTCTCCGGCCTCAAACGGCATCTGCCGCAGTCCATCCCGCTGTACGGACTGCAGTCGCCGCTGTTCTCCGGCACAGCACTGCCGGACAGCATCGACGAACTGGCCGCCCAGTACGCCGACACCGTGCACCTGATCAGCCCCACAGGACCCATCCGGCTGCTGGGCTGGTCGTTCGGCGGCGCGCTGGCGGTGTTGATCGCCGCCGAACTCGTGGCACGCGGGCGCGATGTCAGCTGGGTCGGCATGCTGGATGCCCGCACCGACGTGGCCCCCGAGACGGAGTTCGATCCCGAGCAAGTGCTGGCCGGGCTGATGCGCGAGATGGGGTTCCGGGTGGCCGCAGGTACCCGGCTGTCGGTGGCAGAGGCGGTGCGGTTGGTGCGCGACAGCGATGATGCGATCGGCTTTCTGGACGACGATCAGATAGCGCTGGTGATCCAGAACTACGTCGCAGCCGAGCGGCTCACGGCCGCAGCCGACTACAGAACCTACAGCGGTGACGTCTTCTTCGTCGACGCCACCGTGATGGAGCTGGACCTCCACGGAGTCGCCTCACACGGATGGGCCCAGCATCTGACCGGCCGGGTGCGGGTGCTGCCACTGGAGTGCGGACACTCCGAGCTGCTGGACGCGGCCATCCTGGAACAGCTGGGCCCGGTGATCGCCGAGGAGCTCACATGAGCATATCGACTACTGCACAACACATTCCCACAACGCGAGAAGGGCGCCAAATGCAACGAACACTATTGGCAGGCAAGATCCACCGGGCCACGGTCACCCAGGCCGACCTGCACTACGTCGGGTCCATCACCATCGATGCCGACCTGATGGCGTCCGCCGACATCGTCGAAGGCGAGCAGGTGCACGTCGTGGACATCACCTCCGGAGCCCGACTGGTCACCTACGCCATCACCGGCGCCGCGGGCAGCGGGGTGATCGGCATCAACGGCGCTGCAGCCCATCTGGTCTCACCAGGCAACCTGGTGATCATCATGTCCTTCCTGCAGGTGGACGAATCGGAGCGGGCACTCCACGAGGCACGGGTGGTACACGTCGACTCCGCGAACCGCATCGTGGCACTGGGATCGGACCCGTCGCAGCCCGTCCCCGGTGCCGTCGACCAGATGGCAGGTGCGTGATGTCCACCAACGGTCACCAACGGATCCTGGATCTGGTCGGGGTGGGCTTCGGGCCCTCCAACCTCGCGCTGGCCATCGCCATCGCCGAACACAACGCCGACCCGAACACCGTCAGGCCGATACAGGCTGAGTTCGTAGAGGCCAAGGAGGAGTTCGGCTGGCATACCGGCATGCTGATACCGGGCGCCACCATGCAGATCTCGTTCCTGAAAGATCTGGTGACACAACGTAACCCGAAGAGTGACTTCACGTTCCTGAACTACCTCACCGAACGCGGCAGGCTCACCGACTTCATCAACTACAAGACCTTCTTCCCCACTCGGCTCGAGTTCCACGACTATCTGTCCTGGGCCGCCGAACGGGTGGCTGCGGTGGTGCACTACGGGTCGCGGGTCACCGGCGTCAGGGAGGTGGACGGCTGCTTCGAGGTGGAGGTCAGCGGCAACGGTGCCCGCCGCCTGCGCGCCCGCAATGTGGTGATCGCCGGCGGCCTGAACCCTGCGCTTCCCGCCGGGGTCACCGCGTCGGCGCGTCAGATCCACAACCACGGTTTCCTGCACCACCTGGAGCAACTGCCGGGCCACACCCACAACCGGTACGTCGTGGTGGGCGCCGGCCAGAGTGCCGCCGAAGTGGCCGCCTACCTGCACGACCAGTCGCCGGTGAACGAGATCCACGGCGTGTTCGCCAAGTACGGGTACAGCCCTGCCGACGACAGTCCGTTCGCCAACCGGGTGTTCGATCCCGACGCCGTCGACGACTTCTACACCGCCGACCCCGGCGTGCGGCGCCGGCTGATCGACTACCACCGCAGCACCAACTACTCAGCGGTGGATCTGCCGCTGATCGAGGATCTGTACGCCCGCGAGTACGCCGAACGAGTGGCCGGGCAGCGACGGCTGTTCCTGCGCGGCGCCTCGAGTATCACCAAGACCGACGAGGACGACGACGGCGTACGGGTGCACATCCTGCACCACCCCACCGGTGCGGTGGACGTGCTGGACTGCGACGCCGTCATCTATGCCACCGGCTTCCTGCCTGCCTCCCTGCAGGGAATCCTCGGCGACTTGCACCACAGACTGGTGCTGGTGGACGGACAGCCCGCGGTGACACGGGACTATCAACTGGCCACCGAGCCCCCCACCGCGGGCAACCTCTACATCCAGGGCAACACCGAACACACCCACGGGCTCACGTCGTCACTGCTGTCCAACATCGCCATTCGCAGCGGCGAGATCCTGGACTCGATCCGGGATTCGGTGCCCGCCCCGGTCGCTGTCGGCGCGGCCGCACGCGGCGCCTGAATCGACAGGTCTACAGCTCGGTCGGACCGGGTGCCTGTCGCCGGCGGCGGGGCGCCCGGTCCAGCCATCGCGCGATCTTCGGTTCCAGCGCCGCGAGGATCAGCAGCACGATCGGCCAGAGGACGCCGATCACCTCGGTGGTGACGTACGCGCCGCTGTCTCGGTAGCCCTCGTCGTCGTATTGGGGGTAGTAGGGCTCGATGATGCCGAACTGGATGACCGGCGCGATGGCAATACACAACGCCAGGCCGACGGTCGCCCCGAAGGCACCGCGCAACAGATACGCGCGAGGAGAGCGCACCACGGGCGCCGCACGGTGATGGGCCAGCAGGATGATCAGCAACAGCACTCCCACCACGCAGGCCAGGACATCCCAGTCACCGTCGCCGAAGATGAAAGCGATGGCACCGGCCACGGTTGCGAGCGCCAGGGCCCCCGGATCGACGCGTTGCTCGTAATCGCCGGGAGCAGACCGCGGGTCCGGCGAGGGTTGAGGCCCCATGGCGCCTGAGTATGGTCCACGGCATGCCCGCCGGGCCGGTGACGCGCCGGTGTCGGGGTTTGCCAGACCGTAGCCCGCCACCACCCCTCGGACGGCTTGTCGGGATAGATTCAACGGCGCCGGTAATTGCCGTCGGTGTTTTACACTTCGGTGGCCGCACGCTGATATCAACCGACATCGCCGTCGACTCTGAATCGGTGACAGAACCAGTTGAGTTGGGGGCTTGGGTTTCATGAGGCTTTCCGGAGCGGCAGCAGCTGTCGTGGTCGCGGTGGTGCTCAACAGCGTTGTCGGTGCTCCCGCCGCGTCGGCGGAGCCGGTGAACATGGCGCCCAAGACTTACGGGAAGATGTCGCGCGACGGTTGGCAGCTGAACATTCAGCTGGACCGCGAAGTGGTGAACTCGGTGCCCAATCTCGCCAATGCAGCCGACTCCCGTGAGGGCTTCGTGACCGTCTCCGGGACTGCCACCGCCACCGGCGGTGCCGGGCAGATCACCGACAGCCTGTTCATCGTGGGTTATCAACTGGGATGCCAGCGGGATGTGTCGACCGGTTTGCAGTACGGCGGCACCGCGGGCATCGCCCCGGAGGCGTCGGTAGGTCTGCCGTTCAGCAACGGCGCCAACCTCGGCATCGCCGGCGGCGGAGCCGGATTCGTGCAGACCGTGGTGCAACCAGGCGTGATCGTCGACCTGCCGCTGTCCAACATGGCACTCAGCGAGGGCGGCCAGGCCATGATCGACATCGACAACATCCACGTCAAAGCGGACGCCTGCGGCGGCGATGTGACCATTCGGTCCTACGGTTATCTGCGTGTGTCGACATCCGCGGCGCACACCCAGTTCGCCATCTACGGCGACCCGATCAAGATCTGAGGCCACCATGACGTCTCGGTACCTTCCCGCGGTCGCTGTCGCTGCCGGCCTGATGGCGGTTGCGGCGCCCACAGCCGCCGCCGAACCGCCCGATCTCCCTGGGGCGCCCGACTACGTTCCGGGCGCGCCCACCCCGGAGCCCGGCAGCTTCTCCTACCCGTACAACATCATCGTGACCGGGCCGCCGGCCACCACCGATGCCCGCGGGGTCCGGATCACCACCAATGCCGCGGCGGGCCAACAACTGAGCGGCCTGCCCGGCAGTCAACTGGGCAACACCGGCCAGGCTGCAGGCAGCCTCACCAACTCCAGCGCGTCCTACGGCATCTCTGTGGGTAACTCGCATCCCGAGCCACCCAGCCCCGGGATCAACATCAGCGCCGGGCCGCAGACCAGCGTTACGCTCGAAAGCGCCGACGGGCAATCTCCACAATCGGTACTCGGCATCGAATCTGCCTTGCCGACAACCGATCCCACGGTTCCGGTGATGAACATGGAGGACCCGCACGGCCAGCACCCGGCGCCCGCAACCAACTAGCAGAGTCAGTAGCGCGTGCTGCTCTGCAGCAGCGGCGGATACACCGTGGACGACTCGCCGTCGACGGTGGTGCCCGCGAACTGCAGCATCGCACGCACCACACCGTTCTGCGGGGCAGGGTCGATGGGCTCGGGCGCCGAGGCGGCATCCAGGGCCGCCAACTGGCCGTCGCTGAGAGTGATCTCGAGGCCCTTGAGGTTGTCCTCGAGGTGATGCAGGCGCCGCGCCCCGATGATGGGCACCACGGTGCCCGGCCTGGACCGCAGCCAGGCCAGGGCCACTGCCGCCGGGCTGGCGCCCACTTCGGCGGCCACCGCCACCACGGTGTCGATCACGCCGAACTGGTGGTCGGTGGGCCGTCCCACGTAGTCCACCCGCGCAGAATCGGCGACCTCGCCGGTGCGCCGGTACTTGCCCGACAGGAAGCCGTTCTTCAACGGACTCCACGGCACCAGCGCCATTCCCTGGTCACGTGCCAGCGGCGCCATTTCGTGCTCGATGGTGCGGGCCAACAACGAGTACTCGATCTGCACGGCGATCAGCGGGCTCCAACCGCGCAGCGTCGCCATCGTCTGCGCCTGCGATGTCACCCAGGCCGGGGTGTTGGAGAAGCCGATGTAGCGGATCTTGCCCACCCGGACCAGGTCATCGAGTGTGCGCAGGGTTTCCTCGACAGGGGTGTTGCGGTCCCAGTTGTGCAGCCAGTACAGATCCAGGTAGTCCGTCTTGAGTCGTCGCAACGTTTGCTCGAGTTGGGCGACGATGGACCGCCGGCCCGCTCCGCCACCGTTGGGGTCACCCGGGTACATGTTGGTGAAGAATTTTGAGGCGAGAACAACACGATCACGGCATCCGGGACGGTTCGCGAAGTAGTCGCCGAGGATGGCCTCGGAATGCCCGTTGGTGTAGAAGTTCGCGGTGTCGACGAAGTTGCCGCCACGCTCGAGGTAGGCCGTGAGTATCTGCCCGGACTCTTCCTCGGTGGTTCCGGCACCACCGGCATCGGTACCGAAGGTCATGGCGCCCAACGCAAACGGGCTGACGCGAAGACCGGATCGGCCGAGGGTGACGTAGTGGTCGAGGGACATCGGTTGCTCCTGGAAGTGGTGGTGTGTGATACCTCTTCATTCCATCCGGCAAGCCACGCCCGCGGTAGCTCATTTCCCCCACGTTTTTGCACAATCCTGCTCAATCTGACGGGATCGGGTGGATTTCACGGTCTGATGCTGGTTCCCTGGGGACATGACGACACGGGAGAACCTGCTGAACACCATCCGCGGTCGCATCGCAGCGCACGCGCGCCCCGACCTGCACACCTCGATCGACGGGTTGCTGCTCTCGGCGGTCACCGAACCCGAAGCCGTGCCGGAGTATTCGCTGACCGAACCGATTCTGGTGGTGATGGCCCAGGGCGGCAAGCGATTGTCGATCGGCAACCGGACCTATGAGTATCGCGCGGGAGACTGCCTGGTGGTGACGGCCGATCTGCCTGTGACCGGGCATTACCTGGACGTGGCGCCAGGGCGGCCTGCGCTGTCGCTGGGGCTGACACTGCGGCCCTCGGCGGTCGCCGACTTGGTACTGCGAATGCCGAGTCGGCGCTCGATCCGCACCGAGACGCAACCCTCGGCCATCGCCACCGGCCCAGCCGACCACGACCTACTCGACGCTGTCTGCAGATTGACGCGCCTGTTGGACCGACCGGCCGACGCGCCGGTGTTGGCTCCGCTGATAGAACAGGAAATCCTCTGGCGGGCCCTGACCGGGCCGCTTGGGGACATGGTGCGCCAGATCGGGCTGGCAGACAGCGATCTCACCCATATCGGCCGAGTGGTCACCTGGATCAGGGACCACTATGCCGAGCCGATCGCGGTCGAACAGCTGGCCCGCCTTGCCGGTATGAGTTCCTCGACGCTGCACCGCCGGTTCCGCACGGTGACGGCCTTGAGTCCGGTGCAGTTCCAAAAACAGATTCGGTTGCAGCACGCCCGGTCGCTGTTGTTGAGTCGCCCCGGAGATGTGGCCGCGGTAGGTCACGCGGTGGGTTACGACAGCGCCTCTCAGTTCACTCGCGAGTACCGGCGGATGTACGGAGCGCCACCCGGACGCGACAGCAGACAACTGCGCGCAGAGGTTTAGGTCCAATCCATGGGCACGCCATGCTGCCCGATGACCGCGCGGTCGGCCACGGCGGTGGCGGTGGCCTGCCCCAAAATCACGGTGCCATGAATGGACACCTGGTCATTGACGGCGAAAGGCACCGCGGTGGCAAAGGACTGGCCACCCGCCCCGGTGACCGCGGTGGTCTGCGGCGTCACTCGGTAGGTCTGGACAAAGCCGTTGTCGCTGCGCGCGGTGATGGTGTCCGCGGTGACGGCCACAATGGTGCCCTGCTGGCTGACCGACTGCGGTTGCGCCACGGTGTAAGCGCTGGGCGCCGGATCGGCGCGCACAGTCTCCGGCGTTGACTGCGCCACCATCACGGCGGCACCGAAGCCGGCGAACGCCACGGCCATGGACGCCGGAAACCACATGACCCCGGCGGAGCGCTTCACAGCTGCTGCCGCGCCAGAACGTGGCTGGTGGTGCGGAGATGCTTCACGGTGTCGACCCGACATCTGGAATATCGCCTCCTCACACGCTCGATGTTGGATGTCAGAGCTTTACCCTTCGTCCAAAGTGCATAAACAGGGCCAGCTATTCCCGGTACCGGGTTTCAGCTGCGCTGGTACTCGGGTACCAACCATGGGTAACAGGTCGTCGGGGCGACCGAGGACCACGTGAGGGGAGACACACGTGAGTGACCGAACCCCAGACCCGGCAAATGCAGACACTCCGGTGGGAATTCCAGGTTTGGTGCTGATCGCGGTAGGCGTAGCGGCATTCGCGGTGTGCATCGTCGCGTTCACCCAGGCGTGGGTCGGTACCGGCACCTGGGCGGGCATCGTCGCACTGCTGTCCAGCGCCGCGGGCCTGGCGTGGCTGGCCGAGGAGGGGCGACGACAACACGGGCAACGACCGATGAGGCCCGGTGGCGGTACGGGGTCAAAGTCGGCCTGACCGCTGGTGAAGCCGTGACCCGGCAGCACCCCCGGCAACTCGTTATGCTTGCCCATTCCGGCAGCCACGCCGGGCCGCCGGGCCGAGGATGTCGAGGATCGTCATGTCTGCTGAAGCCCCACGGGTTCCCAGCCATATCCGGCTGACATCGCACAGCGGTGGACCGGAGGCGCCCCCCGTGCGCTGGGGTGCCGCCACTCCCGTCGAGCGCGGCCCTGTCATCGGCACCACCGGCTCACGAGCTCACCGGAACGTCATCGGCACCCATTCCGGCTCCTATAGCGTCTACCGGGCGTTGGCAGTGGCTTCGGGTGCCCTGTCCCGCGAGCACCGCGCCGATCTCACCAATACCGCCCCTACCGATGTCGTAGGTCCCTATCCGAAGTGGGGCGACCCCACCGCGATCGTCAGCCTCGATCCCTGGGGCGCAGCCGTGGCCGACGTCTTCGCCCCGCAGATCGCCGCCGGCATGGACATCCGGCCCACCATCGCCGTCACCAAAGCGCACGTGCACCTTCCCGAGATCGCCGAAGCCGTCGTCAAGGGCCGACTGCACCCGGACGGCAAGATCCTGTTACCCAGCGGAGCCGCCCTGGTGACCAAAGCCGCGGTGGAGCCGGTGTGGTACCTACCCGGCGTGGCTGCCCGGTTCGGCTGCACCGAAGCCGACTTGCGTCGAGTGCTGTTCGAGGAGACCGGCGGGATGTACCCCGAACTGGTCACTCGCGGTGATCTCGAGGTGTTCCTGCCGCCGATCGGTGGCCAGACCGTCTACATCTTCGGCGATCCCCGCGCGTTGTCGGACCCGTCGGTGGAGCTGACCGCCCGCGTGCACGACGAGTGCAACGGCTCCGACGTCTTCGGTTCCGATATCTGCACCTGCCGTCCCTATCTGACCCATGCCATCGAGGAATGCATCGCGGGAACACAGCGCGGCGGTGTGGGTCTGGTGGCGTACTCCCGCAAGGAGGGTCGCGCCCTGGGCGAGGTGACCAAGTTCCTGGTCTACAACGCGCGTAAGCGCCAGATCGGCGGCGACACCGCCGATCAGTACTTCGCGCGAACGGAATGTGTTGCCGGAGTGCAGGACATGCGTTTCCAGGAGCTGATGCCCGACGTGCTGCACTGGCTGGGTATCACCCGGATCCACCGGCTGGTGTCGATGAGCAACATGAAGTACGACGCCATCACCGGTTCGGGCATCGAGGTGGGCGAGCGGGTGAACATTCCCGACGAGCTGATCCCCGCCGACGCCCGTGTCGAAATCGACGCCAAGATGGCCGCGGGCTACTTCACCCCCGGCGAGGTCCCCGACGCCGAAGCGCTGCGCAACACTGTCGGCCGGGGCCTGAGCGGGTGACGGTGTCGGTCGCCGAGTTGCGCACCACGGCAGCCATCCGTATCCGCGCCGAATCACTGCTGGCGCGTGCACGTTCCGGCAGTTCACCATGGTTCAGGATCGACGACACCGCGCTGCAGGTCGCCGCCGCGCACGTCGCCGAGTTGACGGCACAACGCTTTCCGGATCTGCAGATTCCGTTTCACAGCCGCTGGCGGCATTTCGAGGCGGGCGGAGTGGACCGCAAAGCCGATCTCGACCGTCAGCTGCGTGGCCGCAGCGATACCGAACGCGCACGCACCTACGTCGATCTGGCCGTGGTCAGTGTGTTGCTCGACGCCGGTTCGGGACCGGGCTGGAGCTATCACGAGACCAGCAGCGGGCAGTCGTTCACGCGTTCCGAGGGACTGGGCGTCGCGAGCTTCCACGCCTTCTGCGCCGGGCTGTTCTCCTCCGACCCCGACAATCCGCTCCAGGCGGATGCGGCGGGGCTGACGTCACTGGATACCGGGCAACTGGCGCGGGCGTTCCAGGTCTCCCCCGACAATCCGCTGGTCGGCCTCGACGGCCGTGCCGCACTGCTGCGCCGGCTCGGTGCCGCCGTCGACGAACGCCCGGGCACGCTGTTCGACGTCCTCACCGCCGACGGGGCCACCGTCGCCACCCACGACATCCTCACTGCCCTGCTGAACTCACTGTCGGGAATCTGGCTGGCCGACAACCTGATCGACGGAGTGCCGGTGGGAGACTGCTGGCCGCACCCGGCGGTGGCCGGAGGGTGGATGCCGTTTCACAAGTTGTCCCAGTGGCTGACGTACTCGCTGCTGGAGCCGCTGAGCTGGGCGGGCGCCGAGGTGACGGGCTTGGACGCGCTGACCGGGCTGCCCGAGTACCGCAACGGCGGGCTGCTCCTCGACACCGGTGTCCTGGTGTTGCGCGACCCCGCGTGGAGCGCCCGGAGTTGGTCGGTGTCCGATGAGCTGGTGGTCGAGTGGCGTGCGCTGACAGTGGCTCTGATCGACGAACTGGCGCCGTTGGTCCGCCGGCACCTCGGTGTCGGTGAGGCGGCAATGCCGTTGGCCTGCATTCTGGAGGGCGGCACCTGGTCGGCGGGACGCCGGCTGGCACGCGAGCTGCGTGACGGGTTGCCGCCCTTGTCCATCACCAGCGACGGGACTGTCTTCTGATGAGCGACGTATGTCTGATCGAACATCCACTGGTGCAACACAAGCTGACCCTGTTACGGCAGAAACAAGTGTCCACCAACAATTTCCGTCGACTGGTGAACGAGCTGTCGGCTCTACTCACCTACGAGGTGCTGCGTGACATCCCGCTGCACGACATCGAGATCGAAACTCCACTGGAGACCATGACCGGCCGGGTGATCGACGGAAAGAAGCTGGTGTTTGTCTCGATCCTGCGGGCCGGCACCGGCATCCTGGACGGCATGTTGTCCGTGGTGCCGGGCGCTCGCGTCGGCCACATCGGTCTCTACCGGGACCCCAAGACCCGGATCGCCGTCGAGTACTACTTCAAGATGCCCCACGATCTGGCCGAGCGCGACATCGTGGTGGTCGATCCGCTGCTCGCCACCGGACATTCAGCGGTGGCGGCGGTGGACCGGCTCAAGGAGTACCGGCCCAAGTCCATCAAGTTCGTCTGCCTGCTGACCTGCCCGGAAGGCCTGGCGACGTTGCACGGCGCCCACCCTGATGTCCCGGTGTACACCGCGGCCATCGACCGTGAACTCGACGACCAGGGCTACATCGTGCCGGGCCTCGGTGACGCCGGTGACCGGATGTTCGGTACCAAGTAGCAGTTGATCGTCGATACGCGATGGGGCCAGCCCCGGGGTGAGCAGGGCGGGTACAGTCAGGTCGATGCGCAGTGCACTGCTCGTTTTGTTCGGCGTGATCATCGCGCTGTTCGGTTTGCTGTTCACCTTGCAGGGGCTCGGTTTTGTGCAGGGCAGCCCCATGAGCAACACCACCACCTGGTCGATCCTGGGTCCACTGACGGTGCTGGTGGGGCTCGGGCTGGTCTACCTGGGACGCCGGCTGCGCCGGTAGAAGTGCGCAGCAGCGCAGGGAACGCGAGTCATCACCGCGACGTCCGGTTCATCAGAGGCTGCACCTGGACCGCGATGTCGGTGACGAAGTCGACGACATCGACGTCAGGGCCCGGCTGGAAAACAATGGTGTCCGCACCGGCCTGCACCCACCGCCCCGCCGCGGCAGCCACCTCGTCGGGCGTGCCGTAGGCGGCCAGGTCCGCGTCGACATCAAAGCCCCAAACCTGAAGCTCCTGCAATGCACGGCTTTTCGCATCTGCTCCGAGCGCGCACTGCACATAGGCGACCACCGAATGTGACGCCGGTTCAGGCCGAAGCGCCAGACCCGCCCTGACGTGCGGCATCGCGGCGGCCAACCCGTCCGGGGATGTACCGCCGGTGATGACGGTACCCGAGGCCAACTCGCCGCTGAGAGCCAGCGTCTTGGGTCCACCTGCGGCACAGAGCAATTCGACGCCCGCCTGCGGAGGCCAGTCCAGCTTCACTCCATCGAGCTTGACGTACCTGCCCTCGACGGTGACCTCCTGGCCGTCGAGCAAGAGCCGTAGCGCGCTGAGATGTTCACGCAGCAGCGTCATCGGTGAGGCGACCTTCTCACCGATCTGCGCCATCCAGTCCTGCACGCCATGTCCGAGCCCGACACGCACGCGCCCCGGAAAGGAACGGCACAGCGTGGCGATCTCCATGGCGGTCAGGGCGACGTTGCGCAGCGGCACCGGCAGCACCCCCACTCCGACGGTCAGGCGTTGCGAGTTGGCCAGAGCGATAGCTGCCGACGACACGCCACCCGACAGGAAACAGTCCTCCCACAGCCACAATTCGTCCAGGCCCGCGGCGTCGGCGGCCCGGGCCGCGGCCGCCAGCGTCTCGGGAGCGAACTGCGGGCGAAAGACGCACCCCACCCGTGTCGTGGTCACAGAGTGCCGAAGAATTCGATCCAGTTGCCGTCCGGGTCGGCGATGAACAGAAAGCCCATACCCGGCACGGGTTCGAACTCGGTGAGTGGTTCCACGACCTCGTATGGCGATTGGGCGGCTCGCTCGGCCAGCGCGGTCAGGTTCTTCACCGCGAACGAGAAGTACTTGATCCCGGCCTGCGCCTTGCCGCCGCCTGGTGTTGCGGGCAGCGCGGGCGCAGGGGTGTACGTGACAAGCTTGACGACGTTGCCGCCCAGGGCGTAGCGCCGCTGCGATCCGCCGGGGAAGTCCAGTTCGGACTGGAACTCCAGACCCAGGAAGTTCTCGTAGAACTCGATCATCGGGGCCAGGTCGGTGGTCACCACGGCCACCTCGAGTGTGGGGCTGAGCAGATCCAGTTGTGCGGTCACGGGCTTCATGGTGCCACGCCATCACACCAGCCTGAGCTCCTTCGCCTGGCTCCTCCGTCGCCAGCCTCGGACTAAGGCCAGGTCTGGTCGATCATCCCCGCCACGTCGATCACCTTCGCCTGAATGGACTCCGGCGCATCGATCTGAGCCGATACGTGCGCGGCGATGAACCGTCGGATCTCGGCGTCCACCCCGCCGATCAGCCGCACGATCTCACCGCGGATGGACTTCGACTCCACATGGACGCTGATATCGGTGGGCCGCGGTTTGGCCACGTCGAGAATCAACACCAGCGGCTCGGCGGCGCGGGCGGCGGCGCGCAGAGCGATCTCACCGTCGACGGTGAACCGTTGTTTGTCCAGCCGGAGATCGACCAACAGATCGATCACCAACGGGATGCGGATCGTGAAGGTGATGGTGTCACCGAGCTGACGAGTCGCTCTCGGCTCCTGGATCCGCACCTTGGCGGTGACGCGCGCCAAGCGGCCCGGCCCCTGCGCCATGGGACCCATGGTCAGTTCGTCGCCCGCGATCTCGGCGAACGCCGCGGCCACCCGCTCCTCGGTTACCGCGAGCTCAAAAAAGGAACGCCCCCACTGCTCATAGGTGACGTAGTCATGGGAGTCCATAGTGCTCCTACGTTCTCACAGCGCGTCGGCCAGACTGTCCAGGTGAGCATTCGCGAGTCCCCCGCTCCACCGTTCGGCACGCTGGTGCACAGGTGGCGCAGACGCAGGCGGCTCAGCGGAGCCGGACCTGGCGACCCGCGCCGACGCCCCCTCGAGTGTGACGAAACCGGCAGGTCAGCGCCGCGACGCTGCGCGGCGGCACGCAGGGGCACCACCGGCGCGGCGACGGCGGAGGCCTTGTGATGACGGTGCACCACACCATGCCGCTGCGGGTCCGGTTCGTCGAATGCGACATGCAGGGCCGGGTGTTCAATGCCCACTACCTGACGTGGGTGGACATGGCTCACACCGACGCGCTCAGCGAAGTCGTCGGCGACTACCAGGCCCTGTTGGATTCCGGCGTCGACGTCGTGGTGGCCGCCGCCCAGCTGCAGTTCCGACGCCCGGCCTCTTACGACGACCGGTTGACGGTGACAGTGACATTCCGGCCGCCCGGAAACACCTCACTGCAAACCGAATTCACCATCCTGCGGGGCGACGACGTGATCGCCGAGTGTCTGATGACCCACGTGTGCGTCGATTCCACGAACTACGAGAAGCAGCCGTGGCCTGCGTCGATCCGAGCCAAACTCAGCTCAGCGACCGCGTCGCACTGACGTTGTACTCGGCGACGGCCGCGGCGAGGATGGCAGCCCCCTGATCGTCGCCAGGGCCGCCGCCGCGGAACTCCTCGACGGCCTGCGTTGTCTCCCAGCGCTCGAAGATGTTGATCCTGCCGGGATCCACCAGATCCGCGCTGATCGAGAAATCGAGGCACCCCGGGGTGGCCCGGGCCTGCTGCACCACCGCACTGCAACCCTGCAGATACTCCTTCCGTTGGTGCGCAGCGACTGTCAGATGTCCGGCGACGATCACCATGGGTTCTCCTCTCGGTCTGCTGATTGAGACCCGGTGCCGAGCCAGAAATCATCGGTCGTCCAACGATCCGCCGACGCGAGGCGACCTTCAATTACCTGCCACATGGCCGTTCTGCCCCTAGGGTTTGTCCATGGGCCACGACCACCACCACGGACCGCAACGCGACCTCCCGCCAGGGATGGCAGAGCAACTCGACCTGGCGTATGCCGGGTTGGCGTCGTTCGGCCACCGGCCGTTCCTGACCGAGGTGGAGCAGCTCGATTCGTGGCAGCCCGACGTAGCGATCGTCGGTGCGCCCTTCGACATCGCGACCACCAACCGGCCTGGCGCCCGCTTCGGCCCGCGCGCCATCCGAGCCACCGCATATGAGCCCGGGACCTATCACATGGACCTCGGCCTGGAGATCTTCGACTGGCTCGAGGTCGTGGATTTCGGTGACGCGTACTGCCCGCACGGCCAAACCGAGGTGTCGCACGCCAACATTCGTGAGCGGGTTCACGCTGTGGCATCGCGCGGCATCGTGCCGGTGGTCCTGGGCGGTGACCATTCGATCACCTGGCCGTCGGCCACGGCGGTGGCCGACGTGCACGGCTACGGCAACGTCGGCATCGTGCATTTCGACGCGCACGCCGACACCGCCGACATCATCGAAGGCAACCTGGCCAGCCATGGCACGCCGATGCGTCGACTCATCGAATCCGGGGCGGTGCCGGGCACCCATTTCGTCCAGGTCGGGCTACGCGGCTACTGGCCGCCGCAGGACACCTTCGAATGGATGCTCGAGCAGGGCATGACATGGCACACCATGCAGGAGATCTGGGACCGCGGCTTCAAAGAGGTGATGAACACCGCGGTCAGTGAGGCGCTGGCGAAGGCGGACAAGCTG